>DATGKM010000013.1:0-118862 GCA_035294665.1 Bryobacteraceae bacterium | reverse complement strand
ATACTCGATTCATGGCGGAAGTCTCCGTATAGTTGATATTTGGTTCTTGGCCTGAACTCAAATTCAGACTAACGCGGCTTCCGCCAGCCCCGGCCACCCACTACGCTCACGTGGCAGAGGAGCTAATTTGGACAAGAGTGGCAAAAAACAGTACGCGGATGCGCTCAGTGTAGATCCAGGTGAGTGTTTCCGACATCGGCTGGCCGTTCTGTTCTTAATCGGCAATGGCCCGCAATGCCTGGTGTCCGCCGATCCATGTGGAATCTACGCTGCCGGGGCGCATGGCGTAGCCCTTGATTCCGCTCTGATCGTGGATTAACTCCGGAATGGCCGCTTCGAGCCGCGTCGGGATCTTCGCTGGCGCGATTCATGTTTTGTTCGAACCAATCGTCTCCGTCCGGACCTGTGAGTTGCATTTTGATGCCGGCCCACAAAGCTGTCTGCGGGTGCGAAGCCGGTTCCTGCGCCACGACACAAGCGCACAGCGCCGACCGCTACCCCAGCGGCGCGGGAAGGAATGGACATAACGCCGTCCTTAGTTACTTGCAGTCTACGCTAATCCGCGCTGGAGCGCATCCCCATCGCCGCTTCGTATGCCTCACGCACTTCCGGGGGCTGCCCGGCCTGGAAGGGGTAGCCATCGATCAACTGCCGCCCGAGGATCGGATGGCGCAGCAATTCCTCGCGGGTCACGCCTTCGGTGAGCAGCCGTCGCTCGGCTATGGGGAGCGGCACGCGGCGGTTGCGCTCGGGATCGCGAATTACCGCTTTCGGGTCCTCGCCGCGCTCTACCGCTTCCAGGTCGCTCAGGAACCGTTTGCGGATGAGCAGAATCCCGCGATCGCTTGTGGCCAGATGCTCCTGGCTGCGGTCCGCGATTGTGCCCTGGCCCACCCACGCCACAAAATCCTGGTTCATGATGTGGCTCGAAATCCAGCGCCCGGTGACCGGGTCCTTAACCGGCCCGTGCCACGCCGGAATGCGCTGCTGCACATAGGGCTCGCTTTCGCGCGGCACGCGGCTGAAGGCCCAGGTTACGCTGAGCGTGTTCTCGTCGTCTATGGGCACGCGCCACTCGAAGTGATCGCCGGTAAACAGACAGTTCGGCCACAGGCAGACGCGGCCGATGGTCCACATCGAATCGGACTCGGTCATCCCTTCGCGAATGCGCCGGTACTGAAAGCCGTACTCGAATTCGTCGAACTCCAGCTTCAGATGAGCGGGCGCGTAAGGCCCCAACTGGCCGCGCTGGCGAATGCTCCAGTTGGCGTGCATCCATTCGAAATGCACGGGGTCGATGGAATTTTCCTGGCATTGAAACCAGTTGCAGGGCACTTCGGCGAAGACGACCTGCACGAAGCCATTGGCCCAGGTGAACGGCTCCCAATTGGGCACGAGCGGCCGCGGCTCGGGCCCCAGGTACGCCCAGACTAACCCCGCCCGCTCTTCGACCGGGTACGCCGTGATGCGCACCTTGTCGCGGAAGCAGGCCTGCGGATTGGCGACATCTTCGAACGGCTGCGCGGTGCAGCGGCCGGTGTGGTCGAAGAGCCAGCCGTGGTAATTGCAGCGGATGCCTTCGGGTTCGACAAAGCCATAGGAAAGGTCGGCGCGGCGGTGGGGGCAGCGGCGGTCCACCAGGCCGTAGGCGCCGTTCAGGTCGCGATAAAGAGTAAGATCTTCGCCCATCAGGCGGACGGGTTTGACAGGCGTCTGGTCGAATTCGCTGGCCCCCGCGATGGGCATCCAGTAGCGCCGCAGCAGACCGCCCATCGGCGTTCCTGGCCCTACCCTTGTGAACAGTTCATTTCTGGCTTGATCGAGCATGCGCGCCCCGATTTTTCGAAGATTTTTCGAGTATACCGCCCACTACCTTCTGCGGAATTCAAGCCATGTGGATGGGAAAGGGCGGGCTCCGGGTGAGGCGCGGGGCGAGAGCGCGGGGCGCCGTGTGGATGCGAACGGCAGCATTGCTGGCAGCGCTGGTGGCGCGGGTGGCCAACGCCCAGGCGCCGGCTTATTCCGCCGACAGCATCGTGGACGCGGCCAGTTTTAGCAAAGGCCCGTTCGCGCCCAATTCGATCATCAGCATTTTCGGGTCTACGCTCGCCTACGGCACGGCCACGCTGCCAGAACACACCACGACCTTGCCACTCGAACTGGCCAACGCGGAAGTGTATATCGACGCCTACAAGCAGCCACTCTTTTATGTTTCGCCCACGCAAATCAACCTGCTGGTGCAGAGCAATCTGGTACCGGGAACGCACACCCTATACGTCGTCCGCCAGGGAATCCATGGCCCGCAGATACCGATTACGCTGGCCGCCACAGCTCCGGAATTGTTCGCCACCAGCGATGGCTTCGCGATTGCGCAGCATGCCGATTATTCCCTCATCACCACGGCTTCTCCCGCCGTTCCCGGAGAAATCGTGGTCCTCTGGGGCACCGGCCTGGGCGCTACCGATCCCCCGGCCGATCCCAACGGAATCATCCCGTTTTTCCCCGGAAACGCCACCACCCCCGTACAGGTGCTGCTGAACGGAAGCGCGCTTGACCCCGGTTTGATCAAATACGCCGGCCTCAGCCCCGGCTCGGCCGGTGTGTATCAGGTTAACGTGCAGTTGCCCAACAATTTGCCGGCAAACCCCCAAATCCAGCTTTCGGCGGGCGGCCAAACCAGCGCGACCAATATCCTGCTTGCCGCGCAACCTTCCGCCAACTAGCCGCGTTCAACAGGTAGAATCGGTTTAGGAGTGCTGATGTTTTCAGGCAACTGGTTGCTGGCAGTTTCGCTCGCAGTACCGATGGCCGCGCAGCAGGCGCCGGAGCCGCAACCTGGGCAACCGCAGGCCAAGCCACTCGAGCCGGCGCAGGCGCCCGCCGAGGTCACGGTTTCCGCCGGCACCCGGGTTCCGCTGGCGCTCATCAATAGTGTGAGCACGAAACACTCGGCGGAAGGCGACCGGGTGTATTTGCAAACCGTGTTCCCCATCCTGGTGAACAATCGCATCGTGATTCCCGCAGGCAGTTACGTGCTGGGCACGGTGACGGAAGTGAAACGGCCGGGGCATGTGAAAGGCCGGGGCGAATTGTGGGTACGATTCGACTCTCTGACTCTGCCTAACGGCGTCACTCGGGATTTCCGCGCCCGCCTGGGCGGGGTGGATGGCGTCGCCAATGAAGAACTGGACCAAAAGGAAGGCAAAGTGGTGGCCGATGACAACAGAAAAGGGGATGCCATCACAGTGGCCGGAACGACGGCTGCAGGAGCTTCGCTCGGCACGGTGATCGGCGCGGCTACGAAACATGTGGGCATGGGCGCGGGCATAGGCGCGGGAGTTGGCGCGGCTGCCGGCATGCTGGGCGTACTGCTAACCCGCGGGCCCGATGCCGTTCTGGCGAAAGGCAGCACTATCGAAATGGTCCTCGACCGCAACGTAAGCTTCCATGGCGCCGATCTGAATTTCGGCAATTACCAGCCGCCCGCGCCGCCTTCTCCGGCTCCCGATCCGGAACCAAAGGGCAGAGGGTTTCCATTCCCTGGGGGTTTGCCGTTTTAGGGCCCGAAATCGCTCGCTAACACTCGCGGCTCCGCTGGGATTGGCTTCCGCTCCGTGGAAAGTGTCCGCGCCTAGCGCGCGGCTGCGACGGGAACGGGCTTGGTTTGCGCGCGCCGGAATACCGGTATGGTTTCCAAACGCGTTGGCTGCTGCTGCCGCAACATCGGCTGCGCAGTCCGCAGTAGCGACATCGTCATTCCCGCTAGAACCGGCAGCAGGGCCGTGTAAGCGGCGTGAATGAAAAGGCCGGTGACTAAGAACGCCACCAGCGAGTAATTCAGCGCGAGCGCGTGGCAACTGATTTCTTTCAGCGCGGGATTGCCCCTAGTGCGCCGGTAGAGCTTGTGCGACTCCCTCCAGGAGCGGAACACGATCCCGATAAAAAACAGAAACGCCGGAATGCCGCATTCGCTTGAGACTTCGGTGAAGCTGTTGTGCGTGCCGATCCAGGCGCCTCTGCGCTTTCCTTCGGCCCGCTCCATGTTATCTTCGGCGACCATGAACTGGCCGGGACCGACGCCGAGCAGCGGGTGCCGCAACGTAAGAATCAGGCTGCGCCGGAGCATGTCACGGCGAGCGGCCGACGACGAGACGGCGCTAGCCATCATGGCGCTATCGTCCGGCTGGCCGGCTTGCGCCAGCGGCTCCGGACTCACCGGCACTTCCGTTTCATCCTCCGCAAAGAAGGTTTGATACCGTTGCTTGAGGTCGCCCGGCAGAGTCAGCGCCGCCAGCATCAGCAGCAGCGCCGCCCCCACCAGCACCTTCATTTTCCCCAACACCGATGCGCGGATGAACATGACGATCACGATGGCCAGGAGAGCGATCAACGCGCCTCGCGAGCCGGTTTTGCTGATGATGTATAACATCAGCGCTTGGATTCCGGCGGCGGCCACTTTGGCGAAAACCGGCCGCCAGAGCGAGTACAACGCCCACCAGAACGGCATGCCGATCAGCAGGGCCTGCGCCATCTCGTTGGGATTTGAGAAGCGGCCATATTCCAGATACAGCCGGCCGCTATCCATGTTGCCGCGCGTGGAGCAGGTGATGGTAAGAAACAGAATCGCCGCCGCGATGCCCTTGGCCGCTCGGGTATATTGGCGGAAATCGGTAATGAGCGAAGCCGTGGCCAAGAATACGACAAGACCGATTAACCACTCATCGGTCAGCGTTTGCCAGCTTCCGAAGCGCCACACGCTGAAGGGTATCGAAAGCAGGAAGAACGCCGTGAAGCCGATCGCATACAGACCGATGCGGTCGCGAAACGCGACGAAGAGCGAGCCTGTCAGAACCAGGTAAAGACCCATGAGCCGGTAACTGATACCCGGAACGTGCAGAGAGGTGAAATACAACTCAAAAACGCGGCTGAAGATCATGAACAGGAAAGCGACCAGCAAGCCGAAACCGAGCGACTGCATGATGGTCGGGTCCGGCATGGGCATGGCTGCCGCCGCGCCGTTCGCGCGCGCTGGTCTCAAAGGGGCGGCGCGCATTATTCCCGGACCCTCACGCGAAAAACCGCCGCATCGTTGGACTGGTATACCGGTTCCAATAAGTTAGGCTGCTCACTCGCCAGTGGAAACAGTAGTGTGCGGTCGCTATCGAATGCCCGGCTCGCCACCAGATAATCCGCATGAATACTCTTCAGATACTCTATGATCGCCTGCGCATCGGTCTTGGGATACACCACGCATTGCCTCCCGGTAAAGAAAGCCAGCAATTTGGGTTTGGAAAAGACGATTCGCGCTTCCGGCGAAGTATTCTCCCGAACGAAACCGGCTATTTCCTGGAACCCGCGGCTGTTGGTTCCAGCGGTGCGAAGGTCCGGAACCGCGCCGGCCGGAGTGTGCCCCACGTGCGGCGCGTACAGAATCAGAATCGCCCCCAGCGCGCCCGCCGCGACTGCCTTTGGAAAGCCCTTTCGCCGCTGTAACCAGAAGATAGCCTCACAGCAATCGAGCAGCCAGAGCGGAAGCACGGGCAGCAGGAAACGAAGATCCTGATCGACCGTCCAAATTCCAATCATCGCCAGATATATGACCGTGAAGATCTGCGGAAAAGCGGCTCCGGAACGCAGAGTGAGAAAGAATCCCAGAAGGCCCAGCGCGGCTAGCAATAGCAACAGTAACCAGCCACTCACTCCAGGCACGGCGAATAACTTGTACCGGACTGACCACGCATATGCCTTCACATACTCGATAAGAGTGGGCAGTTCGAAATTCAACATGTGCAGATAGGCTTGTTGGCCCGGTAACAGCCATCCTTGAACGGCCGCTCCGATGCCGCCTATGGCCACGCTGATCCATAACCCGCGCGGAAGAGCAAAGCGGCGCGAAGGGGCCGAAGCACGAATCAGTTCCGCGGCGAGCAGGCACGGGAACAGAATCACACCGATGGTCCGGCAGGCGCAGCACAGGTACAACAGCACACCGATCCAGATAGCGTCACTACGTTTTTTCCAGTGAGTGCGGCTGGCCACGAGCAACCGCTCGAGCAAAAGAAAAAAGAGGCACAGAAACGGAATATCCGAGGCGGGGGAATTCGTCAGGTACTTCGAGCAATACGGACTAAGTCCGAGAACTAGCAGGATTATAGCGGTATAGCCAGGAGGCAGGAAGTGCCGAAGATAACGGGAAATCGCCCACAGAGCCGCAAGGAGGAGCAAGATTCCGTCCAGTTTCAGTAACTGTGGGTTATAACCCGCTACCCGGAATACGGGCGCGAGCAGAATCGGAAGCAAGGGCGGATAAGCCGGAGGGCCGATCTCCGGTTCGGCGGGGTTGTACAGATAGCCCGTCGCGGAGTAGGAATGGCCCCCCGCCAGATTTTGCGCGTGGGCAAAATATAGTGCGTAGTCGTCCCCCCAGGGAAAGCCCTGCTGAATGGAAAGCAAGTAGAGAGTACCGAGCAGAACGAGAACGGCGGAGATGAGTAAATGCCCGTATGCCACGCGTGTGAGCTTTAGAGCTTTGGGCTGGGCGGTTTCTGTCTGAGGAAGTGAGAGAGTGGACGTTTGGGGCGGGTGTAAAGCAGCGGGCATACAGGCAAATTGTATGCACGCTCAATTGCGTGCTCCGTTTCCAGGCGCACGCCGGGACTACATGTTTGTGCGGCGACACTCCTCGACCCTGCTCAGATTGTGCGGAAGAGCAGGACCCGCTCTCTGGGCGGCAGCAGCTCGAATGGAGCCGCCGCCGCCAGCGATTGGGTGGCGTCGTCCTTACGGGACGATCGCTGCCCCGATGGCTCCTTTCGTTCCGTCCGAATACTTGACCTGGTAGTACACGGTCCGGCCGCTGATTCCGGGTATCTGAATGGTGCACCCGGAGTTGCAAGCCAGCGGTGTGATCGATTCGGAGGCGTAAGTGTACGGCGTGGCTTGAATCGTAGATGCGGCTACCTGGCAGGCTTCCTGCCGGGAACTGCAGTAGAACGCGTTGAACGGGCCGTTTTCCGCGTATCCGAACTGCGCCACGGCCGAGCCGTGGCCGGCCGCGCCGGTGACGTTCACCGGAACCCAGGTGGTCCGGTCGACGCCATCCCACGCCGGCATCGGCGGAACCGTCACTGCGAACACCGCGCTCTGCCCGCTGAAATTGGCATTATCGGAATAGGTCAGAAGGAAATTGCCCGGAGGGGCAACCCGCGCCGACCAGTAGCTCGACTGCTTCGAAAGCGGCCGGAATGAAGAGGTGACCGGGCGGATGTTGCGCCCGTTATCTACCGGGTCGTCCCAGCGCACCTGCGAAATCCGGGCATGTGTAGCGGCGCCGAGCAGCAGATAGGTTTGGGTGTTGTCGCCGACGCCAGCCGGGCAGTTGGCATACCAGTTACCCGCGGCGGAGCCCGAGTAACATTCGCCGTTATTCTTGGCGTAGCAGTAGGTATACGGCGTGGCGAGCGATGCCACCGCGCCGCCTGAGGCCGTTGAGGCGCTGCTCACATCGCGCATGGGGACGCCGCCGCAGGAGGCGATCACGGTGGAGCGCTTAGGATCGTAGGCGCCAATCGAGCCGCTCACCTGGTAGATGCCGCCGCCCAGTGAGTCCCAGTTGGTGCCGCCGTTTTCGATGGGCCGCGCTTCCGCGACGAAGTTGGGATTCGCCACCACCGGGGCTGTAGGCGCGCCCGAGACATAGTATTCCACGTAGGAGCCGCTAGCGGTCGCCGTGTCCGCAAAGGCCGGCCACTCGGGAACCGACGCCGTAGCCGGTTGGCCGATGTAAGCGAGGTTGGCGCCCGCCTTGATCTGCACGCACGATTGCGCTTCGTCGTTCGGGCAGTTGTACCAGGCTCCGCCGCCGCCGGCCGCGTTCACCGAGTATGCGGCGTGATCGATGGAGTACATGTCCGGCTCCATGCCGCTGCCGGTGCCGTGCGGGTCCGCGAGGAAGTTCCACGCCATGCCGGTGGTCTCGGAATTTATGGTCGCAACCATGCCAAGCGTGGTGACGCCGGTGTGATCCATCGGCTTCTGGCATGCCAGGCAGAAGGCGTTCGGGATGCCTCTCTCGACCGCCCAGGTATTGCCGTTGATGCCGATGATGGCCATCTGTTCGCAAAGCGTGCCGCAGTTCATGTCCTGCATCATGAAGTGATCGCCCACCTGCACGTTCATCAAAAAGTGCCAGCCGGGATTGGCCGAATTCGGGCAGTTGCCGGGTTCATCGTTACCCGGTGTGGGATCGCATGGCTGCCCCTTGACCGTGATGACATCGGCGCCGTTGGCAGGCGCAACCAGCCCGGAAAATCCGGGGATGGGCGTTCCCGCGGCATAGGCCGGAGTGGCGGTGAGCTGGCCGGAGGCCAACTGCGTCAGCCATGGGCCGTCGCCGTTGTTGGGCGCTCCCGAATCCATCGGCCAATAACCGTTGCTCTGCACGTTCGAAGCGGCGGTGATCATAATGTGAGAGCCATCGCCTGCCACCGGGCTCACGCTATGGAATCCGCACCAGCGGCAGGTGGACGCTTCCCATAAAGGAACGGCCGCAATCGGACAGGCGGCGGCGCCGCACGACGTATTGGTGGGATCGAAAACGCCCAGCCATCCGGTGGAATTCTGGACGCCTTGCAGGAATTCGATGATGATGTATTTCTCATTGCCGATCAAACCGATTTGTGCGGCCGAACTGTTCAATACCGGGTCGAAGCGGCTGTCGAAATTGTGCATCAGGGCGAACACATCCTTGCCGGCCGAATGCGGTGTCAGATTGGTCCAGGTAACACTCAGGTCGCCGGTCTGCCAGCCGCCCTGATAGGTGCCCTGCAAAATAATCGGGGCGTTGTTCGCCCAGTTCATGGCGTAGAAGTGACCCAGCGCGCCCGACCAGAAAGTACTCTGGGAAATCACCGGCGAATCGGTAGTATCGCCGCTAAACGTGCCATAGATCACTCCGGAAAACGTGCCGATATTACGGTAAATGGCGTCGGTGGGATCGACGAAGAAAAGCTGCGAGTCGCCATTCACCGTCATGCAGACGTAGCCCTTTTTCTGGTCCGACGATGTGACCGTAGACTGGCTGCACATGATGTTGTGCGATCCGGCCGGCCAATCCATGCCGAAACCCAGTGGATACATGGCAACGCCCGTTTGGGGGTCGATGGTTCGAGTGGTCTGGCTATTGATGGTAGGCCAGGCTGCCTTGCCCGGATGCAAGGGATCGGCGGCGGCCGGTTCGGGGTACATGTTTCCGAACTGGGGATTTTCCGTGGTGAAGGTGGTGGAGGCAGTACTCCCGCCGCAAGTCACTTGAAAGAAATGCAGCGTGTTGTTCTGCAAAGCGCGCGAGTAATACGTGCCGTTGCTGGCCTGCTGGGCCGTCCTTTGGCCGATGACCACAATCCGCGCCGTCCCGTTGCTGATGCTTCCCGCACGGCTGTCGGAGTTTGCGCCGGAAAAGAGCGTGGGGTTCACGTCCGGCACCGGATTTGAGGAAAGGGCGCTGCCCTCATTCACGGTAAACGAGCACGCCGAGCTGTTGGGCGCGTTGTAGGCAATGATCGCCTGTGTCGGGCTGGTGCCAATCACCTTCAGTCCCGTAATGCCGGAGGAAGCCGGTTGGAGTGTGATGGTAGCCTGCGCCACCACGCTTTTGTTCCAGATACTAATGGCCGAGAGGACCACCGTTTGCGCCGTAGTGATGCTTGCGGGAGCGGTGTAAGTGGCCGTGGTGGCAAACGTACTGCCCCAGGTTCCGCTAGGGAACGAAAGCGCGCCCACATTCGCGCTCAAGCTCCAGGTCACTCCCGGTAGGCCGTCCGTCACTTTCAAGGTAAACGCCTGCACCTGCGAAGCGGTGAGAGTCACGGTGGCCGGAGTCAATGCAAGCGTCTCGGTTTTCGGTTTCATCGATGCGGGTTTCGGGTTGGCCGCATCCGATTGGCCGGCGGGTAGCGGCGACACGCCCGTGGAGATCACGCTGGCATGCGATACCGATGCCGCGCCCGAACCATCATCGAAGACGGCCAGAGAAGCATCCGGCGAAAGCGCGGCGCGCGGCGGAAGAGCCGCATCCGTGGTTACGAGCGGCTCGGTTTGCCCGCTAATGCCGTGCATCAGCACAACCTGATTTGCGCTTCCGGAAGTGGAAATGGCGCAATAGGGCGCGGCGCTGGCGCAACCGATACTGACGGACGGCGCCGCCTGCCCGCAAGCGGCTAACGTCAGAACAGTAGAAAAGATTCGGGAAGAAAGCGGCATCGTGGCGACTTCCAGGCCGCACCCTTCCCCTGCGGCGCTCGCGGCGCCCCCGCCAATGCCGGAAGATTGCGGCATCGTTGTGACCAGGTACTGGCGGCCGTCGCTGTCTGCGAGCAGATCCGCTGCCAAACCGCCGGTGTTGCGGGGCCCCCGCGCTTCGAAGTCCAACGCTCCCGTGTTCTCATTCACCGACCACAGACCCCAGGCCGGCGACCCCATCATCAGGACGTACCGTTTCCCGGTGGTTTTGTCCGCGCTTTTCGAGATCAGCACCGTGCCGGGTGCATCCCAGCCCATCTGTGCCGTGGCGTCCGCGGTCGTGTAATTGGCGCAGTACGTCCTGACCGCCGTCAGGTCGAGCGCGCAAACCTGATTTTCGCTGGCGGCCCGGAAGGCCATCCAGTTATCGCTCGAAATGCCGCTGTTTGCTCCCGCGGCGATCGATGTAAAGTGCTGCGCGGCAGCGGCATAGTCGATGACGGTAGAATCCGCGCCCGTGGATAAGCGATGGCTGCGGACCTGGGTGCCGGAAATGTAATAGTAAAGATCGTCGTCAGCCGAATCCCAAGCCGCGAAGTCCGCGCTGAACGGAACCCCGCTATAGACCACCTGGCCATTGGTCGCGTTTACCACTTCGGCCGCGCCGCTGGTTGGATTGCTGAGCAGGGCGTAACGATTATGGGCGCTCACCGGACTCGAGCCGCTGCCTTGGTGAACCCAGCCACTGGTTCCCAAAGCCGTTACCTGCGCGGCCGGATCGCCGGCCCAACTGGTCGCTGCAATTGGCAGAATTCCGAAAAGGGAAAATAGCAGTCTGCACACACGTCGAGCGTTCGGTTTCATGTCATGTCCTGATTCGCCGGGTGGAGGGGATTCAGAGCGCGCGGCTATTCCGCGGAGGCCTGAAACACCTACCTAAGGCGTGATTTTGGCCGACCGAAAGGAGAGGAACCTGACAACTCGCAGGCAACCAGGATCAGGACTGATCGAAGGATTTCGGCTCGGCTCAAGTTGCCCTACTTACAAATAGTAGGTTATCGGTGCATAAATTCACAAGCTAAATTTAGTACTGTTTTTTGCTCTCATATAGTACTGAAGAACACAAGTACTGTTACGAAGTACCTGGGAAATTTCCTTAAGGCATTGATGCGGCAAATACTTTGGTGCCGAAACGGTGTTCCGCCGCTGACCGTGCGTATCGCGCTAAGCTATTTGCTTAATGACTGCGGACGAAATTCGAGAGCTGGTTCAACTGGCGGTGGATTCGGGGATTGCCGAACTGGAGGTCCAGCGGGGCGAAAATCGGGTGCGTATCCGGCGGGCTATCGCCGGCGCGGGGGAAATTGCGGCGCCGCCCGGAACCTTAGCCGCGCACCCCGTAACTGCGCCGGCCGTTTCCGCGCCGGTGCCTCCGTCCTCTTATGCCGCGCCTGCGGGAACAGCCGCCGCTCTTCCGGAGACCGGCCTGGTGTTGGTGAAGGCGCCGATTGTAGGGACTTTTTATGAAAGCCCTTCGCCGGGCGCGCCCCCGTTCGTGCGTGTGGGGGAACGCGTCGAAGCCGGGAAAGTACTCTGCATCATAGAGTCGATGAAGCTGATGAACGAAATCGAGGCCGAAACCGCCGGTATCCTGGAAAGCAAGCTCGTCGAAAACGGGCAGCCGGTGGAGTACGGGGAGGCGCTTTTTGCCATCCGCGCGCTTTAAGAAGATCCTCATCGCCAATCGCGGCGAAATCGCCATCCGCGTCATCACCGCCTGCAAGGAACTGGGCATCGCGACCGTGGCGGTATATTCGGAAGCGGATCGCTACAGCTCGCACGTGCGCTTTGCCGACCAGGCCATCTGCATCGGTCCGGCCAAGAGCGCGCGCAGCTATCTGGACATCCCCTCGATTATCAGCGCGGCCGAAATCGCTAATGTGGATGCGGTTCACCCGGGCTATGGTTTCCTCAGCGAAAACGCCGATTTCGCCGAGGTGTGCGAGGCCTCGGGAATCGCCTTCATCGGCCCGAAACCGGAAGTGATCCGGCTGATGGGCGTAAAGGAGCAGGCGCGCTCGTTCATGCAGGAGATGGGTGTGCCCACGCTGCCCGGTTCGGCGGGCGTGCTCGCATCGCCGGAAGAAGCGTTGGCAGTGGCGGAGCGGATCGGTTACCCGGTGATTCTGAAAGCGTCGGCCGGCGGCGGCGGCCGAGGGATGCGCGTGGTCCACAGCGCCGAATATCTGCCCGGCCTGTTCCACCAGGCGCGCCAGGAGGCAGGCGCGGCATTCAGCTCGCCCGATGTTTACCTGGAAAAGTTTATCGCCGCGCCGCGCCACATCGAATTCCAGGTGCTTGCCGACCAGTTGGGCAGCGTCGAAATCCTGGGCGAGCGCGAATGCAGCATCCAGCGCCGCCACCAGAAACTCATCGAGGAATCGCCTTCTCCGGCCATGACGGACACGCTGCGCCAGGAGATTTCAGCTCGCCTGCAAAAGGCGCTCGCGGCCGCGCGGTACACCAATGCGGGCACCGTGGAATTCCTGATGGATGAAACCGGCGCGCTCTACTTTATCGAAGTAAACGCGCGCGTGCAGGTGGAACACCCGGTGACGGAAGCCATCACGGGAATCGACATTGTCAAAAGCCAGATCCGCATCGCGCAGGGCGAGCGGCTGCGCACGCTGATCCGCGGCCCGGTGCAGTTCCGCGGCCATGCCATCGAGTGCCGTATCAACGCTGAAAATCCCGACACGTTCGCGCCCTCGCCCGGCCGCATCACTGGCTTTCACGTTCCCGGCGGAATCGGCATTCGGGTGGATACCTGGGCCTACACGGATTGCGTGGTGCCGCCTTATTACGATTCGCTCATTGCCAAGCTGATCTCGCACGGCAGCGACCGCGCCGAAGCCATCGCCCGCATGAACCGCGCGCTCGATATGTTCGTAGTGGAGGGGATTCACACGTCCATTCCGCTGCATAAGCGAATTCTGGCTCATCCCGATTTCCGGGAGGGACGCGTCGATACGAACTTTATCGCGCGCTTGCTCGCGCCCGTTAGAGCCGAGTCGCCGGCCTGATCGCAGTCCGCGACCGGAAGCTGGGTTTTGAGGTCGTGGAGACTTGGCCGGAAAGCGGCTCAAGGTGATTGGAACATCCGATCGAGGCCGTGTGATCGTACTCCGGCCGGGCTAACCGTCGATCCATCCGGAGCGGTTCGAAATCCAGTTAGTGGTGGCGGACGTGGATTCCGGATACCAACGCCTGAAACGCGCCGGCATCGATTTCCGCGAACACCCCGAAGATATGCCGTGGCGCTGGCGGCGCGAAGTGCTCGTTGGCGCAAAAGAAGTGCCAGCGCTTTCACTTCCATTTCACTCCCACCAGCAGTTCCTGTTCGAATCAGGTCGAACGGTTCTTCGCGCCGATTACCCTGAATTCCGAAGTTGAACGTTGATCTACCTCGGGGCCTGTGGTTTTGAATGGTAGCTGGGCGGCTACCAGGGTCAGGTTTGGAGCGCCGGTTCCAACTTCGGCGAAGTTGGAATTTCCCAATGCAAGATGCTGTCCAGTAAGGGAATTCTCGTCTTTAGCCCGCCCCAACTTTCCGACAAGTGAATCACCAGACGGCGACCCGCTCGGCCGAGAATAGCGCCGCACGTGAGCACCTGAGTTCGGATGGTGGCCGGCTCTCGATAGCTAGGCAAACCGGCCGCACGCTGGAACTCGGCCAGTAGGTCGCGTATTTGCTCGCGAATCACCACAAACCGCCGTTGCGTACTCCAGCCGTGCAACTGAATCCGAAACTCGCCCACGGCGTAGTCATCGTCCAACACGGTCCATTGCTCCACTCGCTGGGCGGCGCGTTTTACCCAGGGAGTCAGTCGCGCCACTCCAATGTAGGGCAGCCGGCGCTGTTCCAAAAAGCTCAGCAGCTTGTCATCGAAGAAGCCCGAATCAGCCCTCAGCAAGCGGATCTTTTCGCGCTGTCCCCACAGCGCGAGAGCTTCTTTTGAGAAACTCCTCTACCCCCCGGCTGGTTCCACAGTTGCCGCTGCGGAGCCAGCCGTGAAAAAAAAGTGGGCCTCGCTCAGCACCGCCAGCAGGGGATGATGACTGGGCCTTCCGTGCTTGCGCGGATTGTGTCCTTTGAGCGAACCTTCCTGCTGGCCGTAGCGCTCAAACACCGTCGAATCCAAGTCCAGAGTGTAGCCGTCCTGGCGCGGCGGCAAACGCTGCATCTGCCACTCGGCCAATGGTGCGTACAGCCGCTGGACCTGGCCCATGCCGAAGGCGCGAAATAAATTCCGAATGGTGTCGTCGGTGGGAAACCGTTCCATTCCCAGCAGCGCATGCAGCGCGCGATCACCCCGCGGCAGACTGGCGTGCGCAAACCGTCTGGCGCCCACCAGCACCGATCCCAGGAAAGCGGTGAAAGTCAAAGTCGGCTCGATGTGATTCGGCGACTTCCCGCAGATCGGCATGTGCTGCCGAACCGCCTTCACAAAGCCAATCTTGCCCAGAAAGGAGAGGAAAACCGCGATCCCGCCGAAGGGGGTCACGGCGCGTTGCGTCTCGCGCAGGATCAACCGCTCATCCGACAACAGGGCGGTGATCTCGCGCGGAACTGGTTTGTCCGTCGCGTCTGATTCCATTTCCCTGTTCTCTCAAATGCTTCACGGCAATCCTAACTCGAAACTTCGGTTTCCGGGATTACCGGAAGAATGATTCAATTGCGCAGAATTGTGGTACGAAACAAAACCCCCCGGCCTGGGCCGGGGGCTCTTGCTCATATCGACAGGATTCAGCTCACCGGCTGACTTGGACGCTCGTTCCTCCGGCGCCAGGGCCGCTAATGCGGGCGCCTTCACCGTTGGAAACAACCTTGACCCACAGCGCGTCCTTGTCCTTGTAGTACGAGGTGGCGCTGGCCTTACGCAGCGCATCCAGGCTGTCCTGCCGCGTAGCCGAGGCTGCAGTGGCGAATCCCGGCAGCTCGAAGATTACCCACGAGCCGCTATCCAGTTCGCTGAGGCGCAAAACTATGGACGGCCTTTCGGTGGTCACCTTGATCTCGGTGCCCGCTAGTACGTTGGTTGCTCCGGTCAGCCTGTAGTCCTTGCCATCGCGGCTAAGAACGACTGGCGGCTGAGCAGAATCTCCACCGATCCCGCCTTTATTGAACCTGCCTCTAACGAAGCCCCCTCTACCGAAGCCGCCGCCTGGACCACCCGCTCGACCAGCACCGGCAGCCGGACCGCGACCACCGGGCCGGCCGGGACCGCCCGGGCCCCCGGCGGCGCCAACACTCAAGCGCCCGATGTCGCCCTTGCATACAACAGCGTTCCAGGTGGGCTTGATCTGACAGGCTTTTGTGTCGACTGCGATTCCGTCATCTTCGTCGTTGATGAGAATGAAGGAGTCCGCGACACCGTCAACCGAGCCGTCCAGGTCGTGGAACACCGAGGTCTTATAGCTCTCATTGCCGTAATCGTCGTTGCTCCACTTATACTCCAGCGGTGGGAAGTAGACCGGCTTGGCGTTGACGAATTTCGCGCGCTGTACGGTGTTGTTGGAGCTCATTCCGAAGCTGGTATACAGCAGGTAAGAGATCGCTCCCGTCTTGCGGGTGGCGTTGTCCTGGAAATTCACGAAGGTGACGTTGTCCAGTTCATGACGGTAGTCGTAGAACTCGTAGCCGCGGATCGGGAAATCCGGGAGTTTGGGCTCCGGCAAGCTGCGGCCGTAAGCCAATTCCTCCGGCGTCCTGGGGTTGCCGATGTTCTCGGTTTCCCCCACGAACAGCGAGTCAACCACCCGTGACGTAAATGCGGAACGGCCGGAGTTGCCGGACGCATGCGTGTAGCCAATTGCGTTATCGGCCACCTTCAAGTTCTGGAACAGATGCATCTCACCGCGGGCCCAGAGGCCGCTATTCCGGTTCTTGTAGCTGGTGAAATCTTCAATGACCGACTCCACTTGAGGGCTGTTCGCGTCAGCGGGATTCGCAAGGGAAATATGCCCGCCGGTGGCGAAATGGCCATCGGCCCTGGGGCCGCGGTCCATCATGAAACCGTCAAAGTTCGAATGGGCGGTGTTGCCCTTGAACTCTCGCACCCGGGTTCGACGCGGCCAAGTCTTCGCACTGATCTCCGTGCCTTCGAACTTACCCGTCGGATGCTCGGGCAAGGCGAACCAGAAACCTGTCGCATCGGACCCCGCAGCCACGTTGTCCCGGTAAATATTGTCCGGATTAGTGATCCAGAAAGTCGACGCCGTGTTGTCGGAAGGGATCAGGATATCCTTGGCGTTCTGGCCGGCCGTATTGAAGTTCTCGCCGCCCTCGGCTCCGAACGGGCCGAGGTCTGTCGGGACGCACGGCTTGTCAGGATGACACTTGGTGAGGATCCCCAGGTTGTGCACGAACTGGTTGCCGTGCTCCACGGCATCCTCCAGGAAGAAGCAGTGACCAATGTTGTTGTAGGTCACGTTATTTTCAACGTCCAGGTAATTTGTGCCATGCACGGTCACACAGCGGCTGTAGGTGTCGTGAATCGCCGAGTTCCTGATGTACTGCCCCTGCGCATCGCCGATCAGATGCCAATGGATCGGATACCGGGCCAGATGCATGTTCTGACCCATGCGGTTGAGCTCGACGCCCTCGACATACATCTTGCCCCCGTCCATTGCCATGATGTGGCCGCCAAAGAGAGTTTTGTCTGCGTCAGGCGAAGCCTGAATCACGATATTGCGTGTCAGCATGCCGACTTCGCCACGTTCATCCACGCCGTAGGTGATCTTGCCAAAGTGCATGTAGTCCAGTTTCTTATCGAGCGTGATCGTGTTGCCACGAATGGCGGCAATGGTTCGCCGCTCTGCCTGATGGGGATCGAAATCCGTTGACGCAAGGACAATCACGTCGCCTTTTTTCCAGTCGCCGGCATTCAAGACTTCGATGGTGTTGCTGCCCGCGTCGGCCGTCTTTGCCAGCTTGGTCCAGGAGTTCTTCTCCGTGCCGTGCAGGTTCAGGGTTCCGCCCATCATCATGATGCCCCGGTCACTGCGGTCATTCGTTCCACCCGTTCCCGTCATATCTTCGTCTTTGACGTTGTCGGTGAGGGTGATTGTGGCCTTGCGCGTATGGGGCCTGGATTCGGTGCCGATTTCCAGTTCCCCGTGGACCATGATCCACTCGGTAGTTAGTTCGAGATCTTTGTTATCTGCGAAGCTTAGCTTGCCGTTGATCGTCAAACCGTGCAGTTCCAACGGACTGACATCGAGGATGACGTTCATATCCTTTTCGATAGTGACCACCGCATCTTTGGCCGGCACCTTTTTGTCGGGCCAGGTGGCTGGATCAGACCAGCGCTTCGCGCTCGCCGTCGAAGTCTTTTGCTGCGCTCGGAGGACAGCATATCCGCCGAGGCCTAAAAAGGCTGTAACCAGCAACGAAAGGAACAAGAGAGAACGTTTTCGCATCGTTAAATCTCCGTGATCGATCATGTTACGCTGCTTTCTTCCGCGAGGATCGAAGGACGTCTAGCAAGGGACAATTTTACACCTATCGCCGGCCGGGCAATATCCTCTGGTTTCAACGGATTCGCCCGCGCATGGGTTTTACGGAGCGCAGGGCTGAAGAGATCTGGGCACTGCGGTTCGGAGGCCAGGCATCCAACCGCCGGGTGTGATTCGTTCCAGCCACGATCTGACGTGGCTTGTAGAGCCACTGGCCATTCACCTTCACCCGACAGAACCTTCCGGAGATATGGGCTGGACTTTTTCGCTCCGCAGAACGCGGCGACCGAGAGCGGCAAATGGGGAATAGCCATGAGTCGCTAATTCGTTATTCCGCTATTCGCAGCCGTTGATGCCTTTAGTCAGGCAGATCGAGGAAGTGGGCGGCGGAGGCACTTTGAGGCCGCGCTCTTCCATCAGCTTCACCAGGAGCTTTTCGGCTTCGGGGTGGGCAATGGCCGATTGCACGCCTACGCGCACCAGGCCGCGGGCCCAATCGAGCGGAATCCAGGTGACGCCTTTCATGGCGCCGTTGACAGTGTCGCGGCTGCCGAAATCGTGGGCTTCGAGATTGGCGCCATGGTCGACCAAAAGCTGGATGACATCGGTGCGGCCCTTGTGAGCCGCACCGTGCAGAGCGGTGCGTCCCTGGTCGTCCTGGGCGTTGACGTCGACCCCGAGATCGAGGCACATTTTCACGGCTTCGAGGCTTTCGGCCGGCGACCACTCGAAAGTGACGCCCTCCACCCAGCCGATGCCGGAGGCGACCGCGAGCGCGGTGTCGTTGTGGGCGGTGGCGATCTTAGGATCGGCGCCATGGGCCAGCAGGAGCTTCATGAGAGTGACATCGCCCGATTGCGCGGCGCGCAGGAAAGGCGTGGCGCCATCTTCATAGAGCCACTGCATGGTGAAGTTGGTTCGGGTTTCGGTGGTATCTCCCTTGCACTCGGTGGGCGTAGACGCGACACCGCAGATGCGGGCGTTCACATTCGCGCCCTTATCGAGGAGCAGCTTGATGAAATCGAGATGATCCATATCGGGCGCGCGCACGGGATAGTCGCCGCCTTCGATATTGCGGTTATCCGTGGCGAGGTACAGGGGGGTCCAACCGCCGTTATTGGCGAGGTTGGGATCGGCGCCGTGGTCCAGGAGGTATTTGGCAAGCAGGTAATGGCGGTTTTGGGTGGCGGTGAGCAGAGCGGTCCAGCCGTATTTGGTGCGCTGGTTGACGTTCGCGCCGGCATCGACCAGAACCTTGGCGCATTCGAGGCAGTCTTCGCGGGCGGCGTAGACGAGCGGCGAAAGACCACCGCCATCCTTGATTTGCGGGCCGCGGAAGAAGGCGTCGAGATCGAAGGCATCGTCCGCTCCCTTGGCGCCAGCCGGACGGCGGAAGCGGGCCTGGGCCCGGACACCGCCCGCGCCCTGCGCGGACGCGGCGCGCTGCTTGATGGTGGGGGCAATGTTGAGCCGGGAATTGCGCGTATCGGGATTGGTTTCGGCGGCGATATCGGCACCGTGCTCGATGAGCAGCTTCATCGCTTCCGGATGTTTTTGCTCGGCGGCCCACATGAGGGCGGTGGTGCCGCGGAGGCTCTCCTTGGCATTGACGTCGGCTTTGTAACCGAGCAGGACCTTCACGGCATCCACGTCGCCGGTGCGGGCGGCCATCATGAGCGGCGTTTCGCCGTTGGGGTGGCGCTCGTTGGGATCGGCGCCAGAGGCGAGCAGCTTTTCAATTAAAGCGGCGTTACCGTTCTGAGCGGCCAGCCACAGCGGGGTGACGCCGTCGCGATTGGCGAGCTTCGGGTCGGCGCCCGCGCCGAGCAGTGTTTCCGTCATGCGCAAGTCGCCACGGTAGGCGGCCCACTGAAGAGCGGTGGCGCCATCGGGCTGCGCGGCATTGACGTCGGCCTTTTGCTGAATCAGGGCGCGAACGGCGCCGATGTCGCCGTTTTGGGCGGCATCGGCTACGGGGCTGCTGGTAGCGGCGCCGGCTCTAAACGCGAGACATGCGCCGAGGACCAGCAGGCTAACGGGGTATGCGCGTCGGGTACCCATGGACCTCCTTTGAGGCGCGGGGTAGCGCCGGGCCGAAGCCCGGCAGCGGGGCAGAAGCCCCGGCCCCCACAATGGTGTTTAGGCCAACAGACCAGGGACCGGGCCGGTGCCGTCGCCGAATTTATCCTCGTGGATTCCGTAAAGCTGGAGGATGCTCAGCAACAGGCTGCCGGTGGTGATGGTCTTGGACGGAATCGCGATGTGGCGTCCGCCTTTCAGCTTGCCGCCCGCTCCGCCGATCAGGACATGCGGCACGTCATAGTGAAGGTGCTGATTGGAGTCGCCCATGTTCGTGCCATAGAGGACCAGCGAATGATCGAGCAGGGTGCCATCGCCATCGGGTGTCTTGGCCAGCTTATCGATGAAGTAGGCCAGGCACTTGACGTGATACTGGTTCAGCTTCGCGTATTCCTTGATGCGGTCCGGGTTTTCGGCGTGGTGCGAACCGCCGTGGAAGCTGAGGCTGGGGACATCGCTGGCCGGATAGGCGCGGCCGGTGAGATCGCGCGCATAGAGCAGCGTGGAAACGCGGGTAATGTCGGCTTTGAATGCCAGCACCTGCAGATCGAAATGCAGCTTGATGTGGTCGTCGAAGGCTTCGGGAATACCGGTGGGCACCACGACGCCTTCCGAAGAGATAGTTCCGGTGGCCTTCTTGGCGATCTGCAACCGGCGCTCGAGTTCGCGGATATCGTCGGTGTACTCGTCCAGCTTGGCACGGTCGCTCGGGCTGAGATCCTTCTTGAAGCGGGCGAGTGTTTGGGTGATGGAATCGAGAATGCTGCGATCCTGCTCGCGGCGGATGGCGCGTTCCTGCTGCGAGCCGCCTTCGCCGAACATGCGCTCGAAGACCACCTGCGGGTTCAGTTCCATGGGCAGCGGCGTGTTGGGCGTCGACCAGGAGATGGAGTTGGTATAGGCGCAGCTATAGCCTTCGCCGCAATTGCTGGAATTGGCGCCGGGATCTTCGATGGCGAGCTGCAGAGACGGAATCAGCGTTTCCTGTCCGATTTTTTGCGCGATGATCTGGTCGATGGTCGTGCCGTCGCGGATATCGGCGCCGGTGGTCTTTTTAGGCTTATCGGCGCACAGGTAGGCGGCGGCGACCCAGTGATCGGCGCCGGTGACCCCGGGAGGCGGCTCGGCCGATTTCGACCAGAGCCCGCTAAAGATAATGGTGTGATCCTTGAAGGGCTCGAGGGGTTTGAAGATGAAGGGGAAGTTGCCCGCTTCGAGGACGGGCTTATCGGGGATCCAGTATCCTGGCGCCGCGCCATGCGGCACGAAGATACCGGTGAAACGGGTCTTGGGGACTGCGGCGGTTTTGGCTAAAGGCGTTTGCGCTGGCAGCATGGAATCGAGCAGCGGCAAAGCCAACGCTACGCCGGCGCCCCGCAGGACGGCGCGCCGGGAGATATGTTTTTTCGTGATCACCATTGCTTTTCCCTATTCCTCGTTAACCGGTATGATGCTACAGAAATTTTCACCACAGAGACACTGAGACATGGAGTAAAACCGAAAGGCAAGCCTCGAAGGCACAGAAGAAGCGGAGGACAGAGAGATCGATTCTTCCGGATTTCTCTGTGCCTCTGTGTTTCTGTGGTTCGCATTGCCTTTAGCGGGAAGCGCGCAACTGCGGCTGCGCAGTGTTTTCCGCGTCCTGGATGATCTCATTTTCCTGGAACTGGGGACTGCTGACTACGCCCAGAACCAGGGATGAGAAGCGGTAATTGTCTTTGGCCGCCTGGTGCACAATGGAGCGGACCAGGGGCATATCGTAATACTCTGTGCCGCGGCCGAGAGCATAGATCAGCAGCTTCTCGGTGGCCACGCGGACGAATTCAGGCGTGTACTTCAGCAGGGCGGCCCGGAGGCCGTTGACGCCATCGATTTTGGTTCCGTCAACCAGCATGCCGGCCGCATCGATCGGGTTGCCGTTGTCTTCGGTGCGCCAAGCTCCTACGGCATCGAAATTTTCAAGCGCCAGACCGATCGGGTCCATGATTTTGTGGCAGCTTTTGCAGGGTTCGACAGCGCGGTGCATCTCCATCTGCTCGCGCATGGTGGGCTTGTGGCCGCCGTGAACCGTGTTACCGGCATCCTTGAGGGACGGAACGTTTGGCGGCGGATCGGGCGGCTGCACGCCGAGGAAGACCTGCATTACCGTTTTGCCGCGAATGGGCGGCATGGTGCCACCGGGCTTGGCCGAAATCGTTTCAAAGGCGGCTTTGCCGAGCAAGCCGCGCCGCATCGCGAATTCCGGTGGAAGGATCACTCTGCGGAAGTTGCTGCCGTAAATGTTGGGAATGCCATAATGCTTCGCCAGCCGCTCGTTGAGAAAGGTGTAGTTAGCATCGATCAGGTCGGTAATCGGCCGGTCCTCATGCACGATACTATCGACAAACAGCTCCATTTCCTTCTGCATGGCGTTGCGGAGGTTGTCGTCGAAATCGGGGAAAGTGGCGGTGACCGGCGCCTGGGTACGGAGGGCTCGGAGCTGCAGCCACTGGCCGGCCCAGTTGTCAATCAACTGATTGGAGCGCTCATCGGACAACATGCGGCGCACCTGCCTTTGCAGGATCTCGGGTTCGTGCAGCTTGTTCTGGCTGGCCAGGGTAAGCAGTTCATCATCGGGGATGCTGCTCCACAAAAAGAAAGACAGGCGGGAGGCGAGTTCGATATCGCTGATGCGGTAAGGCTGGCCGGGCTTGGCGTTTTCCGGCACTATTTCCTTGCGAAAGACGAACTGCGGATCGGCCAGGATGCGGCGCAGAGCCAGTTCGATTCCCGAATCGAAGCTGCCTCCCTGATTGCGGCCCTGCTGGTAAAAACTCATAAGCGCTTCGGTGTCCTCGGGAGTGATGGGGCGGCGGAAAGCTTCGCGGGCCAGTTTGTCGACGATCTTCGTGGCGCAGGCGGTTTCTTCGCTGGCTGAGGCAGGATGGCAGATAAAGATCTTGCGGCGGGAGGGAGTATCGGCCGCGCCGGTCGGATTGTTGGGGCCATCGATGCGGATCTTGCCGACGTGGGGGAAGAACTTGAAGCCGGGGAGACCGCCGGTTTCGATGGTATCGCGGAGGAAGTGCTGATCGAGATCGTTGCCAGGGGCGTAATTAGTGGCGATGAAAGTGACGACAACCCTGTGGGGGCCGGCGGTTGCGTGGAACTTGAAATTGAAAGTGCCGTCTTCGCGGAGCCGCTCTTTATCCCAATCGAACACCTTCAGCCTCTGGCCATCGACCAGAAACTCGAGTTTTTCGCCGGTGATCTCGCCAAAGGGGCTGGTGTCGCCCATGTTGCCCTTGCTAATGGGCGTGATTTTGATGGCGTAATCGCCATCGGCCGGGAACTCGTAGTTCACGATCATGCCGCCGCGGGTGCCAAACGGCATACCTTCAATGTGGTAATCCTGGGAGGTATCTTCGGGAACGCGGAAAACAGCCTGGGTTGGCGTTGTGACATCGCCGATGGCGAGGCGGCTGATTTTGCTGGCGGCCGAGGTGTAGCCTTCGAGCAGTGCGGGCGAGAGGCCAAGCGCAGCAGCGATATTGTCGAAACCGCGGGTGGAGTCATCCGGGGGCAGGAACTTGGAGGCGTCGATGTCGAGCGCAAGCAGGTCGCGAACGGCGTTGCTGTACTCGGTGCGATTCATGCGGTGCAGCCCGGGGGGCGGAAGCATGGTGACGGCTGTGCGGTCGAGCGCATTTTCGGCGAACTCGATGGCGGACTCCATGACTTCCGGTTTCGGCCGCGGGATACCGGAGGGAGGCATCATTCCAGCGCGGAGTTTACGGACGATGGCTTCCCATCGTTCCGGGTTCTTTTCGACGTGGGCGGGATCGAGCGCATCCACTAGGAGGCGCTGCGCCGGCTCGAGACCGGCCTTTTTCGCCGCCGTGCCGTGGCAACCGCTGCACGTTTTCGTCAGAAACGCGCGTTCCTCATCGGCGGTCTTAATGAGGCCGTCCTGGGCCTGCGGCTGCGCGTAAGCGGCCAGCGAGAGACCGAGAAAAGCCAGGGACCCAACCGCGAATGTGTTCATTTTCATAAGCTTCCTGACCCACACCCTCACTTCGTTTCGAAGCTTATCGAATCCGTGGGGTTGTCGCAAGACCCCAAAAGAGCCATTTCCAGAGGGACAAATCGAGCCAGGAGTAGGGGTTGGAAGCAAAAAGGGGGGACTCCCCACGCCTTTTTTGCCCGTAGAAACGCGATCGCCCGCCAGAAGGCCGCAAGCGGGAGTTCGTGGCCCTGTTGTTGTTGATACCGGTAATGCGCTTCGGGCCGCGCTACCTGTGGCTGGCCGCGGGCGGCACCGAATGGGCCGACACGCTGATGGACCGCGACAGCCGCAAAGTGGCCGCACTCACCCGCTCGCTGGCGCACAAGGGAGACACCCTGTTTGTGTGGGGCTACCGCCCGGAGCTGTATGTGTATACGCGGATGCCGGCGGCAACGATCTTCCTCGACTCCCAGCCGCTGACCAGCGTCCCCGCCGACCGCCACCTGACCGACGCAACGCCGCTCGAAACCGCCGCCGCGCGCACCCGCCGCGCCGAACTGGCGCAAACCCACCCGGCGTTTGTGATCGACGGCCTGAGCCTGTACAATCCGCGCCTGGCAATGAGCCGCTACCCGGAGCTCCGCGCCTGGCTCACGCAATACCGCGAGGCCGGCCGCACGGCGACCTCAATCATTTATATGCGGCGGTGATTTGTACACGGCGATGATTGAGATGCGCTGCTGGCGGCCGGCCGCGCTTGTCTTCAATTTGACACCCGCTGAAGGGGTCTGATTAAATGAAGAAATCCTTGCTCCTCAGTAGCTCAACGGTAGAGCATTCGGCTGTTAACCGAAGGGTTGTAGGTTCGAATCCTACCTGAGGAGCCAAACTCAAGTCCTTAGTTTCCAACCAACTCCTGGAAAACCAACGACTTCCAGGCCGATTACGACCTTCGCGGCCACATGCGGGATTACCCGTTTTTGGCCGATTTTCCCCGCCTTTCCCGAGTTGAGTCCCGCCAAAGCCCCACCAGTCCTTTGCGATGTAAAGTGCGGCGAAAGCTGCTAGCACATGATGGTTCCGATTGAGTTTGCAGCGCAAGATGACCGCCGCCCATGCCGAGCTAGCGGCCCAATAGGTTTACCTGGACAGGATTGGCCTTCTCGCCTACTATCGGAGCGAGGGTGCTATGTACGAAAATCCCAGGTTCGTCTGGCCTATTCTGGATCAAGCCGATTCATCTGTCCTTGCGAGGCGTTATAGGTATGAGCAGGTCTTCAAGGCGGCGTTCGCCTATCGGCCAACACTATGGACCGCTCGCGTTCTTGATGAGCAGTCCACGTCGATCTGCGTCCAATTCGAAGACGCAAGGGGCAAGGACTACGGCCCGCCGATCCGATTTTCGGGCATGTGCGAACAGAAAGATATCGCTGAGCGCACAACATTTCTGCCCTGGGAATGAGCAGTATTGAGCGATGCCCGCCCGGTCCGCTCAGATCTGTAATCCTTCCTGTTTCGCCCAATCCTGAATGGCGTTCCAGTTCGCCCACGCCACGAGGTTCTCGTTAAACGACAATTCTTTCGCATCGTACTCGACGGCGTTGCGCATCTCCGTGATCGTCAACATCATATTTGCGACCTGCCGCGGGATGATACCGCTGCGCGACAACCGCGAGATACGGGCCGCGACACTCTCCTTTGGCGGTCTATCCGTCGTCCGATCCAATCGGGACAAGGCTTGGACAATGCGTCGGCGCCAATCGATAACTTCAGCAGGGGGAATTTGGGCCGGCTGTGTGTTTTTTGCAGCCTCAATCTGCTGCTCCAGTTCGGCAATCCGTCGATCGTTTGCCGCGATCCGCTCGTCCAGGTTCGGATCCGTCTTAGGCAGATTGATGATCGGGAGGGGACCGGATTGCGGGCGGACCTTCATGACCGAGCCGATTGGCGGCATCTCGTCGGGGCGACAGATCCCGCATGGCCTGAGTCCGAGTTCAACAGCCTTCGTCCAAGATTCTACTGGCCTCGGATTTCGCGCATTCGCACTCTGGAGAGATTGGCATGACAGCCGGTGGCATATCTGCGACCAAGTGTTGTAGACGCCAGCCTCTATCGTGATTGATCCGCCCACGGGCCAGATTCTAACGCCACGCACACTGCGGCGCAATCGGGACGACCGATAGGGATGACATGTCAAGTTCTGTGGTTCGAATACGCTAGTACCGCCGAACGTACCCCGCCGTTGTCTCCCGCCCATCCAGCCCTGCAACTCGCTAATCGCTTAGTTGTCCTAATCAAAGCTCATGGCGAACAACAAGAAGGAGGCGAAGACCGCTGCGGCCCACAGCAGCCTCGAGAAGGTCACTGACTACCGGTTCCCCGAAGCCACGCGCAAGAACAATCCGCCGGCCAAAATCGCCGCCGAAGGTACGATACCCCTCGTGCCGAAGGCCGAGTACTCGTACAGCCCCCGCCGGCCGCCGGAGTTGCGCTCCGATCCGACCGGCGGCGCGGATGAGTTGCCGGAGCTGCTGGCCACCGCCAGGCAACGCGCGTTTACGGAGCCGGAGGCGTGGGCGCTCGCGGAGGCGCTGCGCGTTCACGAGCCGTGGCTGGAATGGGCGGGCAAGCGGGAGGCGCGGTCGTTCGCCGTCGATCCGGTCGCGCTCCACATCCACGAGCGGGTGAGCGCGCAGGCGATTTTGAGGGTTGCGGCGCGGGAGGACGTGAACCGCTGCTCGTTGTTCGCGGACCCGGAACAGGAGTACAACGAGGCGGTTCAGTTCTACCGGCATGACGTGGACTGGTCCAACCGGGCGATAGTCTCCTGGTGATGTCGTCGCTGGCGCGGCGGGAGGATCTCGCGGGCAAGGTGCAGATGATTTACATCGACCCGCCATACGGGATCAAGTTCGCGAGTAATTTCCATCCGGAGATTGGGAAGCGGGACGTGAAGGACAAAGAGACCGATCTGACCCGCGAGCCGGAAATGGTGAAGGCGTACAGGGACACCTGGCAGCTTGGGATTCACTCGTACTTAAGCTGTTTACGTGATCGTCTAGAGAGGGCTACTGAAATCATCTCCTGGCAACGCATTTATTTAAATTCCCCCGCAGCAGTAACCCGGATCCGTATGGATGAATCTTCGGTATCGCGATCAGCCGGCAGGAAGACTTCGCTCGCTCAAAGTAAGCGCCGCTCGCTCTTAGTGAGCCTTGCCTACTCAAGCCGCTGCGGCCTGCGCCGCCGTTAGGGCGTTCAGGTAAGTTGGCATCTGGTGGTTGGCGATGATCGATCCGTTAAAAGCGGTGAAGCTCACGGGCGTCCCCACGTGTTCGAAATCGAGCTTGCGGGCGATGCCGAGCAGCACGCCGAGGAGCCCATGCGTGGGTTTGTCCGATCCCAAATTTGGCGTCGATAGCGGGACGGTGGTGACCAGATCCTCCGTATTCACCATGCGCCAGGCGGTCGCGATCTTCTGATTGAAGGTGACGGCGAAGGAAGAACTTCCCGTGCGCGGGCTGGCGAAATTGTATAGCTCGACCGCTGCCTGGTGGATCGCCAGATCGGCCGCCGCCAGCGTCGAAAGCGCTCCGCCTAGGCTGTGGCCGGTCGATACCACCCTCGACGCGCGCGCGCGTTCTACCGCGCCCAATATGGCGGCGGAGCACTGCGCGTACACCGTCGCAAAACCTTCCTCGACCGGTCCCCAGGGGTGCGCCGTGTGGTTAATCGCAATATTCGATAGCCAATCCTCCGGAGTCTGGGTTCCGCGAAATGTCACAAAGATGTCGTTGGATTTCTTGTTCTGAGCCACGAACCCAAACGGTTCCGGCTTGTCGAACTCCGTGAACAGACCGCCCGCTTTAGCGGAAAAGATTTGAAGGTTTGTGTAGTCGCCCTGAAGACTCCACTGGCGGCCCGCTTTAAAGGCTGCGAATTGCTCGTAAGCTTGCGTCACCAGTTCGGCCGCTTCGAGCGCGGTTGGCAGATTGTATCCAGGGGGTATGATGATTTTGGCCATAGTGGGAAACGATTATATCGGAAGCGAAGTATTCCGTCTTCCGGGCAGATAAAGGCGATTCGGCGAGGCGGCCGGTAAAGCTACCGCGACGGGCGGTTGAGCTTCTTCACGCGCCGGAGCAGATCGAGACCTTCCTCTATCCGCAGCAAGGCGGCCGCGGCGAAGTACACCACGCCATTAGCGCCCAGGATGGCGATCGCCGCAAGGATTGCGTCTTTGTATGCTCGCGGCCCCAGGGCCAGTCTCACGCCCCATCCGGCGGCGGCTCCGGCGATGGCGGCGATCCAGAGGCGCGCGGCTAACGACGCCGCGAGGCCCGTGGCGCCGATGCGCCGGTTCAGCGTGCGGCGCAGCAGGGCGAATTCCACCCAGCCTGCGATCCCTGCGGAGGCCGTCAAACCCGCGACGCCCCAACGCGGGTCGATGCCGATCCAGAGCGGGAGGGGTTTCGCGGCCAGATAACCCAGTGCGGTAGTGAGCGCCACGCGGATCACCGCATACCGCAGCGGCGTCCGGGTATCGCGCAGCGCGTAATATGCGGAAGAGTATAAGCGGCCCATCGTGGTCCCGAGTAATCCCACCGCCGATCCCGCGAGAATTCCCCAGACGTAGATGCTATCGGCCCGGTCGAATCGCCCGGTTTGATATAAAGCCGCGGTAATCACGTCACCCAGGGCCAGGAAGCCCATCGCCGAGGGAACCACGAAAAACGCGATGCGCCGCAGGCCGCCATTGAGCCGCTGCCGCAAATTGAGGTTGACAGCCTCGCGGTCGCCCAGCACGCTCGCCATGGCCGGAAGTTCCGCCGCGGAGACCGATGCTCCAAACAGACTTACCGGCAACAAACTGACCGATTGCGCGTTTGCCAGCGCCGCTACGGCCGCTGGCGAAATCAGGCTCGCCAGCATCGAATCGACATACCCGCTGATCTGCACCACGCCGCGGCTTACGAATACCGGGCCGAAGTTGCGCAGCACCTCGCGTACTTGCGGCGTGCGCGTCTCGATGTGAAACCACAGACGCTTCGCCAGCGCGAACACGACCGGCAACTGCGCGGCGACCTGTAAGCCGCTGCCCACCACCGATCCCCACGCAAGAGTCTCCGCCAGCCGGTCCAGGCGCTGTCCCCCGAAAATCACCAGCGTGGCGATCATGGCCGCATTCCAGATCACCCCGGCGCTGTAGGACAGGAAAAATTTCCGGTGACTGTTGAGAATCCCCAGGCACCAGGCGGACATTACCAGCAGCCCTACGCCCGGAAACAGGATGCGCACGAGGCGAATGGTGAGCAGCCGCGTGGCGCCGTGAAATCCGGGCGCGATCGCAAGCACCAACAGCGGCGTCGCCAGCACTCCCACCAGAACGATTACGGCAGTGGTAAGCGCCAAAATGGCGCCGATCGCGCCGGCTACTCGTCCGGCTTCTTCTTCGTCTTTCTCCGCCAGCAGGCGCGCGTACACGGGAATGAACGACGCGGAAAGCACGCCTTCGCCGAACAGGTTCTGCAGAAAGTTGGGGATGCGGAGAGCGGCCAGAAACGCGCCGGCGGGGTCCGTAAGGCCGAAATAGTGGTTGAACACACGCTGCCGCACCACTCCGGCAATGCGGCTGAGCAGGATGCCGGCAGCGACCAGAACCGAGTGGCGTCCGGTCCGCTCCACTAACCCAACTTCTCCAGCACGGCGGCCGTCACTTCCCCGGTGCGGCTTCGTCCGCCCAGATCGGGCGTGCGCACGCGGCCTTCCGCCAGCACCGCGGAAACCGCCGCTTCCACGTCGCGCGCCGCGGCCGGCGCTTCGAGGTGGTCGAGCAGCATGGCGGCGGTCAGAAATGTGGCGAGCGGATTCACGATGCCTTTGCCCGCGATATCCGGCGCCGATCCGTGGACGGGCTCGAACATGGAAGGAAAACGCCGCTCGGGATCGAGGTTGGCGCTGGCCGCGAGTCCCATGCTGCCTACTATGCCGGCTGCCAGGTCGCTCAGAATATCGCCGAACAGGTTCGAGGCCACCACGACGTCAAAGCTCTCCGGGCGGCGCACGAAATTCATGGCGGCGGCATCAACCAAAAGCGATTCCGTTTCCACATCGGGATACTGAGCCGCCACGTCCTGGAAAGTTCGGTCCCACAGGGCCATGCTGTAGCCTTGCGCGTTCGACTTGGTCACCGAAGTGACCCGCTTTTTCTTATTGCGCCTCACGGCCAGCTCGAAGGCATAGCGCATCACGCGCTCGGTGCCGCGGCGCGTGAATACCGATGTTTGCACGGCGATCTCTTCGGGCTGAAGCTGATACAGGAACCCGCCCACCTGCGCATATTCGCCCTCGGTGTTCTCGCGGACCACCACCAGGTCAATCTCGCCGCTTTTCGGTTTGACCAACGGCGATGAGACGCCCGGATATAGGTACGCGGGCCGCACATTGGCATACTGGTCGAAGGCCCGGCGGATCGGCAGAAGCAGGCCGTTGAGTGTAGTGTGATCGGGGATTTGCGGATGGCCGACGGCGCCCAGGAAAATGGCATCGCAGGACTGCAGGAGGTCGATAGCGCCGGCCGGCATCATGCGGCCCCAGCGATGGAAGTGACCGGCGCCCCAATCGAAATCCTGAAACGCAAAGCTGATATGGTGTTTTTTCCCAACGGCTTCCAGGACCCGTTTGCCCTCGGGAATCACCTCGCAGCCAACGCCATCGCCGGCGATCACCGCGATCGTAAATGTCTTCATCGCGTCCGATGCCATTGTCGCATGCGGCGCGCAGGCGGCCGCCGGCTCCTGGGATAAAGCTGTGATCCAATAGAACCGATGAACTGTCGACAGTCCCGCCTCGCTCTCTTACTCTTTGGCGCTTCCCTGCCCGCCTTGGCGCAAGGCACGTTTGTTCCGGTGACCGATTCCATGCTGCAGAATCCGGATCCCGCGGACTGGCTGATGTGGCGCCGCACGCTCAACAGTTGGGGCTTCAGCCCGCTCAGCCAGATCAACAAGACGAACGTGGCGAATCTCCGGATGGTGTGGGCGCGCGGCATGGGGCCAGGCGTGCAGGAGGCCACCCCGCTGGCCTATCGCGGCATCCTCTATCTGCCGAACCCGAGCGACCTGGTGCAGGCCATCAACGGCGCTACCGGCGATCTCATCTGGGAGTACAAGCGCCAGTTGCCCGATGACGTGAATAAGCACCTTCTGGTTCCGAGCATCAACCGCAATATCGCCATCTACGGCAACCTGATCATCGATACCAGCGTGGACGATTTCGTTTATGCGCTCGACGCCACCACGGGGAAGCTCGCGTGGGAGAACCGCATTGTCGATTACCGCGAGGATTCCGCGCAGGAGACTTCGGGGCCGATCATCGCCAACGGCAAGATCATTTCCGGACGGGGCTGCGAATACAAAGCCACGCCGAACGGCTGCGTGATTACCGCTCACGATGGCAAGACCGGTAAGGAGCTCTGGCGCACGCGCACCATTCCGCGGCCGGGCGAACCAGGCGACGAGACCTGGGGCGGCCTGCCCGATTCCCAGCGGCGGCACGTAGGCACGTGGATGGTGCCGAGCTTCGACCCCGCGTTGAACATGATCTATATCGGCACTTCTGTCACTTCGCCCGCGCCGAAGTTCATGCTGGCCGGCAATGATAAAACGTACCTCTATCACAACTCGACCCTGGCGCTGAACCTGGATACCGGCAAGATTGTCTGGTATTACCAGCACGTAGTGGATCACTGGGATTTCGATCATCCTTTTGAGCGCCTGCTCGTCGATACACCGGTGAATCCGGATAAAAGCCAGGTGAAGTGGATCAATCCGCGCCTGAAGCCGGGCGAGATGCGCAAGGTAGTGACCGGCATTCCGGGAAAGACCGGAATCGTTTACACGCTCGACCGCCAAACCGGGGAGTTTCTTTGGGCCACGCCGACCGTTCGCCAGAATGTAGTGCAGAATATCGATGGCGCGACGGGCAAAGTAACGGTAAATCCGGATACGGTGTTCGATAAGGTGGGCGACCAGCGCTTCGTCTGCCCCACCGCGAACGGCGGCAAGGACTTTCCCGCCGGCGCGTACAGCCCACAAACTCACACGATGTACTATCCGCTGCAGAACACCTGCGGTACCATCACCGCTCTGCCCGATAAGCCTTTCACCACTTCGCCGTATGTGATTCGTTCGCGCAACCAAATCGCTCCGGGCACGTACAAAATCGGTACCCTACAGGCGATTAACGTAGAAACCGGCCGCATTACGTGGAAATACGAGCAGCGGGCGGGCATGATGTCGCTGGTAGCCACGGGCGGCGGGCTGATTTTCGGCGGCGATACGGCCGGGCACTTCAAGGCCTTCGATCAGGAGAGCGGGAAGGTGCTCTGGGACGTAAACCTGGGTTCGCCGGTCACTGGCTATCCGATCACATACGCAGCGAACGGCAAACAATACGTGGCAGTGAGCACCGGCAATTCTTTGGTAAGTTCCGGCCTGAACGTGCTCGCGCCCGAACTGCACCCGAGCAATACCAATATGATCTTTGTATTCGCGCTGCCGTAGTTGAGGAGTTAGAAGTCAGGAGTTAGAAGTTAGAAGTTAGGAGTTGGGGTGTTGCGGCGCGCGAATTGCTGTGGGTTTCACGGCTGCTGATGGGCGGCCGTTTTTTATGAACGGGAAAGAACGAAATGAGCATATGGCGATTTGCCCACGCTGCGGCGCGGAGGCCGAGTGGTCGTTTTTCAATCCGGGAAAGAACGAAGTTGAGGTGATGTGCCCGGATTGCGGCCGTTTCCCGCTTTCGCGGGAAGAGTTCGACCAGGCCACCAGTGACCGGGCGCAGATCGAGGAGATCGAACGGCGGTGAGGCCGCGGCACGCGGCGTGCACAAGGTTGAACGGCGTTCACTATGCCGGACAACACGGTCACGAAGGCTAACTCGACATTTTCGCCAAAAGGCGAACAGGGCCAAACTTATATGGCATCTGACAAGTCCGTCGGTTTGCGCCTGTGGCACGAACCGTCCCAGGGACAGAACCATCACACCTCGCGGCGCGACTATGAAACCGCGGGTTACGTGCTAAGCGGGCATGCCGAATTGGAGATCGAAGGCCAGACGGTGAAACTCGAACCTGGCGATTCCTGGGTGGTGCCGAAAGGCGCCGAGCACCGCTACCGCATTCTGGACGAGTTTACCGCGGTCGAAGCCACCTCGCCGCCTTCGCACGTGCATGGGCGCGATCTGTAGCGAGGAAAGGCTTGCCATCATGGACCGGGAGAACCTGCTGGAATTCTTCCGGGACTACTTCACGAACGACCGGAAATGCCTGATCTACGATGACGGTTACCGGAGGTGGAGCTACACCCACCGTGAAATTCAGCAGGGCGCCGCGAGTTTCGCTCGTCGTCTCCAAGAGCTGAATGTAAACTCCGGCGACCGCGTTCTGGTTTGGTCGGAAAGCCGTCCCGAATGGATTTTTGCGTTCTGGGGAACGCTGCTGGCGGGCGCCGTCGTGGTTCCGATCGGCCCGGAGTTATCGGCCGATTTCACAGCGAAAGTGCGCGCCATCGTGGCGCCGGCGGCGATCGCGGTGGGCGAGGACGTTCTGCCGCGCGCGGCGAGATTGGCGCAGCCCGCAGGGCCTCCGGTATGGCGCCTGGCCAAGCAGAATTGGCGGCAAGCACCGGCGGCGCTGCCGCATCTTCCGGCACGAGCCGGCGACCTGGCGGAAATCGTCTTCACCTCCGGATCGACCGGCGATCCTAAAGGAGTCCAGATCACGCACGGCAATTTGCTTTCGCAAGTGGAATCGGTGGAGCGGGACCTGGAGTTTTACCGCAAGCGCATTTCCCCGCTCTTCCGCACGCGACTGCTGCAACTGCTGCCGCTCAGTCACATGTTCGGCCAGGTAATCACACTGGGCCTGGCGCCGCTGCTCTCTGCTTCGGCAGTAATTACAAGCCGACAAAGTCCGGCGGCGCTCGTGAGGCTGATCCGCGAAAGGCACATCACGCTGGCGGCGTGCGTGCCGCGAGTTCTGGATGCGATGCGGCATTACGTGGTGGCATCGCTGCCCGAAGCGGGCGAAGCCGGGCGGGGCCCCTCTTCGCTCGCGGCGAAGCTCTGGAATTATCGCCGCATTCATAGCATGTTCGGCTGGCGCTTCGTGGGATTTCTACCCGGCGGCGCGCCGCTCGCAGCGCCGTTGGAAGATTTCTGGGACGGGCTGGGCTTCCTGCTTGTGCAGGGATACGGCATGACGGAAACATCCCCGGTCATTACCCTGAACGATCCGCGCCAACCGCGCAAGCGTTCCGTGGGCCGGCCGTTGCCAGGCGTGGAGGTGCGCATCGCCGGGGATGACGAGGTTCTGGTTCGCGGCCCCAATGTCACTCCCGGCTATTATGGCGAGCCGGAGAAGACTGCCGCGGGGATTCGCAATGGCTGGTTTCACACCGGCGACCTGGGATTTCTCGATCGCGAGGGATATCTCTTTCTCCGCGGACGCAAGAAAGAAATGATCGTCACCGCCGAAGGTTTGAACGTGTTCCCCGAAGACGTGGAACGTGTGCTGGATGCGTTGCCCGGCGTGCGTGAATCGGCGGTGATCGGGGTGCGGCCCTCCGGCGATGGCGTCGCGGAAGAAGTACACGCCGTTCTGGTGCTGAACCCCGGCGCGGATAGCGCACGAATCGCGGCCGATGCGAACCGCAAGCTGGAAGCCCATCAGCGCATCCGCGGCGCCTTCCTCTGGCCGGAAGGCTCGTTGCCGCGGACGCCCGAAACCGGCAAGCTGCGCCGCAGCGAGATTCTCGAGCGGGTTACAGCGCAGCCCGGCCGAGGGCGCGAGGCGGCTTTCGCGGAAACGATGGAGTGCCGGCCGGAGATGGTAACGGCTGAGCTCGCGCGCAGAAGCGGGCGCGCCGTTACCGCGGAAACGCGGCTTGACGAACTGGGGCTGGGTTCGATCGACAAGGTAGAACTGGTGCTTGAAATCGAACGGCGCTGCCATCGGGAAATCGGCGAACGAGAGGCGTCCGCGGCCGAAACTGTGGGGGGACTGGCAGGCTCTTGTCGAACGCGTGCTGCGCGGCGAAGCGGGGCCAACGCGCGCCGGCGCCCACACCAGGCGATTTTCCCGTTTGGAACCGGCATTGGTATGCGCGGGCCTTTCGGAATGCCAATCTGGCCGCGTGGATCCTCCCGCTGACTCGGCGTTTGGCAAAACCGGAGGTTTCCGGGGTGGAGAGGCTGAACTCGCTCGCGCGGCCGGCGATCTTTGCCGCCAATCACCAGAGCCATCTGGATACGCCGCTGATCCTCGCCGCGTTGCCCGCGCGCTGGCGTTACCGGATCGCGCCCGCGATGTATAAGGAGTACTTCGCCGCGCATTTCCAGCCGCACCGGTTTCCGCCGCGGACGCGATTGAGCATTTCGGCCCAATATTATCTGACCTCGCTCTTCTTCAATGCCTTTCCCGTGCCGCAGCAAGAAGCCGGCGTGCCCGATGTGCTGCGGTACGCCGGAGATGCCGGAGATCTGGTGAGCGACGGATGGTCGATCCTAATCTACCCGGAAGGCGAACGCAGACCCAGCCACCAGATGGGCGAATTCCGCGCGGGCGTGGGATGGCTGGCCAGCCGGCTGAAAGTGCCGGTGGTCCCGGTCCATTTGGAAGGTGTGGACCAAGTCATGCCGCGCGGGAAGGTGGTCCCCAGGTTTGGCGCAACTCAAGTGAGATTTGGCCAACCCGTATGGCTCGATGGCGGCGATCCGGGCACGCTCGCGCACAGACTCGAGCAGACCGTCCACGCTTTGTGAGTAGAACCGCCAGCGGCCGGCCGCCGCTCTTACCAGAAGTGTAGCCACAAATTCGGGAAAGCTGGGGGAACCAGCGATCACTTTGAACCAGCGATCCCTTTGACGTCGCGCGGACGGTGGCATCCCCATCGGATCGTAGTCCGCGGCTCAGACGAGTTTCCGGTAACTCACCAGTTCGATTCCTTCACGCGCTATGGTCCCGCGCACCTCCGGCGCAACCAGGGCGTCCAGTTCCGCTTCCCGGCTCTCTTTGAGGCGTGTAGTGGCGCGGCGCAAGGCTTTGCCGCAGCGGCCGGGATGGCACATCAGTTCCGTGCTGCCTTCGGGAAGCGCTTCGAGCAGCGCCACCAGCTCCGGAGTGCGCAGCCGGCCGGTGATGCGGAATCCCGCGAAATGGTCTGTGGTGCGGCAGTGGTGCTCCGCGAGCACGCGGTGGAAACGATGGCGCGCGAGTCCCAGCAACCGGCTGGTGAGCCGCTTGAAGAGCGGCACGGCGGAATGGCCGGCTGTCATGGGGAAATCGAAGGGCCGCCGCACCCAACAGATGGCGAACTCCTCTCCCAGGCGCGCCACCGCATCGAGCACGGGCGGAGCAAGATGCGTGTGCTTGTGAGTATCGAGGTGGGTTGGCGCAATGCCGGCGGCGAGAATTCGTTCGACTTGGGCGCGCAGTTCGCGATAGGGCGAGACCTGGCGGCGCGCAATCGCGGCCAGCAACGCGGCGGGTGTCCGTGGCAGCGGTTCCCCCGATACCAGGGACCGGCCCCCAACGAGCACGAGATGGCAGCCGACGTCCAACGTGGGCGTGGCGCGCGCCAGGGCGATCGCGTCCTCAAATGCCTCGCCATTCGCCATCAGCGTGGCCGACGTTAGAATGCCTTCGCGGTGGGCTTGAACGATTCCTTCGTTCACATCGGGGGTGAAGCCGAAATCGTCGGCATTCACCACCAGTAATTTGCGGGAACTCAAAACAGCGCCAGCTTCAAACGAAGAAATTTCTTCGGATTGGTGCGAATGTCTTTGGCTAGCCCCTGAAACTCGCGGGTAGCGCCGGTCATGGCCTGGTAGAGCTGCGGGTTCTCGATGAACTGGCCGGCCGTGCCCTGGCCCGAGTTGATCTTGTTGACCAAGGCATCGAGCCTGCCGATCAGGGTATCGAGCCGCTGGCCGACCTGATCGCTTTTCAGCAGCATGCCGGCTGTGCCTTTGCCGGCCTGCAAATCCGCCAGCAGCCCCTTTATCTGGTTGCCGATATCGGTGGCCTGATCGTAGAGGGCGGGATCATGAATCAGCTTGCCGGCGGTGCCTTTGCCGGCCTGGAGGTCCGCCAGAAGGGCGTTGATTCGCTTTATCGACTCGTCCAGGTCCTTGTAGAGCGCGGGATCGTAGATCAACTTGCTCAGTGTGCCGCCGCCTTTGCGGGCATCGGTGAGCAGTTGTTGCGCTTCGGTGGCGATTCCGACGGTGCGGTTGTAGAGTTCCGGGTCGTTTAGAAACTTGCCGATCGTGCCTTTGCCCTGTTCCACACCGGCCATCAGGGTATCGACGCGATTCACTATGGTTTGAAACGATCCCAACAGGTTGGACATGCCCGCCATCAATTCCGGAATGTCCTGCGTCTCTAAGCTGGGTAGGGTAGCGTTGGCCGCCACGTGCTCCGGCGAACTGCCCTTGGTGATGTTCAGGAACTTATCGCCCAGCAGGTTGGAGGCGGTAACCTGCACGATGGAATTCACGGGAATGTCGCGCAGATAATTGGCCTTCACGCGCATGAACAGTTCGACGGCCTGCCGCCGATTGGCGGAATTGGTGAGTTGCACCCGGTCGAGAAAGCCGATGGTGATGCCGTTGAGACGCACCGGCGTGCCATCCTGCAGGCCGGAGGCGTCGCTCATGAAAGTACGCAATTCGGAGTAGGAGGTGAACAGGCCTTGCCGGCTGGTGAGGAGGAAGATGAGCGCCGCGGCGATGAACATCGCCGCCAGCGCAACCAGCCCGACTTTCAACTGCGCCCAGGATACTTTGCTACGATCCGCCATTGCGCTCCCGCGGCTTGACGAACTTCAAAACGTACGGGTCCTGGGACGTTTCCAGGCTGCCCTGGTTTCCCTCAAAAACCACCCGCCCCTCCTGAAGCACCATGAATGTGGTCCGAAATTGCGGCCGGTCCCCGTTGCGTGCCGGCTCCAGGCTCCCGCTACTTGAATTGTAACGGAAGTTTGCCATCAGGTTGCCATCCTGATAGCGATAGGTCACAACCAGAGTAGTAGTGTGGGCCACGTCGCGCTCTTTAATGAGCAGCGCCATGATGGTGTTTGCCGTGATCGGGTCGAGGCCGGCGGTGGGTGAATCATAGAGCAACAGCGGCGGATTGGTAACCACGGCGCGTGCAATGGCGGCCCGCCGCCGCATGCCGCCGGAAAGTTCGGCGGGGAATTTTTCCAGCGTGCCGCCCAGTTCGACAAAGTTCAAAGCTTCTTCGACGCGCGAACGGACCTCCGAAGCCGGGCAGCGGATGGCTTTCTGGTTCTGCAGCGGGTAGGCCACGTTCTCTTCGATCGTAAGAGAATCGAAAAGCGCGCCTTCCTGGAAAAGCATTCCGATTTTGCTGCGGATTTCGGTCAGTTCGCGCTCGCGCATGCCGGTTATGTCGTTGCCGAACACGTAGACCCGCCCGGAATCCGGCCGGATCAATCCGAGCGCGGTTTTGAGCAGCACGGTTTTGCCGCTGCCGGCGGCGCCCAGAATGATACGCGACTCTCCCTCAAACGCCTGGAAAGAGACATGAGAGAGCGCCGGGACGCCGTCGAACGACACGCTCACGTCGTCAAACCGCAGCACTGGTTCGGGGGCTTCAGGCATCGCGCTTTGGGCTCTAAGTGGTATAGACGAAGATCTGGGTGATGAAGTAAGTCAGAATAAAGATCAAAACCGAGGCGGAGACCATCGCTTGGGTAGTGGCCCGGCCGACTCCCTGGGTTCCGCCGCTGGTACGCAGGCCGTAGAAGCAGCCGATCAGCGCGATCACGAAGGCAAATGCCAACGGTTTGATCAGGCCCTGGGCTACGTCCGACCATTCGAGCGCCTGCCACGAGGAAATCCAGTATTGCCGCGTGGTGAGGCCGAGAAACACATCGGAAATCACCCAGCCCGCGAAAATGCCGACAAAATCGGCGATGATCGTGAGCAACGGCAGCATGACCGCGGTGGCGATCAGCCTCGGCGTAACCAGCTTTCGAATTGGGTCGGTGCCCAGGGCGCGCATCGCGTCGATCTGCTCGGTGACCTTCATCGACCCCAGTTCGCTCGCCATTCCCGAGGAATTCCGGCCAGCGACCATAAGCGCCGTTAGGTCCGGCCCGAGTTCGCGCACCAGCGAGATAGCGACGATTTTTCCGGTCTGACCGACCTGCCCGTATTGCGCCAGCGCGCGGGACATCTGCAGTGCCATTACGGCGCCGCTGAACAGGCCGGTGAGGACGACGATAGGCAGGCTCCCGACGCCGATATAGTCCATCTGCAGGGCGATATCGTCCCAATAGTGAGGTCCGCGGAAAATGTTGCGAAGGGCGCGGCCTGCCAGCAGATAAAAATCCTGGACCGCCTGGACAGGCCTCTTCAACAGGTCGAGCAATCGATCGGTCCCCGAAATTCCGATGCTACCATACAACTATCTGCTGTCCATGAAAGGACTTACGGATATCGCCGGGATTCGGGTGGGGCACGTTTCCGATTACCACGCGATCACCGGGTGTACGGCTATCCTGTGCGAGACGGGCGCGGTGGGCGGGGTGGATATTCGCGGCTCGGCCAGCGGCACCTCGGAAACGCCCACGCTCGACCCGCTGCATGTGGACCCGGTGGTGCATGGAATCCTGCTCACCGGTGGGAGCGCGTTCGGACTGGAAGCGGCCGCGGGCGTGCGGCGCTATCTCGAAGCCAAGGGCGTGGGAGTAATTACGCCGGCGGCGAAGGTGCCTATCGTCGCCGCCGCCGTGATTTACGATTTGGGCCTGGGCAGCGCGCACGTGCGGCCGACAGTGGCGATGGGCGAAGCCGCCGCGAACACGGCCAGCGCCGATGCGGTGCCGGAAGGGTCTGTCGGCGCCGGCACGGGGGCGACTGTCGGCAAAGCTCTGGGTATGCGGCAGGCCATGAAGGGCGGCATCGGATCGTACACGGTGAGTTTGCCGGGAGGGCTGCTGGTTGCGGCGCTGGTCGCGGTGAACGCGCTGGGCGATGTGCGCGACCCCGCGACTGGTAAGATTGTCGCCGGCGCGCGCAAAAGCGCCGGGAGCCGGGAATTCGCCAATGCGGAGGAAGTGCTGAAACAACGGCTTCCAGGTCCGCTGGTGCGGGGAACCAATACCACCCTCGGCGTGGTCGCGACCAATGCGCGGCTGAGTAAGGTAGAGGCCAAGAAACTGGCGCAGTTCGGCTCCCTGGGCCTGGCGCGGGCGATTTACCCCGTCAACACAACTAACGATGGCGATACCATGTTCGCGCTCGCCATAGGAGATCAGCGCGCCGACATCAACAGTCTGGGCATCGCGGCGGCGGAGGCAGTGACGCAGGCGATCCTAAGGGCGGTGCGGCTGTCGAAAACGCTGGCGGGCGTGCCGGGGCTGGGGTAAAGCTTTAGCGGCGCCCGACCAACCAGCGTCCCAGCGATTCCGGGTTCCGCCCGCCCGTTCATTTTCTTCTTCGAACTCGAAATCCGTAAATTTTTTACGGATTTTCGCCGCCGCTCAACTTGAACCGTTTTGGGGTCCGGTTAGGCCGGGCGGAGCCCGAATCCACTACCCCGCCGCTTGCTCTTTTTTTCCGCCTTCCAGCATGCGCTCCAGTTTGTCCAGCACCTGCATGGCGGGGAAAACCTGCGTCACATCGGCATTCGGCTTGCGGCCTTCTTGAATGGCGGCGAAGAATTCGCGGTCCTGCAGCTCGATGCCGTTCGTGGAGACGGCCACCTGCGAGACGTCGATCGGTTTCTGGTATCCATCCACCAGCTCGTCGTAGCGGGCGATGTAGGTGCCGTTGTCGCAGATGTAGCGGAAGAACGTGCCGAGCGGGCCATTGTTATTGAAGGAAAGCGAGAGCGTGCAGATGGCGCCCCCGGGCACCTTCATGCCGATGTTCATATCCATGGCGATCTTCAGCTCGGGGTGCTTTGGCCCTTGGAGCGCGTAGCATTCCGAAATGCGCTCGCCGGTCTGGTACATGAACAGGTCCACGGTGTGGCAGGCGTGATGCCAGAGCAGGTGGTCCGTCCAACTCCGGGGTTTGCCGGCGGCGTTCATATTGGTGCGGCGGAAGAAATAGGTCTGCACATCCATCTGCTGGATCCGCAACTCTCCAGCCTTGATTTTGTTGTGAATGAACTGATGGCTGGGATTGAAGCGGCGGGTGTGGCCGCCCATGCAAATCACGCCGGTTTCCTGCTGTGTCTTCACCAGCAATTCCGCATCGGCAAGCGAATCGCAGATGGGGATTTCGATCTGCACGTGCTTGCCCGCGCGCATGCACTGGACGCCCTGCGCCGCGTGCATCTGCGTGGGCGTGGCGAGAATCATGGCTTCGAGCCCGGGCTGCTTGAGGCTTTCCGCCAGGTCGCCGGTATAGTGCGGAATCCCGAATTTTTTAGCGACCTCTTCGGCGGTTTCCTTGCGGCTGCCGGTAAGAGTGATTACTTCAATTCCGGGAATATTCTGGATCGCTTCCAGATGCTTAATGCCGAAAGCTCCCTGTCCTGCCAAACCTACTTTCATGATCCGTTCCTCGCTGAACCGTTTTTGGTATCGGCCTGTTTGGCCGTGGTGAAGCTATTGGGACGATGCCGCGCTTTCGGCGCCCTCGACGATTTCCACGCCGAGTTCGGCCAGCTTGGCGCGCAGGCCGTAAAAATCGATGCCCAGTTCGCCTTTGCGCAGCCGTTCGCGCGACTTCTCTTCCTTGGCGATGCGCTGCTCGGAAGCCTTGGCCACTTCGGCGGCGCGCTCGCGAGCGACCACTACAACGCCATCGGCATCGGCCACGATCACGTCGCCGGGATTGACCCGAGCGCCCGCGCACACCACCGGAATATTCACGTCGCCCGGAACGTTCTTCACTGTGCCCTGCGCACTGACGGCTTTCGACCACACCGGGAAGTTCATCGCGGTGAGTTCGGCGGTGTCGCGCACACCCGCGTCGATAATCAGCCCGGCGATGCCGTGCGCCTGGCAAGAGACGCCCAGCAGCTCGCCGAAATAGCCATCCGTGCATTCCGAAGTGGGCGCGACCACCAGCACGTCTCCCGGCTTGCACACTTCAATCGAAGCGTGAATCATCAGGTTGTCTCCGGGGGCGATCGAAATGGTTACCGCCGGGCCGGCCACGCGCGCCGTGGGATAAATCGGCCGCATGTAGGGACGCATCAAGCCGGTGCGCCCCTGGGCCTCATGCACGGTCGCGACACCGGAAGCGCCCAGAATGCGCACGGCTTCGGCTTCGGGCCGCGGGATTCTGCGAATGATCTTGTGGCTCATGCGAGTTCGTCCGTTACTTGCGGATAAATGCGCTGGAAGGCTTCGGCATACTTGATGTGCCGCTTGCCCGAATTGCGCACCGCCTGCACGCCGCGCCGTTCGCCGAGGCCGGTGTAATACTTCACCAAGTGCTCCTGCGCCGCCATGGACTTCATGGCTTCCAGCTTGCGCTCCCACACCGGCGTGATATCCAGCAGCACCTGCGGCTTGAAATTGCACTGCTCGGGCTGATGCGGTTCAAAGATGAAGACCGGCGGCGCGTCGTCCTGGCTGCCCTTGCCCTTGGCCGGGTAGCCGGAGGCCTGCGCGTACACGCGCGCTTTCAGCGTGAGATCGTTCGCCATCGGGTGATCCATGTTGTACGGATCTTCGAAGCTGTGCGTCAGCACAATGACCGGTTTATTGAGGCGGAACTCGTTGACAAATTCCACCATATCTTCTTCTTTAGGGACAATCGGATAATCCCCCATGTCGAAGAAGCGAATTTCGGCCCCCAGGATCTGCGCGGCGCGGGTCGATTCCGCGCAGCGGTCCTTTTTCACTTCCTCCACGGTCATTCCGGGAATCTTCCACAGGCGCTCCGATTCCCCGCGCTCTCCGAAGGAAAGGCAAACAATGCGGACGCGGTATCCGCGGTCCGCGTACAGGGCGATTGCGCCGCCCGCGCGCCAGACGAAATCGGCGGCGTGCGCGCTCACCACTAGGACAGTCTTCTTGTCGTCAGCCATACCAAAACGGAGAGTATGACAGGTGTTCCGAGAGGCAGTCAATAACGATTAGGAGCCAGGAGTCAGAAGGCAGGAGCCAGAAGCCAAGAGCCAGGAGAGATCACTCTACCCAGAAATCGCGGGGGTACAGGCGGAAGAGGCGGGTCGCGGGGCCTTCGGCTTTTTTCAGGTATTGTTCGTAGGCTGCCAACTGGTTTTCGGGGCCGATGACGAAGTAGACGGCGCCGGGTACGTCTTTCGCCGGAACGCCCATGCCGGGGAGGACGCGCGCGTAGATCTTCGGCATCCTGCGAAAGAGTTCGTCCGCGAGATCCGGGCGCTTGCGCAGGTCGAGGATGGCGCGGTGAAAGCGCGCCACCACTTCCGGCGTCAGGCCATCGGCCAGATCTTCGGCCAGGGCTTCGCCGCGATCTTCAAAGGAGAGCGCCGAGCGGATGCCGTCGAAGGCGCCGGCGATGGCGTACTCGGCGAGCGCGGGATTGGGCCGGACACTCTTCAGTTGGCCGATGACGAATTCGAGCGTTTGCGGCAGCAGCGGGGTGCGTTCGGCGTAGTAGGTCACGCGGGCTTCGAGAGGGTGAATGCGAATGCCGTTGCTGTAGGCCAACCCCGCGGACCAGGTTTTCATGTACATGCTGTGAGCGCCGTGGCCGGCGTAGAGCAGCGAGGCGAGCAAATCGAGCAGGGCATCGGGGCTGGTGTCGTGGTAGCTCGCGCCGGGGGCGGAGTTGAGGAAGACCCCGCCTTGCGAGTTGGGATTCACCAGGCCAACGAACAGGGGAGCCCCACCTATGCGATCGCGCCTGAGGAGGCGCTGTTCGATCGCCAGGTAATTTCGGGAAGCCTCCCTTTGAAGAACGCTATTTTCGAGCAACCCCGGAAACTTCTCAATCGCGCTGCTCAAGCTGCGCTGTGCTTCCGGCGATCCGATCAGGAACATGCGCGCGCCGTTCGGCTCGAGCAGCGATTGGCGCAGTTTGTCGAGATCGGCCAGAACTTTCTCCGGCCCGGATGCCAGATCGCGCCGCATGCCGTGGCACAAATCCGCCCAATCGGAGGCGAGGCTCGAATCGGGAATTTCCGGTAAAACGGTTTCGAGATCGCGGGCCGCATCCTGCGCCAGCCTCTTCGAAAAGTCGGCGAGGGAATCGAAGCCCGCATATGTGCCCTGCGCGATCGCGGCGAGCATTTGCATCCGCTCGGCGCGCGTCCCCTTAGCGCCGGCGAGGGCTTCCAGAAACTGGTAGATATCCGGCGCGCCTCCGCCCTTGAGCATCCATTTCAGGCGGAACAGATTGTGTTCTCGGGTGAGAAACGAAGACGTCGCGAGCAGCAGCGGGTGCATCTGGTACAGCCAGGCGCGCGCCGGATCTTCCACCCAGGTTTCTTCCGGCCTCTGCATCGTGTTGTGTACCAGGCCCAGCGTTTCCTCTACCAGGTCGCGGAGGCGCGGCAGGTTTTCCGGCCGCCAATCGGGATGGAGCAGCGCCAGCTTCATCCACTCCAGCGCGCGCCGCGCTTCGGCGGGGTTGCTGCCCGAGCCGCGCATTACGAGTTCGTAGCGGTTCGTCAGCGGATTGATCCGGTAGTCCGCGTTCAAGCCGAGGATTTCGGTGCGCAGGCGCTCGGCCATTTCGGGATAGGAAACAGGCCGGCCATTTTCGATCACTCCGGAGCGCGTCAGCAGCTCGGGCAGCAGCGACAGATAGACGAGCAACTCGCGTGGCACGGCGTGCAGCGAGAGCGCGAGTCCCACGGTCGCGCCGGTCATGCTGTCGAAAGTGGAAGTGACCAGGGGCACTCCGCCTGCGAGCTTGCGGGTAGTGAACTGGAGCGAATCGTCGAGGCCCAGCGGCGGGTTTTCGATAAAGCGGGGCGGCGTGATCTCGCGCGCGGCCGCTTCGATCGCCTGCGCGGCGGCGTCCTGATCGGCCTTGTAACGGCGCAGCGCCGCTTGCGTGTCCGTCACGCCGTATTGCCGCTTCAGGCGCTCGGTTTCGGCGGCGATGCGCGCGGCCCGCTCGCGCGTTTCCTGCTCGATCAGCGCCGGGTCTGGTTTGGCCGCTTCGATCCAGGGCGCGACCGCTATCAGTTTCCATTTCGCCAGATACTCGCGCCAGAGGTTGCGCGGTCCCGCCAGTTGCGCTTCGATCGCGTCCAGGTCCTCTTTTTCGGTGAGCGATTTGCGGAAGCCCGGCTCCCGATTCAGCCGCACCAGTTGCATTACCCAATCCGAACTTACGCCGCGCTGGCCGAAACCTGGAGGCGAACTGACGAATCGGGCCAGTTCCCGCCGGCGCTGCAGAATCCGGCTTTTGAGCCGCTGGTTGAAAGCGCGCAATTCGGCTGAGCCATCGGGATACGCGGCGACACGGCGCAACTCGTCCAGCACTTTGGAGCGCAGTAATCCGAGGTTCTTGTCGTCCATCGCGGCGGGTGGCATGTCGCGGAACATCATGTAAACGGGGTTGCCCTCGTCGGCATCGGCCCAGGCGTTAATTCCCTGAACGCCGAAATCGCTGTCGCGGGTGCGGCTGTTCACCAAGCGGGCGTACAGGTTCGTATCCGGCTCTCCGGCAAAATTATCCAGGAACAGATTTAGCAGCTCGTATTCGCGGTTGGCCAGTTTGCGCTCCGCCGGCCACGCCAGCAACACCGAACTGGGCTGCTGCGCATTCTGCGAAGGATATGGAACGTACTCGATGCGTCCGGCTGGAGCGGGATGCGGCGCCGGCAGGTTCTCCTCCGTCATCACCGGAAGCACCGGGTGGCGCGGCTCCACGCGGTCGAGCGCTTCATCGATTTTGGCCAGCGCCGTTTCGAGCGGCACCTCTTTGGGCAGCGCCGCGATCATGCCCATGTTGCCGCCGAAGTAGTGGGCGTCGTGGAAGCGGCGGATATCGGCGGGCTGAATCCTGCGCAGCGCTTCCGGCAGGCCGCCGGCCGAAAACGCCAGCGGATGATCGGGACCGTAGATGGCCACGCCCGCGCGATTGAAGAGCCGGTAGGCGGGCTGATCCATGGAAGTGGTCATTTCGTTGTAGACCGTGCCCTGCTCTTCCAGGCGCAGCGTGCCTCCCGGACCCGCGCTCACGCCGAAGTTGCGCACTTCGCGGCGGATCTCTTCATCGGTGTAGTTGGGGAATTTCAGCGCCTCGAAGATGCGCTCGAAGTGCTCGAAGAAAACTTCCGGCCCGGCGGCGGTATAGAAATGGAAGCAGGTCATCCACTGCAAGGTATAGGCGCTCGAAGTGACCAGCGACATCGGTTCGATGCTGCCCAAAGCGCGGCCCCTTGTGCCTTTGCCGAGCAGCAGGTGTTCCTCGGTGTGCGGCTCGCCCATATTGGAAGTCGGGTACGTCTTCACCCAGATAAAACCTTGCGGCACCGATGGAATGCGCAGCAGATCGAGCGTGAATCCGCTGCGAATTTGAATGAAGCGCCCGCCCATGGCCCGGCCCGCATCGTCCAGGTAGACCGCCGCGGCGCGAAATCCGTTAATCACCTGGCGCTCGTGCAGATTGGAGTAGTCGATAACGGCGGTTTGGGCACGCGCGGCCCAGACTGCCAAAAACAAAAGCCATATGCGCTTCACAACCCTTCAGCATAGCGGCTTCCCGATCACCCGGTAAGCCTTCGACTGTTCGCTGCCGGTCAAGGCGTCGATCCGAGCCGCACGCGTTAGCGAGGGATTGTCATCGCGCGATCACTCTAGCCAAATCAGCGCGCTTTGGTTTTGCAGTACTTCTCGTACTTATAGGGGAGTACCTAATAAGTCAGGTATGAGTACTATAACCGGTAGTTTATATGAATTAGTCATTTTTCTTTACAATGTCATCTTGGTCTGGTAAGCTCCTCGCAAAACTGAGTTAGTTCTGTAATGTTCGCGCACTTTCGCCAATGGTAGGAGGACGACCAATCAGATGACGAGGAATCACTGCAAAACGGCCGGTTTGGCCGCGGCAGCGCTGCTGCTCGCCCAGGCTCCGGTGTTTGCCGACGTTTATACTGTCGGCTACGTATCTTACGATATCGTAGGCACGGATACCGCGGCCTTCGATATTTTCAATGGGACCGGCCCGAATTCCTTACCACCGGATTTTCCCGTTCTGAGTTCCGTCAATCTCTCGAACCTGAGTTTGACGATCGATTTTTCGGATGGTTCGAGCGTAATGGAGCCTTCCACCTATTTCACTCTGGCCGCCGATGGGTTGTCGTGGAATGGCTCGGATATTGGAATCGGCGGCGTCAATCCGGTGCCGGTCGAAGCGATGCTCACCGGCACTTTCAGCCCCACCAGCATCGATGTGTCCGGCGTTGGTACCGTGGATATTCTTTCCACGTTTAGCGCGACCATTCTGCCCTCCAGCCCCCCCAATTTATCGGACGGAGACCTGGCGCTCATCGAAGCCACCTCCGCTGGGAGTTCGGTGCCCGAACCCGGTTTCTGGCTCCCGCTGGCGATCATCGGGTTATTCCTGGGCTTTTCGCGGCGTAGCCATTTCCGCGCTCTGTTGCGCGCGCGGACTGGCGGCGTGGCGGCCGCCCTGCTGCTGGCATTGTCCCTCGCAACGGTTCCCGTTCAGGCTGCGACAGTAACCACGGTCAGACTGGCTCCGGTAACCACCCCAAGTACCGGCGTGGCGGGAGTCAATAACGTCAACGTAACCGCCAGCGGATGGCCGAGTGGCGACACTGCGGCCGCAAACATTATGGTCAGTTGGGAAACGAGTTGCGGCGGAACCCCGGTCGCGACGAATGTGGCCAATAGCATTGGCACTATCATTGGCAGCACGAAACGGGTGAACGTGAGTATTCCGGCTTCGCTCACGACGGGCAATTACTACATTCAACTGAGCGACTCCACAGCCGGCGATACAGCTTTCACCAGCGGTACCACCTGCTCGCTGGTGCAGGTTACGGGCACGAGCAGGACATTGTCCTCCTGCGTTCCCGCCAGTTCGCTCGGAGTGGTTGCTCCCGTCACCGGGCCCGCGCCGGTGTTTGCGATCGCTCCGAACGCGTCCTGGTCCTATGGCACCCCAGGCGCTCAAGTAGTCCAGTTGGAAACCGGCGGTGGACCAACCGTTGCCCCCGTTTCGCTGGCCTTGCCGGACTACATCAACTCCTGTGCCGGCAATCCCGCCACCGGAGATGCCGTTTGCGTGGCGAACAACACCCATGTCTACCATATCCGCGGTGTCGGGACGACCAACACGTTTACCAGTCTCACGGATTCGGCCGACACCACTATGAACTTTTCGGGAGGCCATCCATATACCGGCGGTGTGGCCGTCAATGCCGCCGGCAACTACGCCGTGCTCACCATCGGCGACAGCGCCGCCCCGAGTGGCTCCGCGCTACAGACGCTCAATCTGGCAACCGATACCTTCCTGCCACCTTTTCCGCTGGCGAATGAGGTTTCGGAAAACATCTCCATCGATCCCAACCGGGGCGCAGTGCTTTCCGCGAATGAGGAATCGAACTACGACCTAGTGGCCCTGGATCCCAGCGGAGGGCTGACCGCCGAATATACCAAAAACATCGGCATCGGGGAACTGGACTCGTCGGCCGAGGACTGCTCCACGGGCATCGCCCTGGCGCCCGCGGAGTTTACCAACCAATTCGTGCTGGCCGATTTGACGCAGGCTACCTTCACCCCCGGCACGCCCGGCTCGTGGTCTGCGCCAACTTCGACTCCCACGATCCTCGGCATTTATTCGGCCGGACTCTCCGGATCCGCCGTTGCTCCGGGAGGCCAACACCTGGCCGTAGTTACCGGTGAGTTCAATGGGAGTTCGTTTGCTATTTTGAAGCTCCCTGCAACCTCCGGCAGCGGCACGCCCACGCTGCAGGATTACGCTTATGTATGCGGAGTGGCGAATTTCGAAGCCGGCTACGATCCACACACGCTGACCGCCTATGTCAGCCCGAATAACGGCAAATCGTATGCCTTGTTCGCCAACTGGCTCCCCAACTACTATTACGGTCCGGGATCGCTGCTGCAGGCCGATATGGCTGGAATCCTGGCTCTACCGCGCGGCCCCGATGGCCATACGGTGCTCGGCGATAACGGCAGTTGCGTTCTAGACCCGAATGGAACGGTCGGCAGCACCGTGCTGAAAAGCATCGCTACTCACTGATCCCAATCTAGAGAGCGGAGCGCCAGACACGTGCCCCGCTTCTACGGCATGATCGGCCCGGGTTCCGGATCTTCCGGCGGGAACGGATCGGGGCCGGGTGGGGGAACGGGCGGCTCGGGATCGGGCACGGGGTGCGAGCCGGCCACGGACGCGCGGAAAACGGCGCGGGCCGGTTCCCGCACCGGTTCCTCCAGCGCCACTTCGCATTCGCAGCAATCGGAGCAGCGCTGGCAGCGCTCGCACAAATGATTGCGGCAAGTGTCCTTGGTGCAGCGAGCGCAGATGTGCATGGATTCCTCGCCGCAGATACTGCAATAAAATGCCATCGGGGGACTACTTCTTCCTTCCTGTCGAAACGTTGGAGGGCGGCTGCGTGGCAATTACGGAGCGGCACCGTTGCGCTTCCTTATCCATGACGGCGCACTCCTGCTCGCGCTGCTCGGCGAGGGTCACGATATAGATTTGGAACCGGTCGCGGTTGGCGCCGTTTTCCGCCCATTGCGCCGCCAGTTCTTCGGCCAGCGCGGGGCTCTGGTATTTGCGCACCGCGCCGGTGAGGGAATCGATCATTTCTTCCAGCCCCTGGATGCGGAAGAAAAACTCCAGGCAGCCGGAGAGCTTTTCGGGGTTGCGGGAAAGAGTTTTGGCTTCCGCCGCAATGGCCGCCGCCTGGTCTTTGGCGGACTGTAGTTGCGCCGCGTAGGTTTCCGAAGCGCCCTGCGCCACCCATGCCTTCGCGTCGATCTTGTTCAGCGTGGGCGCCAGGCGGGCGGCGTGATTGCCCATTTCGCCGATAATCACCCCCGCATCCCAATCGGGAGGCAAGCCAACGGAAACCTGCCCCTGGGCGCTGGCCCGCGGGGGCAAACCGGGCGCGCAGAAACCCAGCGCCAGAACAGCAATCCAGGCAGGTGTAAATCGAGTATGTGCCGCGGAGAAAGATTTCATGCCGCTCCTTCCAATCTAACAGTAACCCGGAAGAGCGGCCTGCTTCTCCGGAGACGAGCGCGGCCTACTTCTTCAGTAAGGCTTCCAGGTGCGGAAAGATACCTTTGCCTTCGAAAATGTCTTTGGTGGAATCGCTATAGCCGAAATCTTCGCGAATGCCGCCATTAGCGTCGATCAGGTAGACGTGCGGAATATCGAAAGACGGCTTGCGCAGATAAGAATAGGCTACCTGCCCGCAATCGAACAGGATCGGATAAGCGATCTTATGGCTGGCTATATAGCCCGCGACTTTGGTCTGGTCGTCGGGCGGATTGACGATGGCTACTATGGCGATGCGATCGCCGTATTTCTGCTGCACGCCGGCCAGCACGCTGGCGAAGGCGTTGCAATGCGGGCAGGTGGTCTGGATGAACTCGAGGATGACGGGCCGGCCGCGATAATCCGCCAGATCGTGCTGCTGCGTTTTCAAATCGGGCAGGGAAAATCCGGGGGCGCGGCGGCTGGCATCCGCGGCGCGCAGCCAAGCGGCGGAGATGAATCCGGCGGCGCACAGCAAAGCCGCGACGGTAAGGCGTTTCACAGTGGGCATGAGCTTCAAATTATCATGCGAGCAGGCAAGGCCGCTTCCCGAGGGTCGCGGCTCGGCCGGGGATTCTTCAGTCTTGCGATAGATTAGGAACTATGTTCAACCTACGAACCGCTATTTCGTTAGCCTTGCTGGCTGCTGGTGCTTTCATTTTGGTTCCTGGTCGAGCCGCCGAGCCCGACCCGAAAGTTGTCACCTACACCGCTCCAGACAACATCGTTTGGCGAAAAGGGCCTGGTGCGGATACCGCCACGGTCCAAGGCGATCCTTCCAAGCCCGGAATCTACATCCAACTGATCAAGTGGCATCCCGGAAACATGAGCCGCCCCCACTTTCACTCAACCGATCGATACATCACGGTCCTTTCGGGTACCTGGTGGATTGGCACTGGCCCGAAATATGATCCCGCCAGCACCTTTCCGGCGCCCGCTGGAAGCTATGTCGTGGATTTGGCAGGCAAGATCCACTACGACGGGGCCAAGGATACCGAGTGCGTCCTGGAAATCGTCGGCATGGGACCCATGACCACAACCCCGGCCGAGCAAAAATAGCCGATATTTCCCAGCTTCTCAGGGAGCGGTTTGGCCGCGAAGAGAAACCCGTTTCAGCGATTCCTCATAAGGCGCGCGCGCCACGCCGTTTTCGGTGATAATCGCCGAGACATAACGGGCGGGAGTGACATCGAAGGCCGGATTGGCGGCGCAGGTCCCTTCGGGGGCGACGGGCCGGCCAAACACATGCGTCACTTCGGAGGCGGCGCGCTGTTCAATCGGAATGGCATCGCCCGAAGAAAGCGTGAGATCGAGCGTGGAAATGGGCGCGGCCACGAAAAAAGGCACGCCGTTCTCCTTGGCCAGCACGGCCACCGAATAGGTGCCGATTTTGTTGGCCACGTCGCCATTGGCGGCGATGCGGTCGGCCCCCACCACTACGCAGCCGATGCGGCCGGACTTGAGAAAATGGCCGGCCATGTTGTCGGTGATCAGGGTGGTCGAGATGCCATCCTGCTGCAATTCCCAAACGGTGAGCCGCGCTCCCTGCAGGAAAGGGCGGGTTTCATCGGCGAAGACGTCCACGCGCTTGCCGCTCTCGACGGCCGCGCGGATCACGCCGAGGGCGGTGCCGTAGCCCGCCGTGGCGAGAGCGCCCGCGTTGCAGTGGGTGAGCACGGTCGCGCCATCGGGCACCAGCGGCGCCCCGTGGCGGCCGATGGCCCGGCAGATGGCGATATCCTCTTCGCGGATGCGCAGCGCTTCTTCGATCATGCGGCGGCGAATGGCGGCGATCGGCTGGCCGCGCAGGGAAGCGTAGTGCCGCCGCATGCGATCGATAGCCCAGAACAGGTTGACGGCGGTAGGGCGGGTTTGGGCCAGGGTTTCGCAGATTGTGGCGAACCGCGCATCGAGCTGGGCTTCGGCCGCCTGCATTACTCCCAGCGCGACGCCCATGGCCGCGGCTACACCGATGGCCGGCGCGCCGCGAATCGTCATGTTGCGGATGGCCTCGGCAACCTCTTCATAGCTGCCGCAGGTGACGTACTTCTCTTCAAGCGGCAGCCGCCGCTGGTCGATCATCACGACGCCATTGGCGGTCCACTGAATGGTTTCGATCATGGATGGTGGAATTCCTTCTGCTGCGAAATGAAAGCCACGAATTCGAGCGCGTTATAGGAGGCGTGCATTAGGGCGGAGGCTTTGGTGGAGCCGGTGCGATAGCGCATCCAGCCGAAGGCCGCGCCGGCCATGGAGATGAGCAGGGCGTGCCGCCAGGAGTTGCCGTACTCGGAAAAATGCAGCAGGCCAAACGGGATGGCCGCGCCGAGAATCCCGGGCGCCGGCCCGAAGCTGCGCACCAGCAGCGGCTGCAGCAAACCGCGGAAACCCAGTTCCTCCGCAACGGGCGCGAGCGTTAGTCCGAAAAGCGCCACCCAAATGAGAGTGCGCGGATTTTCCAGCATCTCCGTGATGCGGTTGCTGGTAGTGGGAGTGCGAATCAGCACGCCAATGTACGCCACGGCGATAGCCGTGCCGGCGCCGGCCAGGACGATTACCGGCGCGGGAATTTTGAGGCTCTTCCAGCCCATCGAGCTCCAGAAAGGGCGATCGTAGTGGATGTGGAAGAGCACGGCCAGCGCGCCATAGGCCAGCACATAAATCAGGGATTGCGCAATCAGCGCCTCGGCCACCTGGGATTGATCGCGCGCCGGGAGAAAGCTGAAGATCGCGGCGGCCCCGCCCAGGCTGACGACGGCCGCGGCCAGCAGCAATCCCACGAACACCAGCACATCCGAATAGCCCCAGAAGGGCTCGCGCGGCGGTGGGGCCGGCGCTTCCGGTGGCGCCGGAGCCGCCACCGGCCTCCCCGGCGGCTCCGGCCGGGGTGGCATTCCTAACGGCTCGAACGGCTGCTCGGAATTCATGCTTCCATTTCTATAATGCACGCAGCCAGCAAGGAGATCAGCAACTCGTGGTGGCCGGTAATGGCATACCCCATTCCGCCGCTGGCGGCATGTGGCCGTTCCACTACATTCAGGCGCGGCCGGTAATGCTGCAGGAAATCGAGGTTGACGGTGGTGAAGCCTGTGAGGGGAAAGCCGAGATTGCGCAGGCCGGAAATAGCTTTCAGAAATACTTCGGGGAGCACCACGGCCGAGCCGCAGTTGCAATACACGCCGCCCTGGTCCAGCTCCGCCAGATACGCGCACAGCAGGCGGAAATCGCGATGCGTGGCGCTGCCTATGGCCGCGCCTTCCGCGGCCGGGTGCAAGTGCGGGGTATCGGTGCCAATCGCCACATGAACCGTCACCGGCGTGCCATGGCGGTACGCCTCGAGCAGCAAACTCGATCCGGCGTACTCGGGCGCGGCGGCCGATTCGAGCCAGAGACCCAGCGCCTCGCCCATGCCCAGGCCCGCTTTGTCGCCGGCGCAAATGGCGCGGTTCATTTCGCGGCCGGTCTCTTCCGCCGAGCCGAAGCGGCCATCCGGCAATACGGCTTCCACGTCTTCGCTGGTGTGGCCGGCCAGGGCGATTTCGAAATCGTGAATGGCGGCGGAACCGTTGAGCGCAAAGGCGGTGACATAGCCGCGGCGCATCAGGTCGATCAGCACCGGCGCGAGGCCGCACTTGATCACATGGCCGCCCAAGCCCCAAACCAGGGCCCGCCCGTCACGCCGGGCGCCGGCAATCGCTTCGAGCACCGCGCGAAACGAATTGCCCGCCAGAATCCGCGGCAGCGCTCCCAGCCAGCCGCTCAAGCCGGACCCTTTGCGGTAGGGCGCCGCAAAATCCGCGGCCTTTACCTTGCCGCCCCTCTCTCGTAAGCCAACCGTGCGCAGGTTTGCGAAGTCCAGCGGGCGTTTGGGGTATTTGCTCATACGGGAAGCGCTCTTCATTATCGCCCAGACGGCGTGAGTTGCCGCACAGATTGCCGGCATGGATCATCCGTAAGTTTTGTTGCCCGGCTTACGCACAAAGGGCAATGAAATGCGAAATAATCGGGGACATGGCCGACGGGCAACCGGCTCTGCGCCCCGAAGAGCCCCGGCATCGGGTGGAGTTTTACGGCAACGATACGCGATTGTTGGCGCGGAACATAGGCAGCTATGCGGCCAACGGGTTGAAAGATGGAGAAGGCGTTCTCGGCATTCTGACCGAGGAGCATGTTCAAGCGGTTACGGGTGAACTCGAAGCGCTGGGAATCGATGCCGCGGCGGCGCGGAAAAGCGGGCGGCTGGTCCTTGAGGACGCGCAATCGACGCTCAACCGTTTCCTGGTGGGGGTGTGGCCGGATGAGTACCAGTTCATGTCCACGATGCTGCCGCTCATCGAGAGGGTGCGGGTGGCCAGTGGCGGCCGCGCGTGCCGGGTTTGCCACGAAGTGGTGGGGTTGCTCTGGCAAGCCGGCCACGTGGCGGCGGCCGTAAAGCTGGAGCAGCTTTGGAGCAAACTGGTCGAGGCGGAAGGAATCGGGCTGCTCTGCGGATATCCGATCGATGTCCTGGACGAAAATTTCGAAGAGCGCGCCGTTGAACCTATCGTGCAAGTGCATACGAAGGCGACTTTCCCGGTTGACAATACAGAGCGGAGCGGGGGCGAGCGGAACGGGGGGATCGAGCGCGCCACGATCCCCGAACCGGCGCGCCGCGTGGTGGCCCGGGTACGCGAGCAGTATCGGACCGAGCGGCGCTTCCGCGCGCTGGTGGAACATAGCGCCGACGGTATCGCGCTGTTGGACGCGCGGGGCAAAATCGAGTACGGCAACCCGGCGATTTCGAAGGTGCTGGGATACGGCACCGCGGAAATTTACGGGCGCGACGTCTTCGAGCTGATTCATGCCGAGGACGTGGCCGGGGCGCTGGAGGTGTGGCGGGAAGCGTCCGCCCGGCCCGGGTGCGCCATGCCGGTGCAGGTGCGCATGCTTCACAAAAATGGCGAATGGCGGTGGATCGAGGGCGTGATTTCCGATATGACGGCCGATCGGGATATCGGCGCGGTGGTCTTCAACCACCGGGACATCACCGAGCGCAAGACGGCCGAGCAGATGGAGGAGAAGTTCCGGGAATCGGCCAAGCTGGAAAGCCTGGGCATTCTGGCGGGCGGCATCGCGCACGACTTCAACAACCTGCTGACCGGCATTTTGGGCGGCGCCAGCATGCTGGTGGAAGGGCTGCCGCGCGAATCGCCGCTGTTTGCGGTGGCGGAAATGGTCATGCAGGCCAGCGAGCGCGCGTCCCAGCTTACCCGCCAGATGCTGGCCTACTCGGGCCGGGGCAACTTCGTAGTCGAGCCGGTGGATTTGTCGCTGCAGGTGCGGGAGATTGTAGCCCTGGTAAAGGCGTCGGCGCCGAAGGACGTGCGTTTCGTGCTCGAACTGGGAGAGAGTGGAATGAACATCGAATCCGACCGCGGCCAGTTGCAGCAGCTCATCATGAACCTGGCGATCAACGCTTGCGAGGCGATTGCGCGCGAGGGGACGGTAACGCTGCGGACGCGGCGGGTGCGGCTGGACCGGCCGCGCGATTCGCTGCTGGGAGAGATTCCGCCCGGCGATTTCGTTTCGCTCGAAGTCGAGGACACCGGCGCCGGTATAGACGAGGCGACGCAAAAGCGGATGTTCGAGCCGTTTTTCACAACGAAGTTCACTGGCCGGGGGCTGGGGCTTTCCGCGGTGTTGGGGATCGTGCGGTCGCATGGGGGCGGCATCGAGGTGGAATCGAAACCGGGGGAAGGCACGCGGTTCACCATATTTTTCCCGCTGCAAGCCCACCGGGCCCCGGCGGCAAATGGCAATGCCGCGGAACCCGCGCGGGCCGCCAGCGGCCTGGTGCTGGTGGTGGATGATGAAGCACTGGTGCGCACTACTGCCGGCGCGGCTCTGCGGCATCGCGGTTTCCGCGTTCTGTCGTGCGCCAATGGGCGCGAGGCGGTGGAGCAGTTCCGCCGCCGCCACGCCGAAATCTCGCTGGTTTTGCTGGATATGACCATGCCGGGCTTGAGCGGCGCGGAGACCCTGGAATTGCTCAGCGCGATCGACCCGTCCGTGCCGGTGCTGGTCTCGAGCGGCTACGGCGAAGAGGAAACGCGCGCGCGTTTCGGCCCCGGAATCGCCGGCTTCCTGCAGAAACCGTACACAGCGCATGGCGTTGTGGATGCGGCGATCCGGTTCGCGCGGCGGTAGCACACACACACCGGGCCTTTCCACCGGCGCACTTCACCGGTGGAAAAGAACCGATTTATTGAAAACAAAGAAGTAAGCTCGGATCCCACCGGTGCGATCGCACCGGTCCGGGGATCGCCGGCCGGGCACGCCCGAGGCCGCGGCTATACTGGGGTTGTAACTCCCGGAACACGCGTGCAAGACTTTCTACGGATCCGCGGCGCGCGGGTCCACAACCTGAAGAACATCTCGCTCGATATTCCGCACAACCAGTTGACGGTCATTACAGGTGTATCCGGCTCGGGTAAATCTTCGCTGGCGTTCGATACGATTTACGCCGAAGGACAGCGGCGCTACGTGGAATCGCTTTCCGCCTACGCCCGGCAGTTCCTGGAGCGGATGGAAAAGCCGGAGGTGGACGAAATCGATGGCATCGCGCCGGCGGTGGCCATCCGCCAGAAAAACACCAGCCGTAATCCGCGATCGACCGTGGCGACTTCCACCGAATGCTACGATTTTCTGCGTTTGCTGTTTGCGCGCGTGGGCCGGACGTTCTGTCCCAAGTGCGGCACGCAGGTTAAACAAGACTCGGTGGATGAAGTAGCGGCGCGGATGCTGGCGCAGCCGGCGGGATCGCGCTGGTATGCGCTATTCCCGGTGAGCCATGCGGCGGAGGATGCCCCCCCAGCGCAAGGCGTTCCGCAGACGCAAATTCCGCGCGACCAGCTTTTCGAGCTGCGCAAAAAGGGCTTCAGCCGGCTGTTCCAGAACGGCCGCACGTTCGAATTTTCCACGCCCGAATCGCTGCTGGATATCGATTTTTCGCAGCCGGTGTTCGTGCTGGTGGATCGCATCGCGATTGCGCCCGATCTGCATCAGCGCCTGGTGGACACCATCGAAATCTGCTTCCGCGAAGGCGGCGAGGTGATTTTTGAACCCGCGGGCGGCGGCCGCCCTTTGCGCTTCAACGAGAAGTTCCAGTGCAAGACGTGCGGCATGGAATTCAGCGTGCCCGAGCCGATTCTGTTCAGCTTCAACTCGCCGTTCGGCGCCTGCCCGCGCTGCCAGGGCTTCGGCAATACGATCGATTTCGACATGAACCGGGTGATTCCCGATCCCACGCTTTCGCTGGACAAGGGGGCGGTGGAGCCGTGGACGAAGCCGAAGTACCGGTCGTGGCTCGGGAATTTCCAGAAATCGGCCCGCAAGGTGCGGTTCCACGTGCCGGTATGCGATCTGAACGAAAGCGAGCGCGCCAGCCTGGAAGAATTCATCCGCCGCTTCTTCGATTTCCTCGAAACCAAGAAATACAAACTGCACGTGCGGGTTTTTCTGAGCCGTTATCGCGGCTACGCGCTGTGTCCGGAGTGCAAGGGCGCGCGCCTGCGCAAAGAAGCGCTGTACGTACGGGTGGGCGGAAAGAATCTGGGCGAAGTGCTCAAGATGAACCTGGCGGAGGCGCGGGAGTTTTTCGGAAAGCTGGAATTGACGCCGGAAGAAAGCGCGATTGCCGATAAAATTCTGCTCGAAATCCAGCAGCGGCTGAAATTTCTGAACGATGTCGGCCTCGATTACCTGACCTTCGACCGGCTTTCGGCCACGCTTTCCGGCGGCGAAGCGCAGCGGATCCAGCTCGCGACTTGTTTGGGGTCGCGGCTGGTGGGCGCCTGCTACGTGCTGGACGAGCCTTCGATCGGTCTGCACAGCCGCGATACGGGAAGGCTGATTCGGATTCTGAAGGAGCTGCGTGGGCTGGGCAACACGATCGTGGTAGTGGAGCACGATCCGGAAGTGATGCAGGCGGCGGATCATATTGTCGATCTCGGCCCCGGCGCGGGCGAGCATGGCGGGCGCGTGGTCTTCGAAGGACCGCTGGCTACATTGACCGGCAATGGCGCCGCTTCGCTGACCGCGCGCTATCTGCGCGGGGAAGCGCGGGTGGCCGCGGCGCGCGCGCGCCGGCCGTTCCATCCGAAAAACGTGCTGCGGTTTTCGGGCGCGCGCGCGCATAACCTGAAGAACATCGATGTCGAGATTCCCTTGAACATGCTGGTGGCGATCACCGGGGTTTCCGGCTCGGGCAAATCGACGCTGGTGCACGACGTGATCTTCCGCTCTCTCGAAGCATTACACAAAGCGCGCGAGGCGGACCACGAGCCGGAATTCGACGAAGCCGCCGAAGCGCTGGATGCGGCGCCGCGCATCTCGTGCAAAAAGATCGACGGCGCCGAGCGGGTGCGGAACACGGTGATGATCGACCAGGCTCCCATCGGCCGCACGCCGCGCTCGAACCCGATTACGTATATCAAAGCGTTCGATACGATCCGCGGCTTGTTCGCCTCCACGCGCGAAGCCGAGCGGCGCGGCTACACGGCCGGGCACTTCTCGTTCAACATTCCCGGCGGCCGCTGCGAAGCCTGCCAGGGCGATGGCACCGTGACGGTGGAGATGCAGTTTCTGGCGGACGTGGAGCTGGTGTGCGACGAATGCAAGGGCACACGCTTCAAGAGCGGCATTCTGGAGATTAAGTACAACGGGCTGAACGTGCATGAAGTGCTGCAATTGACCGTGCGCGAGGCGCTTGGGTTTTTCCACGCGACGCCCAAGCTGGTGGACAAGCTCAAGGTGCTGGACGATGTGGGTTTGGGATATCTGCGGCTGGGCCAATCGGCGACCACGCTTTCCGGCGGCGAAGCGCAGCGCGTGAAGCTGGCGGCGCACCTGGCGATGTCCAGTTCGGCGGGCACGCTGTTCATCTTCGACGAGCCGACCACCGGCCTGCATTTCGACGACATCGCCAAGCTGCTGGCCGCGCTCGAGCGGCTGATCGAAAACGGCGGCAGCCTGGTGGTGATTGAGCACAATCTGGAGGTGATCAAAGCAGCGGATTGGGTGATCGATCTGGGGCCGGAGGGAGGCTCGCGCGGCGGGCAGGTGGTGGCGGCCGGAACCCCGGAGGATGTGGCGCGGGTGAAAGCGTCGCATACGGGGCGGTACTTGAGTAAGGCGCTACTTATGTCCGAGCCGCGACCGTGAGGGAGCGGTCAGTAGCGGCTGCAAGGTTTTCAGCACATTCTGGACCACGATGCGCGTACCGGCGGCGTTGGGGTGAAGGCCATCCTGCTGCATCAGCTCGGGTTTGGTGGCGACCCCATCGAGCAGAAACGGGAGCAGGGGAAGCTGGTAGCGTTTGGCGAGATCCGTGTACATGGCATCGAAGCGCTTTACGTAGTCCGCGCCGTAATTGGGCGGCAGCGTAATCCCGGCCAGCATCACTTTCGCGCCGGCTTTGCGCAACTCTTCGATGAGCCGCGCCAGGTGCATTTCGGCGACGGAGACCGGCTGGCCGCGCAGGCCGTCATTGGCGCCGAATTCGAGAATGACGATTTGCGGATGCTGGTTCAGGACCGAACTCAGCCGCCCCAGCCCATCCTGCGTGGTATCGCCGCTCTCGCCGCGATTGACCACCTGATAGTGGTAGCCGCGGCGATCGAGTTCGCGCTGCAGCAGATCGGGGTAGCTTTGGCCGGGATCGAGGCCGTAGCCGGCGGTGAGGCTGTCTCCGAAGCAGACGATGCGCGGGAGGTCCTGGGCAAACAGCACGTATGCGCAGGTAAAGAGGGCCAGGGAAGGGAGGAATCGGCTTTTCCTCATCTCATTGCATAATAAAGCAGCCTCACCTGCCGCGGGCGGGAAAGCGGCTGTAATGAAATAGACCGATATGCACCTTGGGTGTGCTTCGTGCTGGGGCGCTGCGGGAAATGGTTGCTCGCCGGCCGGCAGCGAAACAAAGAATAATCGCCGCCATCCCGGACAACTTGCGAGCCCCTTTCCACACGCCTGCCATAATGAGATTTGATTGAAGTCCGCGGGTTAACGAAGTCCATCGACACGGGCACGCATCGCGTCGATATTCTGAAGGGCATCGACCTGCACATTCCGCGCGGGCAGTTCGCGGCTATCATGGGGCCTTCGGGCAGCGGCAAGAGCACGCTGCTGGGCTTGCTGGCGGGACTCGATTCGCCTACCTCCGGCAAGATCGTTCTGGATGGCGAAGAGATCACTTCGCTCCAGGAAGACGCGATGGCGCTGGTGCGCGGGCGGAAAATTGGATTCGTGTTTCAGTCGTACCATCTGATTCCGACACTCACGGCGGAAGAGAACGTGCTGCTGCCGATGGAACTGGCGGGCAACGGCGCGGGCGGGCCGGCGAGGGCGCGCGAATTGCTGGAGCGGGTGGGCCTGGGCGGGCGGCGCGATCATTACCCCGTGCAGCTTTCCGGCGGCGAGCAGCAGCGAGTCGCGCTGGCGCGAGCCTTTGCGCTGCGCCCGCCGATTCTTTTGGCCGATGAACCGACCGGAAATCTGGATAGCGCCACCGGCCGCGTGGTCCTCGACCTGATGCTGGCAATGAACCGCGAGCAGGGCGCCACCATGGTGATGGTGACCCACGAAGAATCGATCGCCGAATGCGCGGACCGGCGCATCGTATTGCGGGACGGCCTGGTGACCAACGACAGCCTGGCGGTGGGCCGATGAACTCGCTTGCGTGGAGCGTGGCGTTCCGCATCGGATGGCGCGAATTGCGCGCTTCGCGGACCAAGTTCCTGTTTGTGATCGTGGCGGTGGCGCTGGGAACGGGCGCGCTCACCGGAGTGCGCGGCTTTAGCTGGTCGTTCCGGCGGATGCTGCTGCGCCAGGCGCGCACGTTGATGGCCGGCGATATTTCGGCGCGCATTTTCGGCGCTACTTCGCCGGCGCAAAACGCGGCGCTCGCCGGGCTCGCGAGGCGCGGCGTGGAGCGCACGCAGATCACGGAAACTTTGACGATGGCAACTTCGGCACGCGCGGGCGATCCCCTGCTGATTTCGGTCAAAGCGGTCGATCCGCGCGCTTATCCGTTCTATGGCGAAGTGAAGCTCGATCCGCCGCGGCCGCTGGCGGCGGCGCTCAACGCGCGCACTGTGGCCGTTTCGAGCGACCTGCTTCCGCGTCTGAATGCCAAGACCGGCGATACGCTGCGCATAGGCGGACAGGAATTTCAAATTGCCGGCGTGCTGGCTTCCGAGCCGGACCGCATGACGGGCACGCTGAACGTCGGGCCGCGGGTGATGATGACCCGCGAGGGGCTGGCGCGCACCGGACTGATCACGCTGGGCAGCCGCGCCTCCGAACGGTACCTGTTCAAGCTGCCGGCCTCCGGCGCTCCGGGCGTGGCCGAAGTGCGCGCCATTTTGAAGAGCGCTTTTCCGGAAGCCACTCTGGCCGATTACCGCGAAACGCATCCCATCATCACGCGCGGGCTCGACCGCTCCACAACATTTCTGAGCCTGATTGGTTTGATCGCGCTGGTCATCGGTGCCATGGGCGTGGCCAGCGCGATGCACGGGCACCTCCAGCAACAGCTCGATTCCATCGCGGTAATGAAGTGCGTGGGGGGCCGCTCGGGGCAAGTCCTGCGCATTTACGTGGCGCAGACGCTGCTGTTGGGCGGGGCGGGCGGAGTGCTGGGGGTGATTCTGGGAGTTTCGGCCGCGGCGGCGTTTCCCGCGGTGCTGGCGCGCTATCTGCCGCTACCGGAAGCCGCCGGAATTGCATGGTGGCCGGCACTGCAGGGGGTAGGGGTGGCGTGCCTGGTAACGTTGCTCTTCACGGCGCCGCCGCTACTCGGAATCCGCTCCATCCGGCCGGCGCAGATTTTCCGGCGCGATATGGAACCGGAAGCTGCCGCGCGCCGGCGGCGGTGGTTTTCCGCGGAAGCGCGTCCCTCACTGCTGGCGGGCGCGGCCATTCTGATCGGCACGGGGGTGGTAGCCGCCACGCTCACGGACGGCGGCTGGAAGCTGGCTCTACGCACCGGCCTCTATTTCACGCTGGCCCTCACCATGGGAATCGCTTTGCTCGCCGCGAGCGCGTGGGCGCTGCTGCGGGGCGTGCGTTTCTTCTCCCGCCATACTGGTCATGCTCTGCCGGCTGCCTGGCGGCACGGAATTTCCAATCTCTACCGCCCCGGCAATCAAGCGGCCGCGGCGCTGGTGGCGTTGGGCATCGGCGTCATGTTCACGCTCACGGTCTTCCTGGTGCAGAGCGGTCTGCTGCGGCAGATCCGCGCCAACGCGCCGCCGGGAACGCCCAACGTCTTTTTGCTGGACGTTCCGGCCGAACAGCGGCAGGAGATTTCCGGTATCATCGCCAAACAGCCCGGCGTGGCGGCCCCGCCGGAGATCGCCGGCGCCGTGGCCGCGCGCATCGCCGCTATCGACGGAGTTCCGATCGAAAAACTGCCGCTGCGCGACTGGGGCCGGCGCTTTCTGCGCACGCGCTCGGTTACGGCCATGAGCGAGAAACCTGCGGAAATGCAGATCCTGGCGGGCGCGTGGTGGAAGCCCGGCGAGCGCGACGCGCTGGTGTGCGTGGACGAGGAATCGGCGCGCATTCTGAATTTGAAGCCGGGTTCGACCGTGGACTGGAGCATTTGGAACCAGAACCTGCGCACGCGAGTCGCCTGCATCGAACGCACGGAATCGCTACGCATGGCGGCGCGGTTCGAGTTCCTGTTCAATCCGGGCCATCTGGATGGCTTTCCCGCCGTGTATTACGGCAGCGCGCGCGTGCTGCCCTCATCGGTAGCGCCGCTGCAGCGCGCGTTATACGAGCGCTACCCGACGGTGACCGTGGTCAATATGGCGGACGTGATGCAAACGGTGGAACAGGTGGTGGACCAGATCGCGCTGCTGGTGCGGTTCATTTCCGCGTTCACCATTCTGGCGGGCGCGGTCATGTTGGCTTCGAGCGTGGCGGGGACGCGCTTCCGCCGCATGCGCGAAGTGGTGATCCTGAAGACGCTGGGCGCCACGCGGCATCGCATCGCGGGCATTTTTTCGCTGGAATTTCTGGTGCTGGGCGCGGCGGCGGGATTGATCGGCAGCCTGCTGGCGAGCGGCTTCGCGGCATTGATTCTCCAGCACCTGATGCAGATTCCGTTCCGCTTCGACCCGGCGGCGAACGGCGCAGCCGTGCTGGTTGCGGTCGCACTGGCGGTGGCTGCCGGATGGGCGGCCAGTTTCCGCGTGCTGGGGCGCAAGCCGCTGGAGATTTTGCGGGAAGAGTAGTTCGTTCGGAGCGCCAGGGTCAAAGAGCAGTTCGCGCCGGACTTGCCAAATAATAGGCTGTGTAATTAGAGAGGTCGTGCGGCCATCGCACGGAGGATCACTTTCGGGAACGAGCCCAGCGTGGAAATATTGGGACGGCGAAACGCTTGCTGAAGCGGGCGGGGCGCGGAAACGCGCCGGTACCCGGAGACGAAGCGAATCGAGAGCGGATTCCGCGCCGAGCGCTGGTGAAAGGCCGTCCTTCGCAGGGCGTCCGCTGAGCGCGGCGGAAGTATCAGCGGCGAAAACTTTTACCGCACCGATCCCGCCTGGGCGTCCGCGATCGAAATGCCATTGTCATCGAGGATTGTGCCGATGGCGCGCTCCAGGGCGGCGCGCGCTTTGACGTAGGCGCTTTTGGCGGCCACTTCGGTCGAGCGGGCCTGGGCCAGCAGGGTTTCGTACTGGATCACGAAAAAGCTGGTGGAAGCGCCCACCTGGAATTTGGCCTGCTCCACTTCGAGCGATTGCTCCTGGAGCAGCCGCGCCTGGGTGGCGGCTTCGGCGGAAGCGCGCGCGCGGCGCATGGCGATGAGCGCATCTTCGATTTCCAGGCGGGCCTGGTTTTCCAGTTCACGGACGCGAATCTGGGAGCGCTCGAGCTGAATCTGGTCGCGCGCCAGGTCGGCTTCGGCGATGCGGTTGTGAATCGGAAAATTCAAGTTCACGCCGATGCCGTAGGTGGGGTATTTGCGCGAGAAGATCTGGTCCAGCACGCTGCCGAATCCGCCGATGAGCGCGGGTGAGGAGTTGGAGGCGAGCGGGTTCAAAGAGCCGGCCAGGCCGTTATTTTGTGCGATGCCGACCAGGTCCAGTTCGGGCTTGGTGGCGCTACGGTCGCCTTCCAGCCCGATCTTGCCGATATCGACTTGCAGCCGGGCCTGGTCGAGATCGGGCCGGCGGGCGAGCGCCTCATTCATCAGGTCCTGAATGGGGCGGATATCTTCCTTTTCCGGGATGCTCAGGGTATCGGTGGGAACGATGTGGGCCATTTGCACTTCCGGATCGGCGTTGCCGGTGCGGGTAAGGACGTTCTTCAGGATGGCTTCCTGCTCTTCCACCAGCCCCTGCGAGTTGGCCAGGTCCTGGCGCGTCGCATAGACCTGGGCATTGGCTCTGGTGGCTTCCACCGGGGCAAGCGTGCCTTGTTCCACCTGCGCCTTCACGTCTTCCAGGAGCTTTTCCGCCGAACGCAGCGATTCCTGCTTCACTTTGACGTCCTCATAAAGCGCCACGAAATCGGTGTAGAGGCGGATGACGCCGTAAACCGTTTGAATGAGCTGCTGCTGGAACAGAAGGCTGCCGATGCGGCGTTCGTCGCCGGCGATGCGGATGAAACGGCGGTTCAGGGCCAAACCGAAATTGCGCAGCAGGGGCTGGGTGACCGTGAGGCCGAGGCTCGACGTGGTGTACGGATTATAGCCGTAGTTCAGGGCGTTTAGCGATTCGTGCGTGTTGTCATAGCTCAGCGTCACTTGCGCGCCGGTGGCGAATCCCTGGGTGACTCCTGCATTGATCACGGAACTGCTGCTGTTTAAAGAGGGCAGGCCGCCGGTTGCCAAGGGATTCGCTTCCGGGGTGCTGGTGTGAGTCCAGTTCAGTTGGCTTAGGACCGACATATCGTAAATGGGAACCGCGGTGCCGGTGGATTGGGGGACTGTGCCCTCCATGGAGAGATTCACTTGGGGGGCCGCGAGCACACCGAGTTCGAGCGCGTTGGTACTGACGGAACTACCGCCGGAGACACCTGTGGAGACGGCCGGGTTGAGCAGCACGGGGCTGAGGGGGCCGCCCACTCCGGTGGGCACTTCGGCGAGCGTGAAATCGAGACCGCGCACGATTCCGCCGCCTTTGGCGCGCAGCAGGTCGGTATCGGAGATGGCCGGCTGGTAACGCTGCAGCTCGACATCCAGATTGTTTTCGATCGCCAGCGCGAGCGCGTCGCGCACGGAAAGGTACAAGTTGCCGGCGCGTATCAAGTCATGGAACCGCGACGAATTCTGAAAAGTCAGCCGATGCGGTGGTGTTTGGGGCACGAGCGGCTGCGCCCCGGCCAACGATACAAGACACAAGACCCCTGGGAAGCAAACACGACGGAATTGAAGCATTCCTTACAATTTTGAACCAGGGATGGCGGGAGCACAAAATACTGGCCCGAAAGAGTCAGGCTGCCATTAGAGCTATTCTACGTGTGCCTGGCTACCCAGATGAGAACGCTGAACACTACTACCGGGATTAGCGCCAGCAGCACATAAAAGGCGATGCGCCGGGGCCATTGCGCTTTGCGCCGTTTCCAGTCCGTCAATTCGACTCGTTCGGCGACACCGACCTGGTCCTGATGCTCGAGGTCCCAGACCATTTCGCGGGCGGCGGCGTACCGGTTCTTGGGGTCCCGCTCGAGGGCGCGGTAAACGATCTCCTGCAACTGCGGGGAGATCCTGGGATCGAGTTCGCGCGGCGGAACGGGGTTGTTCAGCAGGCGCTCGTTCATAATGGCGAAAGCGTTGGGCCCTTCGAAGGGCACCTTGCCGGTGAGCATTTCGTAGAGCATCACGCCCAGGGCGTAGATGTCGCTACGGCCGTCGCCGCGCTTGCCTTTTACCTGCTCGGGCGAAATGTAATCCGGCGTGCCCATAAGGTTCGAGAGCTTGGCGAAGGTCAGGCGGCGCGAGCCTTCGTTTCCGGCGATACCGAAATCGATCAGCTTGATCTCGTCCTGGCCGTTCACCATAATGTTTTCGGGCTTGAGGTCGCGGTGAACCACACCGTGGCCGTGAATATAATCGAGCGCCTCGGCAATTCTGGCGGCTAGGCGCACGGCGCGGTCTACGGGCAGTTTGCCTTGCTCGCGAAGGATCTCGCGGAGCAAGCGGCCTTCCACCCACTCCATCACCATGTAGACATCGCTGCGGCGATCATCGGCGAACACCTTCATGACGTACGGATGGTCGAGCTTGCGGCCGATCTCCTGCTCGCGCTGGAAGCGGTCGAAAAAGACGGGGTCGGCTTCCACTTCCGGATGCGGAATTTTAATGGCAACCGCGCGGCCATTGTCGGTATCGGTCGCCCGCCAGATGGAAGCCATACCGCTGCGGGCCACGAGCTTTTCGATGCGGTAATGATCCAGCGTGTCGCCGGCGTGCAATGCAGCCATGGGTGCCGTTCAGCTTTCTTTAGGGCGATCCGGCTTACCGCAAAGGGTAAGGCCGCCCGCGGTACATGCCTACGCGCTCCACGCCGCGTACGCGGATCAACTGAACACTGATATTGTCGCCGCCGTCCCGCTCATTGGCAAGTTCGACCAGGTTCGCCGCCGCCTGTTGGAGATCGGGAGTCCGCGAGACCAGTTTGCCGAGGTCGGCGGTTTCCACAGATCCGTGAAAGCCATCGGAGCAGAGCAGGAGGATATCGCCGGAGAAGATCTGGTGGTCGCTGGTTTCCACGCCCACGAACAGATCGCTGCCGAGCGAGCGGCTGAGCAGATGGCGCGCTTCGGACTGGGCGGCCTCTTTGGCGGAAAGGATGCCCATGCGGACCTGATCGTTTACCACGGTGTGATCGCGCGTGAGGAGGGTGGCGCGGCCGTGGCGGATCAGGTAGCAGCGCGAATCGCCGACATGCGCGATGGCCGCGCGATCGAAGCGCAGGGCGCAGGCCACGATGGTCGTTCCCATGGAAACTCCGCCCGGTCCGGCGGCGCGGCCGGCTTCATAAACCTGAATATTGGCCGCTTGCACCAGGCGTTGCAGAAGCGCCGGGTGCGGCTCGCCCGCCACGGCGGCGCGAAAACCGGCGGTTATGGTTTCGATGGCGAGGCTGGAGGCCACTTCACCTTTTTCATGCCCGCCCAGCCCATCGGCCACGGCGAAGAGCCAGCCATGGGTGTGAGCGCGCTCGCGGGTATCGGCCAGCACCGATCCGAGACAGTCTTCATTGTGGTCCCGCAGCCGGCCCGAGTCTGAGAGTTGGGCAAATTCGAGTTCGAGGCCGGCAGCGGAGGGCCGGCCGGAATTACCGGTCGCGCTACTCATCGGGCGATCCCGAAGGCTTCGCGGACTCATAAAAAAAAGAGCGGGCCGGCGGAGCCTTCCAGCTCCGGCCAGCCCGAAGGGACGTGTTCAATGCAGACTTACCCGAGCGCCGGCCTGGCTTTCCGTTGTACCAGAGTGGTTCGGCCGGCGGCCTTACTGGATCGCATGAAGTAGATACCGCCATAAATTAACCAGATGGCGGCGACTCCCAAAGCCGTGAACGGTTCCAGTTTCGTGCCGAAACCCATAAAAGGCCCGATGAGGTAGAACGCCATGCAGGCAAGATTCGCCAGCAGTCCGAACACCGGAACCAACAGGTGGCGGATCGGCTTGAAGTTCGGATGGTTGTGGTAACCAACGATGCAGATGATGCAGCTCAGCATGTACAGCAGGAAGGTTCCGAAGTTGGAGGCCAACGTGACTGCGAGCAGCGAGTTGGGCAGTGCCGCCATGGCATCATGCGATAAATAGCCGAAGCTCGACCAGAAGCCCTGAGGCAGCGCTTTGATGGCGGAGTCGCTCAAGGCTCCGGCATCGCCGAATAGGTTGGATACCGTCAGGCAGCCGACTACCGCGGAAATAGCCGCCAAGGTCCAGATTGCCCGGGACGGGGTGAGGTTGGTCGCGTGCAGCCTGCCCAGATGGTCCGGCAGCTCCGAATCTTTGCCCATGGCGTAAGTCACGCGGGCGCCGGTATTCATGCAGGATAACGTCGTTCCGATGATCGCGAGAAACACCGTAAACGCTTCGACCAGCATGAACGTCTTGCCGTTACCCGCGCCGAAGATCGCATCGCCAACGATAATCATCATGTCGCCGATGGGCGCGGCCGACCCGGTCGCAGCGGTCAGCGGATACCCGTTATTGAGGAAGTAGTTTGCACAGAAGTACTCAATCAGGTAGCAGAAAACGCCCTGCACGAGCAGCGAGACGATCACCGCAATGGGTATATCGCGTTTGGCGTTTTTGGCCTCGCCTCCCATCGAGGTGACGGATTCGAACCCCACGAGAATTAGAATGGCGATGGTCGCCTGAACGAACATCCAGCCAAAATTGTGGATTCCGACAACGGACCCGGCAGTGGGATGCGACATGAAATGGCCCATGCCGTCAGTTTCGGGATAGTCGATCTTGAACGGAACCGGCTTGCCGGAAGCGTCCAGCTTGGGCTTGGGATTCCCCATCGCATCGCGCGAGATCACATCGACCTGTTGCCCGTTGACGGTCTGCTTTTCGGTGGCAAATTCGTAGGGAAACGCGGCGGTGGTCTGCGAGTCGTAGTTCAGAGCGTAGGTTCCCGGCTGATGGTTTAGGCGATAGCTCAACGCCATGACGGAAAAGACCAGCAACGCGCTGATCTGGATCACGTTGATCGCGATATTGACCGATGTGGAACCACTGACGCCGCGATGGGCGATGTAAGCGACGCCGAAAGCTGTAGCAATGGCACAGGCCATCATGAACATCGGGCCCGGGTTGGAAGCGCTCATGAAATTTGGCCACAATGTTCCGGCGAGATACCCACAGATCACGCCCATGACGCCGCACATCACGCCTGGATAGATCCAGTAATACAGATGCGACCCCCAGCCGACAATGAATTTCGAAATTCGAGCATAGGGCCACGCCGTTTCGTGGTTCAGGAACGATTGCTCCGCGAAATAATACGAGCTGCCCGTTCCCGGATACAACTTCGCCAGCTCCGCATAGCAAACGGCAGTCGCCAGGCAAAGCAGAACGGCAAAAAGAATGCCCGCCCACATGGACGGGGCGGTATTGCCCGCTGTGGCCTGCGCGACAAATGTCAGCCAAAGGAAGGCGCCCGGCGCAATCAGGGCCATGGCGTTCATGGTCAAACCAGTTAAACCCAAAGTGGGTTTCATTTCAGGAGCGGTGTTGTCCGCCATCGAATCGCTTTCTCCTTATCTGATGGGCGGCTAAGACGGGGGCCGTGGGGCGGGACAACCGGGTCCGGCTTCCCTATATGCTGCCAACAACTCCGCTCAAAGTGAAACGGAAATTTCTTATTACGGAAATAAGCGTTTTGTATACGGCATTGTGCGCGAGTCAGAAGCAGTGTGCTATTTTTGCAATCACGCGCGCGGCGCGCGTATGCGCCGCCGAGGCGAGTCCGATTCCGGTCGAATGAAACTTGCGGGATTTCTGCTGTTGCTTTCCGGACTGTTTCTGGTGCTGGCCGCGCTGGTTCTGCTGCGGCAGCCTTCGCCCCAGGCGCTGTTCGTGCTTTTGGGAATCGGCGTGGGAGCGATCGGCCTGGGGATGGTGTTCCGGGCGCATACGCCCGCGAAGGAGCGGCGGCGATGAACCGCTTCGGTGACGCGACGCTCAGCGAAGCCGCGCTGATGGCAGCCGCCGCGGTTCTGCTGATGCCGCTGGCGCTCGCCGGTCTGGCAATCCTCAATACGGGCCTGGCGCGCTCCCGCAATGCCGCTCACCTGATGATGGCTTCTCTTTGTATAGCCGGCGTGGCGGCTGTAGCCTATGTGTTCTGCGGATTTTCCTGGCAGGGCCTGCCGGACGGGACGGGCCGGCTGATTCGCGTGGCGGGAACGGATTGGAATTGGATGGCGCGGCAGCCGTTGTTTCTGCGCGGCGCGGATTTGGCCTCCGCGCAATCGGTGGTGATTTGGATGCAGATTCTGGCGGCCTCGCTGTGCGCTCTCATTCCCAGCGGCGCGGCGGCGGAACGCTGGCGGCTGGGAGCGATCTGCGCGTCCACGGCGCTGCTGGCCGGCATCACGTATCCCCTGTTTGCTCACTGGGCATGGGGTGGAGGGTGGCTCGCGCAACTCGGTAACAACTTTCACTTGGGCTACGGTTTTGTGGATGTGGGCGGTGGTGGCGTCATCCAGACCGCGGGCGGCCTCGCGGCGCTGGCCATGGTATGGATCCTGGGGCCCCGCCGAGGGAAATACACCTCCGACGGGTTGCCCACCGCAATTCCGGCCCACCACGCGGTGTTCGTGATTTTCGGGTGCCTGCTGGCCTGGGTGGGATGGATCGGAATGAACATCGCAGGCGCACTGCTGTTATACGGTTTGGAAGCGTCGCGCATCGGGCTGATCGGAATCAATACGACGCTTGCGGCTGGCGCGGCGGCGTTGATGACCGCCATCGTGACGCGGCTGCGCTTCGGGCGGCCGGACGCATCGCTCACCGCGAATGGCTGGGTGGCGGGTTTGGTGGCCGCGAGCGCTGCCTGCGCGTTGATTCCGCCCGCGGCCGCGATTTTGATCGGGCTGGTGGCGGGTGTTTTGACTCCCATCGCCATCGAGAACCTGGAGGCGCGTCTGGCGATTGACGATCCGGCGGGCGCCATTTCCGTGCACGCCGTGGGCGGCATCTGGGGTCTGATCGCCACCGGCATGTTTGCCCGCTTTCCGGCGGCAAGCTTCCAAAGCAGGGGCGCTGGCGATGCCGGCCAATGGGTGGCGCAAATTGTGGGGGTGGCCGCACTGTTGGGTTTTGTGCTGCCGCTCGCCTACGGGTTGAACGCACTGCTCAATCTGGTGCTGCCCCAGCGGGTGGCGCCGGAGGCCGAGCGCCAGGGCCTGGATCTGCACGAACTCGGCGCAGGCGCATACCCGGATTTCCCCACGCACTCCGATGACTTCCCGCAGCGATAGCGCCCCAGGCGATGCCCCGCCGAGCCATGTCCCATCAAACCATGCCCCCGCCACCCTTCGCCCCGGGCGTTTCTGCGATGATGGAGTTTTATGAAGAAACAAATCGGCTTACTGGCGTTGGCCCTGTCGCTGGCCGCCTGCGGCGCCAAACAACAGGCAAAGCAATATGCCATGCAGGGCGAAATTCGCGATCTGGACCCTTCCACTAAAAGCGCCACCATCAATGCCGGCAAAATCGGCGATTGGATGGAAGCCATGACCATGGAGTATCCAATCAAGCCCGACGCCGATTTTCAAAAGCTGCACGTGGGCGATCACATTCAGGCGACAGTCGTGGTGAATAATCTGAAATACTACGTTACGAACATCACAGTCGTGCCGAAGTAAGCGGTTCCAGGCGCTCGCCCGCAAGTTCGGGCGCATCGGCCGGTTCGTCAGGGGCCAGGCTCAAGACAGTTACGCGCTGCCCGCGCCGTAGTTGCTGCAGCGAAACCTCCGTGCCGTTTCGGAAACGCACGCTATCGCGGTGTATGTAGGCTTCCCAAGTTCTTTGAGTGAAGGCCACTTCTTCGGTGGCGGATACACCAAGCTGCTGCTGCAGGGCGGCCGGAATGTCTTCGAGCCGCAGTCGCGCCCCTGGAGGGATGCAAACGGCGCATGCCAGCGAAGGGAAGAGGATCTCCCGGAAACGGCGCTTTGCAGAAACCATTCCGAGACTGCCGCTGGGGAAACGGTACACCATCAACTGATCGCCCGCGGCCGCCAGACGCGTGGGAACGCCGGCCAGAGAATAATCGCACATGGGACCTCCGGATTTTGGGTTTGTAGCCGACGCAGGCTCCACCGCAGCAGCCGGGGTGCGGATTTCTTTAGCGTGAGCAAGCTGCCGCGAAAAGAGAAGCGAATTTTTTTTATCGGCTACATTAGTCGAGCAAATCGGGAGCCAACGCGCGCGATGGCCCTTACTCGCGATTGCCCTTACTTAGCGATGCCCCGTTTACTTCTTCTGCTTGGCCGAAGCCGAAGTGGCCGTGGCGCCCTTCAGCAGTTGATCGAGTTCCTGCGGGATGCGCACATCGGGATGGGACATGAAATCGCTCTCACCCAGGTAGTCCCCGCGAACGATGCCCCGGCGATCGAGAAATACCATATGCGGCACGTACAGCGGCTGCAGAACGGGATAGCTGAGATAGTTGATCACAGCCTGCCGCTGCGCGAAGCCGACGGGGAAATTCGGCTGGAACTGCTGGATGAATTGCGGCAGAAGCTGCTGCGCCTGGTCATTAAAGGCGCATTCCACAAACTGGACCGGCTTGCCCGCGTACTTTTTGGAAATGTCGTTGAGCAACTGGGTAAGGTGCTGGCAATGCGGACAAGTGGTATCGATGAACGCCAGCGCGACCACTTTACCGCGGTACTGGCTTAGATCGATTGTGCCGCCATTCAACTGATGAATGGTAAGCGGCGGGGAGGGCTTCCCCTCGTCCATCGCGGCAATGCCGGCCGCAGCCAGCGCGAGCGAGAGAGCGGTCATGGAAATCAATCGCATAGCAGCCATTTTATACTACGGGTCGGCCGAGGGGCGGGTGCGGTTCGATCGGTCCGTGAGCTGCTGCTCCGTAGCCTTGGTCTATGCCGCGCGCGCCTATCCGATGGCGGCTCTGAGGCACGAATGATGGCTGGCGTAAGATTGGTAGATGAGTTCCCGCCGGGGCCGCTGGCTTCTGTCTGCGGCCCTCTGCGCGACGGCCATTACCTCCTGGGCGTTCCAAAAACCGTTTCGCGAATATCCGGGGCAGGAGTACAACGATTTTCCACTGCCGCCCGATTACCGCGACAAAACCGAGTTTGTATTTGCGCGCCTGATGTACCGATCGTCGAGGTTCCGGACGGCGATCCCGCATTCCACACCGTCTACGATCTCGAACATCGGTATCAGATCTCCGGGCAATGGTCTCTCGGGTCGGGCATTCCGTACCTGAACGGCGGCGTGATTCCGCACTGGCGGGCGATCTACGACGACCGCCAGCGTCTGCAGGTGGCCATTTGGGTGAACAACGACACCGGCGATTCGTGGGAATGGGCCGACGACCCCAGTTATCCCGAGCGCTACTCCGCGCTGGGCATTCGCATCGCGGTGAACTACGTAGTGTACGCGATGACGCACTGACGGCCACTCCACACGGCCGCACCGTTTCGCGATAAAGTACCGGATGGAATGTTTATTGAGAACCCGCTCAATTCGTCGGAGCTGATTTTTCCGACGCTGGAGGTTTGCCACATCCTCGGGTTCACCGTGACGCTGGGGACGATCGCGGCGGTGGATTTCCGCGTTCTCGGCCTGGGACTGCGGCGGCAGAAGGTTGCGGATCTGGCGCGGGATCTGGCGCCGTGGACTCTGGCGGGCCTAGTCAGCCTGTTGCTTTCCGGGCCGCTGATGTTTTCCTCCGACCCGGACATGTATTACCTCAATCGCGCATTTCAGTTGAAAATGGTCTGCCTGCTGGCCGCCATCGTCTTTCACTATACGGCGCACCGCAAGATGGTGGGCTCGGATAAGCCTGGCGCTTCCGCGAAGCTGCTGGCTTCGCTTTCGCTGATGCTGTGGGCCGGAGTCATCTTCGGCGGAATCTTTATAGGGTTCGCATAATGTCCGCTCTTCTTAAGTTTGCGCAGTGGCTGCAGTTCACCACGATTCCTACGGAGTTGCGGGGCTCGTGGTATGTCTATCCCGTGGTGCTCTCGCTGCATCTGGTGTTCATTGCCATCTTTGGCGGGATGATCTTCCTCACGAACCTGCGGCTGCTCGGGCTGGGGCTGCGGCGCTATTCGATCGGCGATGTCATCAACCAATTGCGCTGGCCGAAGCGGATCGGTTTCCTGCTGGTGTTCACGTGTGGCGCGCTGCTGGCTTCCTCGAAAGCGGAAGAATACTACTACAACGCCTTCTTTTGGGCGAAGATGTCGCTGCTGTTGCTGGTGTTCGTGCATGGGCTGGTGTTCCGGTCGAGCCTCTACCGCAACACCGAAGCGCTGGATAAATTGCCCTCCACGCCGGGGGTGGTGAAGCTGGCCGCGGCTCTCTCGCTGCTGCTGTGGACGGGCGTCGCCATTTGCGGGCGCGGCATCGGGTACATCGAGCCGCCGGTCGATAAGCTGCACGCGGCGTTGTTTCACTGAGCCGCGGGATCACGCCGCCGTCGCAAACCATCGCCGCATTTCCGCCCGGGGAACGACGCCCGTCCGCTCCGCCAAGATAATTCCGCGGCGCAATAGCACGAAATACGGAATCGACTGAACCCGGAATTGCGCGGCGAGAGTCGGGTATTCCTCGGTGTTGACTTTCAGGACTAAGCCCCGGCCCGCCATCTCCCGCGCAAGCTCATGGACTTCCGGCGCAACGATTTTGCAGGGGCCGCACCAAGGCGCCCAAAAATCCACGAGGACGGGCACCTTGGCCTCTCGGGTGATCTCCGTGAAAGCAGCCGCGTCCACCTCGATGGGCTCGGAGACAGGCGGCAACGTGGATTTGCAGGAACCACAACGACCGGTATCGGACAAGTGTTTAGCAGGAACGCGATTATTAGAGCCACAAGTGGGACACAAACGGATCATGTGAAGCCTCTAGCTGTAAGCTACCATGGCGGGCCGGCCTCCGCCGGACGCACGCGGAGACGCTATGATGCAATCGTGAGCGGCAGCAACACCATCAGCCCCAATCATCCGCTGCGGCGCCTTTTTGCCGAACTGGTGGAACGCGAGTTCGGCGCGGACCGGGAATTGGCCGCCTATGTCGCCGGTCTGTTGGTGGACTTTACTCATGTCGATCGTCTGTACCGCGTCCGCAACGCGCGCGGCAAGCGGCTGGAGGAGGTGGGCGAAATGCTTTTGGAATCGAATCCGCTCCTGGATGCGCCTTCGTTCGGGCGCGAGCGGGAAGTGCGCAAGCACATCGGCGATTTCACCCTGTTTCTGACCGGCATGTTCCCGGAATACGTGGCGGCCTTGCCACGCCGCGGGCTGCGGCTGGATCGCATGATCGATTATGTGAAGGCCGGCAAGGAGTCGTACCGCGTGGTGGCGGCATTCGACCAGTTCGAGTACCGCCAGGCCGCGCCGCTATTCCGCCGGCTGGCCGAGCAGTTTGAATACTGCGTCTACGGGTTGAACCAGGTGAAGAGCCGCCTGGCGGCGCTGCGCGAGGCCCAATACCAGGTATGGCGGCGCGAATTGTTGGGGTAACCGCGCGCGTTACGAGTGCCCTTCGTGACCCGCTGTAGGCGCCACCGCGGTTTCGGCTCCGTATTCGCGTTCGGCTTCGCGGTTCTTGCCCATCAGCCGCAGGGCCGCGGAGGTGACGTGCTCGACGGTGAAGCCGAATTGCTTCATGTTTTCTTCTCCGGGAGCCGACGCGCCGAAACGGTTGATGCCGATCACGATGCCTTCCTCACCGGCCCACTTGCGCCAACCCATGGGCGAGGCGGCTTCGATTGTGACCCGCTTGCGGATGGCTTTGGGCAGCACGCTTTCGCGGTACGCCTCCGGCTGCGCTTCGAAAATCTCCCAGCTCGGCATGCTCACTACGCGCGCCTTGACGCCGTAGCCTTTCAGCTTCTCGCGCGCTTTCATGCAGAGCGCCACTTCGGAACCGGTGCCGATCAGGATCACGTCCGGAGTTCCTACCTGGTCGTCGGCCAGAACGTACGCTCCCTTGGCCACTCCCGGCTCGCGCGCGGCGGAACGGTCGAGATGCGGCACGTGCTGGCGGGTCAGAGCGAACAGCGAAGGACCGGAGGTGTGTTCGATGGCCCAGGCCCAGGCTTCGGCGGTTTCGTTGGCATCGGCGGGACGAATCACGGTCAGCTCGGGAATCGCGCGCAGGCTGGCGAGGTGCTCGATGGGTTCGTGCGTGGGGCCATCTTCGCCCAACGCCACGCTATCGTGCGTGAAGACGTACACCGCGTGCAGCTTGCTGAGCGCGCCCAGGCGGATGGCGGGACGCATGTAGTCGGAGAAGACGAGGAAGGTGGCGCTGAAGGGAATTACCCCGCCGTGGGCAGCCATGCCGTTGATGGCCGCGCCCATGGCGTGTTCGCGAACCCCGAATGCCAGGTTGCGCCCGGCGTAATCCCAATCGCCGCCCACGGCGCCCTGCACGGATTGGCCGCCCAGTTCGGGCGGCTGGAAATCGCCCATGCCTTTGAGAGCGGTATCCGTGGAGGGATTCAGATCGGCCGAGCCGCCGATGATGTTGGGGATGCGCTTGGCCAGAGCGTTCAATGCCATGCCGCCGGCTGAGCGCGTGGCCAGCGGTTTATCGGCAGGTTTCCACCGCGGCAGATCGGCCGCCCAATTCTCGGGCAGCTTGCCGGCTATGGCGCGCTCCAATTCGGCGGCCTCGCTGGGATACTCCTTCCGGTATTCCGCCAGCTTGGTTTGCCAGTCGCGCTGCGCCTCGGCGCCTTTGGGAACGGCCTGACGGAAGAAATCCACCGCTTCCCGCGGCAGGAAGAACTTATCCATGGTGGGCCAGCCCAGCGCTTTTTTGGCGGCCTGCAACTCGTCTTCGCCCAGCGGGCTGCCGTGCGCGGAAAACGTGTCCTGCTTGTTGGGGCTGCCGTAGCCGATGTGCGTGCGCACCAGGATGAGCGAGGGCTTCCGCGTTTCCGCCTGGGCTGCTTCGATAGCCGCCGCCACATCGTCCGTATCGTTGCCATCGCGCACCGTGCGAGTGTGCCAACCGTAAGCTTCGAAGCGGCGGGCCACGTCTTCGGTGAAATCCAGGGCGGTCGCGCCCGCCAGCGAAATCTGGTTCTGATCGTATAGGTAGATGAGTTTGCCCAGTTTCAGATGGCCGGCCAGCGACGCGGCTTCGTGCGATATACCCTCCATCAGGTCGCCATCGCTGCAGATCGCGTAGGTGTAATGGTCGACAATGTTAAAGCCGGGGCGGTTATAACGCGCCGCCAGCCACGCCTCGGCGATCGCCATGCCCACACCGTTGCCAAAGCCTTGCCCCAGCGGGCCGGTTGAAACTTCGACGCCGGGCGTGAGGCCGCGCTCCGGGTGGCCCGGCGCGATGCTGCCCCACTGCCGGAAGCGCTTGATTTCGTCAAGCGGCAGATCGTAGCCGGTGAGATACAGCAGACTGTAGAGCAGCATGGAGCCGTGGCCGGCGGAAAGAACAAAGCGGTCGCGGTTGAACCACAAGGGGTCTTTAGGGTTGTGCTTCAAAAACTGCGTCCACAGCGTATAGGCCATGGCGGCCGCTCCCATGGGCATGCCGGGATGGCCGGAATTGGCGTTCTGCACGGCATCCGCCGAGAGGAAACGGATGGTATTGATCGAGAGTTCTTTGAGAGTAGCGATTGAGGTGGTGGGCAATGGTTACTCCTTATTCCGAGAGAGGTCTCCAGGCGCGCCCGTCGTGGCGGATCAGTTGATCGGCGGCTTCCGGTCCATCGGTACCCGCGAAATAGGGATGGACTGGCCCTCCTTTGCCGGCCGCCCAGGCATCCAGAACGGGCTGAATAATGTTCCAGCCCGCCTCGATCATGTCCGTACGTTTGAACAGGCTGGCGTCGCCGATCATGGCGTCATACAACAAAGTCTCGTAGCCGGTGCGGTTGGCCACGCCGAAGTAATCGCGGTAATCGAAGTGCATATCCACCATGCGGGTTTCGAGCATCGGGCCGGGCACCTTGCCTTCAAATTCCAGCTTGATGCCCTCCTGCGGCTGAATCGCGATCACCAGGCGGTTCGGCTGGGGCAGCGTGGCGCCGCTGCGGCGGAATAGCGTGAGCGGCGGGTTGCGGAATCGAATCACGATTTCCGTGTAGCGTTTGCGCAAGCGCTTACCGGTGCGCAGATAAAACGGCACACCCGCCCAGCGCCAGTTATCCACCATAAATTTGAGAGCCACGTAGGTCTCGGTTTGCGAATGAGGCTCCACGTATGGCTCTTCCAGATATCCGGCGACGGCCTGATTATCGACTTTGCCGCGCGTATACTGGCCGCGCACCACGCACCACTGGCACTCTTCCGGGTCGATCGGCGGAACCGATTCGAGCACCTTCACCTGTTCGTTGTGTAGCGCCATGGCCGAGAACGATGCCGGCGGTTCCATTGCCGTCAAGGCGAGCAGTTGCGAGAGATGGTTGGGGACCATGTCGCGCAGCGCGCCGGTGCGGTCGTAATAACGGCCGCGGTGTTCCACCCCGATCGATTCGGACACCGTGATCTGCACGTGATCCACGTAGCGGCGGTTCCAGATCGGCTCGAAGACGCCGTTGGCGAAGCGGAACACCATGATGTTCTGCACCGTCTCTTTGCCCAGGTAGTGATCGATGAGGAAAATCTGATCCTGGCGGATTACTTTCAGGATCTCGCGGCTGAGATTGCGCGCCGATTCAAGATCGTGTCCAAACGGCTTCTCGATAATGACACGCCGCCAGTTGCCGTTGGTTTGGAAAAGGCCTTCGCTGGCCAGACGCTGCACTATCGGAAGAAAAAACTGCGGCGCGGTTGCGAGATAAAACAGATAATTGCCGCCGGTTTGAAAGTCGCGATCCAGTCCGGCAAGCACCTGGCGCAGCTTTTGCCAGCCCTCGTCGGAATCGAAATCGGACGGAACGAAGCGTACGCGCGATACCAGCTTGTCCACCAATGCGTGGTCGCATTCTTGCCCGAACTGTTGGCGCAAACTGCCGGCAAGCGAATCGCGCAACTGCTGCTCGCTGACTTCTCCCAAGGCGAAACCGGCGACGGCAATTTGTTCCGGCACGAAACGATCGTGAACCAGGTTGTAAAGGGCTGGAAAGAGCAGGCGCGAGGTGAGGTCGCCGGTGATGCCGAAGATGACCAGCACGCAGGGCCCGGCCGGCTTGCCTTGGCTCCACAGTCCGTTTTTTTGGGTTTTCGATTTTTGGGCTGTCATGTTTGTTAGCCAGCGCGCACAGCGGCGGTGAACGGCGCGCCACGATATATGATTGAAGTCTACTAGAAAATTCCGTTAGATAACCATGACAGAGGACATTGTTTCCCGCGCTATGGGGCGCGGGCGCGGATAAACCGGCACCTTTATGCAAGCCATGGTGCTGCGATCGCCCGGACAGATGGGGCGTGAAGAGATGGCGCGTCCGGTGGCGCGGGCGGGCGAAGCGCTGGTGCGCGTGACCCACACTGGGGTGTGCGGCACCGATCTGAAAATTTACAATGGGGCGATTCGCGTCGAGTGCCCGCTGGTGATGGGACACGAGGTCGCGGGCGAAGTGGTGGAGAGCGGGGCGAGCGGGTTGGCCCGCGGGGACCGCGTGATCGTCGATCCGGTGTTGTTTTGCGGGCGCTGTTTTCACTGCCGCAAAGCGCAAACGAATCTGTGCTCCAACGGCAAGCTGATCGGGCGCGATTCGGACGGCGGCTTTGCGGAATACGTGGTGGCGCCTGCCACTCACGCGTTCCGGTTGCCCGATGCGATCGATCTGCGGACTGCGCCGCTGGTGCAGGTGGCGGCCACGTGTCTGCACGGCCAGCGGCGAACGCCGCTGTTCGCGGGGGAATCGGTGGTGGTGCTGGGGCTGGGGGTCTCCGGCCAATTGCACGTGCAGATCGCCAGGGCGCGCGGGGCAGGGCTGGTCATCGGCGTGAGCCGCGGCCCGTTCAAACGCGAGATGGCGCGCGCGCTGGGCGCCGATCTCGCCATTGAATCGGGCGAAGGCGCGGTGGCGAAGGTGCTGGAGGCAACCGGCGGGCGCGGCGCGGATGTGGTCATCGAATCCACGGGCGTAATGCCGGCGGTGGCGGAGGCTATCCGCATGGCGCGCTTCGGCGGGCAACTGCTGCTGTTCGGCATCATCAGCGCCCGGGAAGGCGCCCTGCCCTTCTACGACCTTTATTTCAAGGAACTGACGGTGCGTAACGGGCGGGCGGCGAAGGCTGAGGATTTTCCGGAAATGCTCGGTCTGGTGGAGCGCGGGGCGGTTCGGCTGGAACCGCTGGTGACGCACCGGATGCCTTTGGGAGAACTGGAGTCCGCCATCGGCATGGTGGAAGACGGGGCGGATGGGCGGCTGAAAATTATTCTCGATCACACGTGAGGTGGGCATGACCGACTTGCCGATATCGTTAGGACGCCTGGGAATCTGGACGCACCAGTTTGAAGATTATCCGGCGGCGAAGGCCCAGGAGACGGCGGCTCAGTTGGAAGAGCTCGGCTTCGGGGCGATCTGGTTCGGCGAGGCCTTCGGGCGCGAGGCTCTGACCCACGCCGGGCTGCTGCTGGCGGCGACCAGGAAGATCGTGATCGCCACGGGGGTCGCCAATATCTATGTGCGCGACCCCATGGCGATGGCGGGCGGCCAATCGACGCTGGCGGAGGCGTATCCGGGGCGGTTCCTGCTGGGGCTGGGCGTGAGTCATGTGCCGCTGGTGGAGTCGCGCGGGCACCGGTACGAGAAGCCCGTGGCTACGATGCGGGCGTACCTGGAGGCGATGGATGGGGCGCCATATCGCGCGGTTCGACCCGCCACACGGCCGCCCAGAGTGCTGGCGGCGCTGGGGCCGCAGATGCTGAAGCTGGCGGCGGAGCGGGCCGATGGAGCGCATCCATATAACGTGACGCCGGAACACACCGCGCAGGCGCGGGCGATCCTGGGACCGGGAAAATATTTGTGCCCCGAACAGGCCGTGATTTTCGAGACCGATGCGGCCAAGGCGCGGGCGATCGGGCGGGCATTCCTGGCGCTGTATCTGACGCTGCCGAACTACACCAACAATTTTCTGCGGCTGGGATTTACCCAGGAGGATTTCGCGGGCGGGGGCAGCGACCGGCTGATCGATGCGATTGTCGCCTGGGGGGATGCGGCCTGCATTGGGGAGCGTATCCGGGCGCATCACGCGGCGGGAGCGGACCACGTGTGCGTGCAGGTGCTGCCGGAGGACCCGCGCGGGCTGCCGATGCGCGAGTGGCGGCAACTGGCGAAACTTGGCACGGCATAATATTCTTCACGACAATCCAATGAGCTTGCCTAATAATGGCCGGACGCATGATGAACGTTGGGAGGCACAACTCAGAAGGGGCTGCCTGGAGTTGGCCATATTGGCCGCGATATGGAATGAAAAATTATACGGTCTGGAAATCCTGAAGCGCATCGGTGAGAGCGCCAGGCTGGATATTGGCGAGGGGACACTCTACCCGATATTGATGAGACTCAAACAGGAAGGCCTCCTGCAAAGCGCTTGGGTCGAAGCCGATGTGGGCCATCCGAGAAAATATTACTGGCTCACCAAGAGCGGGCGTCAACGCGTCCTCGACATGGTGCAAACCTGGGATCAATTCACTGCCAGCATCTCCGGCTTGCTGGTCTCCGTACGAAAAAGAACCCGCACAAAACCGGGAAGCAGTAAGCCTGTTGCTTCGCGAGCGGCAGCGGCGGCACGGCTGAAATCGGCTACCATCCGAATCACCCACCCGGAACTGATTAAACTGATGGAGTGCAGTTTGCCCTGCTAGCTGCCCGGCTTCTTCTGGCTTTCGTATTCCTCCTGGCCGCGGCCGCCAAGTTTTTAGATCCCCTGGGATTCCGCAAAACCCTGCGCGAATTCGGCGTGCCGCTAATATTGGCAAAATTCGCAATCGTTCTGCTGCCACTGGTGGAATTGCTGGTTGGCGCGGCGCTGGTCCCCGCGGGTCTCGCCTGGTATGGCGCATCTGCCGCTCTCGCACTGCTGATTTTGTTTTTGCTGGCTCTCGGCATTTCGATCCTGCGCGGGCGCAAACCAGCCTGCCGTTGTTTCGGTCAGTTGCACGCCAAACCGGTGGGTTGGACGGCATTGTCGCGCGATGCCGGGCTGGCGGCGTGCGCGGCGTGGCTGGTATCGCGAGGCCCCTTACGTTTGGGACCAGGTTTTTGGATATGGATCTCCGGTTTGCACGGCCAGGAAAAGAAGACGGCTCTGATTGCGACCGGCATGGCCGGTTTCCTGTTTTTCCGGCTGCTCGACCGGGCCCGGCCGGAACGCCAGACCCGCGAAGCGCCGCTCCCCGCCGCCAGTGACGGCGAGGATACGGAATCGCCCCCGGCGGATATCCCCGCGCAACGCGCCGCGCCACCTTCCAAACCCGCGCAACATCCGGCGCCGGTGCGGCGCCCCGTCCAGGCGGCTCCTCCCGCACCGCCGAGGCCCAGCCCCAAGGGCATCGGCTTGCCCGTTGGAACGCGAGCCCCCGAATTCGAGCTTCCGGCAATCGCCGGCGGGACGCGGTCGCTGCGAACCCTCCGGGAGCAGGGCAAGGATGTCCTGCTCGTATTCTCAAACCCTTACTGCGAGTCCTGCCACGCGCTGGTTCCCAGCCTCCTCCGCTGGTCGCGCGAATTCGCGGGGGTTCTGAATATCGTCGTGATCAGCCGCGGACCGGCGCGCGATCTGCTACTCAAAATGAAGGAATTCGATGCCTCGCGGATTCTGCTACAGCGAGAGTTCGAAATCGGCGAGGCATACGATTGCATCGCCACACCTACCGCCGTCCTCGTGGGCGCCGATGGCCTGATTCGTAGCGAGTTGGCCGTCGGACGCGAAGCCATCCAGCAAGTGATCTTCCCGGCCTACAAACGCTCCTAAATCTGTTGAGGCCCGCAGAAACTTCCGCAATTCCTCCAGGCTTGCTCCCACTACTCCTTTTCCGGTGGACCGTGGAATGGGCTGGTTCCTGTGTGGAGGCGCGTTGCCAATAACGCGTTCGGAGCTTCATATAGGAAAGCCCGGGGAGTCGCCCGGGCCTTCCACTCGAAGCTGGAAAGGAGGATCCAGCTATGATCCTTCTGCTGGTAAAGCTCCGGTCGTATTTTTTCGGCCGGCTTACGGCGCTGATCGTCTGGACTAAAAAGTCCCGGCGCTAACACCGTGTGGGGCCAGGAATTAGCCGTTCCCGGCTCCACTGCCACATTATAGCTTAAACCATGCTTTACAAAAAGGCGTTATCCGCTTGCAAAAAGCCTTATCCGCCAATCGAGTACATCGGCCGCGGCGGGGCGACGAATTTAGGTGTGTTGATCTCATGCCCGATCCACTTCCCGGCCACGTTGCGGCGGATCAGCGACGCGATCTCTTCATCCGGCGCACCGTTTCGCAACAGCATCTTCACGTCATCTTCTTCAATGGCGAACAGGCAATACCGCAGCTTGCCATCCGCCGTGAGCCGCAGCCGGTTGCAGTTCAAGCAGAACGGCCGGCTCACCGAAGCGATGAATCCCACCGCGCCCACTCCATCGGCAAACCGGTATTCCGTTGCCGGCGCGCGCGGATCGGGATCGGGCACCGGAACCAGCGGCGCAATCTCGCGGCTCAGCACCGCAATCATGTCGTCCGCCAGCAGCACCTTACTCCGGTCCCACAAGTTCTGCGCATCGAGTGGCATAAATTCGATGTAGCGCACCTCAAAACCGTTCTCGCGCGCAAACCGGGCCAGCGGCACAATGTCCGGCTCCACCAGGTTCTTCACGGCCACCGCGTTGAGCTTGATTTTCGCGTAACCCAACTTTTTGCACAGCGCCAGGCCTTCCAGCACCTTGTCGACCTCGTCGCGCCGCGTAATCCGCCGGAACCGTTCGCGATCGAGCGTATCCAGATGCACGTTGATTCGCCGCAGCCCCGCTGCGAACAGCGGCTCCGCCATCTTGGGCAGCAGCACGCCATTAGTCGTCAGCGCCAGATCGCGGATCTCCGGAATCTCCGTCAGCCTGCGGATGAGCACCGGCAAATCGCGCCGTACCAGCGGCTCGCCACCCGTAATCCGCACTTTGCGAATGCCGAGCTTCACGGCAATGCGCACAAACCGCTCGATCTCCTCGAAATCCAGGATTTCGCGGCGGTCGACGAACTGCACGTCCGCCTCCGGCATACAGTAGAAACAGCGAATGTTGCACCGGTCGGTAACGCTGATGCGCAGATTGTCATGTACCCGGCCGAAGGAATCGATCAGTGGGCCGATTTGCGGCGTTTCCTCCACCTGGTCATTCATTCCAACGCTCATTTCAGGGCCAGCATGCGCTCGAGCGGCACGAGCGCGCGGCGCATCAAATCGGGCGCGAGTTCCACCCTCGGCTCCAGGTTGATGAGGCAGTCCCGCAGCTTCTCCAAAGTGTTCAGCTTCATATACGGGCATTCGCTGCAGTTGCAGTTCTCGTTGGCCACGTAATAAAAGCGCTTGCCCGGCGCCAGCCGCTGCAGAGAGTAATTCACCCCGCTTTCGGTCATCACGATGAACTCGGAGGCATCGCTTCGGGCGCACCATTCGATGATCGCCGAAGTAGAGCCTATGAAATCGGCCATTGCCAGCACGGCTTCCGGGCATTCCGGATGCGCCACCACCAGCGCGTCCGGATGTTCCAGCTTCGCTTCCGTCACCCGCCGCGCCGGAAAAGTGGCATGCACCATGCAGGCGCCCTGCCAGATCTCCATATTCGCGCGCCCCGTTTCCCGCTTCACGTAGTTGCCCAGGTTGCGGTCGGGTAGAAACAGGATGGGCTTCTCCGCGGGAATCGAATTCACTACCTTTACCGCATTGCGGGAAGTGCACAGAATGTCGCTCTCGGCTTTCACTTCTATCGAAGTGTTGATATAGCTCACGATTATGTGACCGGGGTTCGCCTGGCGAAAAGCGCGCACCGGCTCGACGGGGCAGCCCTCGACCAGGCTGCAGCTTGCTTCGCGATCCGGCACCACCACAATCCGCTCCGGGTTGAGCACCTTGGCCGTTTCGGCCATGAACCACACGCCGCAAAACGCGATCACGTCGCCCGCGAACTCCCGCGCTTTCCGCGCGAGCTCCAGACTGTCGCCAATCACGTCAGCCAGTTCCTGGATCTCCGGCTGCTGATAGTGGTGCGCCAGCAGGATCGCTTTGCGCTGCTTCTTCAAATCCAGAATCTCTTCGGCAATACTGGTGGCGGCAAGCATGTTCGGGGGAGAGGAAAATCGCTCTTATTTTAACAGACCAGTCATAATGGAAGCAGTGCGCGTCCTTTTGATCTCCACATATGAGATGGGCCGCCAGCCGTTTGGACTCGCTTCTCCCGCGGCCTGGCTGCGCGCAGCCGGGCACGAGGTGACGCTTGCCGACCTTTCGCGAGCGCCGCTGCCGCTCGATGCGGTCGAGAGCGCGGATCTGATCGGCTTCTTCCTTCCCATGCACACCGCCACGCGCCTTTTGGTCCCAGTAGTGGAAAAAGTCCGCGCGCACAACCCGCAGGCGCACCTGTGCGCCTTCGGTCTCTATGCGCCGCTCAACGAATCGTTCCTCCACGGCGCGGGAGTCGCCACCGTTCTGGGCGGCGAGTTCGAACAGCCGCTTACGGAACTGGCGCGGCGTTTATCGCATCCCCATTGGCCATTCGATGTCTCAGTGGTTTCCTTAGCCCGCCAGAAGTTCCTCCCTCCGGATCGCTCGGGGCTCCCATCTCTCGATAGGTATGCGCGCGTAGCTCTGAATAGCTCTGAGTTGCGCGTCAGCGGCTATACCGAAGCCAGCCGCGGCTGCAAGCACCTGTGCCGGCACTGCCCCGTGGTCCCGGTCTATGGCGGCCGCTTTCGCGTGGTGCAGCGGGAAACCGTGCTCGAAGACATCCGCCGCCAGGTGGCCGCCGGCGCGGAACATATTACATTCGGCGACCCCGATTTCTTCAACGGACCGGGACACGCCGTGGCCCTGGTGGAAGCCCTGCACGCCGAGTGGCCGAAGCTGACCTATGATGCCACCATCAAAATCGAGCACCTGCTGCGCCACCGCTCTCTGCTTCCCACCCTCAAAAACACTAACTGCCTCTTCATAACCAGCGCGGTCGAATCCTTCGACGACGCGGTCCTCGAAAAACTGGCCAAGGGCCACACCTGCGCGGATTTCCGCGAGGCGCTCGCTATCACCCGCGCCGCCGGCCTGCCCCTTTCGCCGACCTTCATTCCATTCACACCCTGGACCACGTGGGAGTCCTACCGCGCCTTCCTGCAAGAACTGGCCGCCCTGGGCCTGGAAGAGCAGATAGCACCGGTCCAACTCTCGATCCGCCTGCTCATTCCGCGGCATTCTCTGTTGCTCGATCTGCCGGAGATCGGCCAGATAGTCCAGCCCTTCGACCAGCAAGCTCTCAGTTATCCCTGGAGCAATCCTGATCCCGCCATCGACGAGTTGCAGAAATCGGTCCACCGTTTGGTGCACCACCGGGAGCGGCTTGGCGCCTCCCGCAAAGAGGTCTTTCAAGGTGTTTGGGAACTGGCCGGCTGCGGCCCGGCAAATTGGCAATCGCCGCGAATCGCTCGCGCAGCCATTCCATACCTGACCGAACCCTGGTACTGTTGAGCGGAACCCACCGAAGAGCAGTTTGCTCTGATCTAGCAGCTATCTCCGAACCGGCGCCACTTAAATACTACGCTGCCGGCCCCGAAAGGTAATGGAAACTGCGGCTCACAAAGAAGCTGGCTACCGGTTTCATGATCGGCTCCACATTCAGAAGCGCTGAATTCAACGCCGCGAGGCTGCCATCGGCTTTGCGGCTGCAGTCCACGAGCGGGCTGACCACTTCACTGTGGATGCGCAGGAACTGGCTGACAATTTCCGGATCGCGCCAGCCGCGGGCGGTCTCCTCCTCGAGAATGCGAATAGCTTCCTTCGGGGTGTAGGCCGGCTTATAGCACCGCGAATTGGTCAGCGCATCGTAAATATCGGCGATCTGCAGCACCCGGGCCAGGAGCGGAATCTCTTCCCCGCGCAGCCGGTCCGGGTATCCGCTGCCATCCCACTTCTCGTGATGGTGCCGTATTAACGGCAGAACCGGAGCCAGCGCCGTCAGGTGGCCGCAGATCTGCGCGCCGCGATTGGGATGCTCCTGCATCACGGCCCACTCCTCCGGCGTGAGTTGGGCCGGTTTCAGCAGAATCGAATCCGGGATTCCGACTTTTCCAATATCGTGGAGGAAGCCGCCCCTATACAGGGTTTGCAGGCTGCCTTCGTCGAGGGACATGGACATGCCAAGGGCCAGACTGGTGAGGGCAAGCCGCTCGCAATGGCCGGCTGTCACGTTGTCGCGCTGTTCCACAGCCATCGCCAATGCCAGCAGTACCTCTTCGGCGCCTCTCGAATCGCTTCCCGGGACCTCGCTGGTGCGGGGAAACTCAATCGCCGGCGCTTCCTGGACGGATACCGCTCGTGCGACGGGCCTCTTTTTTACCGAGCAGTCAGGTTTCATGTTCTAGTACGTATATCGGCGCAGGTCTGAAAATCCTGCAGCGTACTAGGTGAATTTTTCTTTGCCGCCTTTGCGGCCTAATTCCGCATTACAGTAAATGCTCTCCACGCTAAGTTTCCCGCCGCATCATAGGCGGTAATCGTCACCATATTGGCCCCCTCCAGCAACGGAATCACCGCCGACCAGGTCGTCGTGCCCGTTGCCGTTCCCGAGTTGCCATTGGAGGTAGACCAGGTAACCGACGTCACGCCCAGATTGTCGGAGGCTATCCCCGAAGCGGTAATGGAATCCGCGTAGGCTTCGACAATACTTGATCCTGGCGATGTAATACTCAGCGAAGGCGGGGTGGTATCCGGTTGCCCCGGCGAGGGAGCACCCGGCGCAGGCGTAGGCGAAGGAGCCGGATTCGGCTCTGGCGCGGGAGCGGGAACCGGTGCGGGGGCCGGAGTTGGTGTTGGAATTGGGGCCGGCGTAGGCATCGGCTGTGGCATCAAGGGAGGCCGTCCGCCGCTTGCTCTCACGCCGTAAATCGCCTGTATCCCTGCAATATCGTCGGGGGATAATCCGGTCACCTTGTGGTAATAGGGATACATCACCGAATCCGGATTGTCCGAGTGCGCCAGGCCCAGGGCGTGCCCGGCTTCGTGCAGCGCCACGCTGAACACATCGGTATCGGCCCCAATATTCCAATTCGCGTCCGCGTTCAGGTGCAGATCGCCGGCGGCCGGCTCCGGGTTCAAAGGGATGGGGTAATAGGCATGGGCAATCACGGAGCTTCCCGGTTGGAACGGATAGCTATCTCCGTGATCGCCGCTGGCGAACCTGATATCCACGCTGGCGTTGCCGCCAGGGTTTACGCCAGCCACGAAATTCACATTAGTATAGGAGGCCCACAGGTTGAGCGCGCGCACGATTTCGCTTTGCTGGGCATTGCTATCCAGTTTGGGAGTCAGGGCTTCAAAGGTATAAGAAAGGGTAGCCGAGCCGGTAGCATCTTTCGGCCAGCCGCTGCCGGGACGCACATACAGCCCGATTGCTCCGGCTTCGCTAATCGCCCCGCCGCAGGCCTTGACCGGCTGTCCCAACAGCAGTTCCGGTGAAGGAGGCAGAACGTAGGCGACCTCGTCGCTGGCGGCCAATTCCAGAACCGCGCGATAGGAACCGAACACCACGTAATCGCCGGGCAGCATTCCCGGCGGATTCAGAATGAGGAACCCGCGGGAACGCAGCAACTCCTCGGCGGCGGCTGCCGGTACGTCCGGCTGCATCTCGACCAGAAACGCGTCGCGCGGCCCGCCAACCAGATTCGGGCTCAGTTTTTGCCCCGGAGCAAGCGCCCCCGTCCACGTAACGCCCAGGCCGCTGAGGTCCGGAACCCGGTCCGAGGAGACCATAAGCCCGAAATCCGGGATATAACCCAGCACCCGCACCCCGCGCCGCGCCAGCGCCGCACGGGTCGCGGCGGACGGGAGAGCCGAAAACTGCACAATAAAGTGGCCGGGACCGGCGGTCTGCGCGCCCGCCGGCCTCGTCTGGAGTACGCCGCTCTTCAGGTAGAGGGCGTTGTCGGCGCAAGCCGCGACCGTGAAGAAGAGCAGGAGAGCGGAAGCCCGGCCAAAATCGCGGCGAGGCACCGGGTTCTGACTCCTGACTCCTGCCTCCTGGCTCCTGTTTTGCGCCGGCAATCTCACCTTAGGACTCCAAGTGTATTCTTCGGCCCGGCTGAGATTTTTTTGAGGTGTCGGCTACTAAGCAGTACAGGTCCAATGTTGCGATATGGCGTGGTCTGTTTCCTGTTTGGCCTGATTCCGGCGCCCGCCGCATCCGGCCCTACCGTTTATCAGGCGCAGGTCATCGCCGGCAGTTGCCCCCGCGACCAGTTTGGGCCGAACGCCTCCGGCCCCGCCAACTCCGCCGTGCTGGGCACGGCCAACGGCGTCGCTGTGGACTTCGCCGGCAATATTTACCTTTCCGATACGGACAATCACCTGGTACGAAAGATCGATACCGCCGGCAACATCAGCACCGTCGCCGGAACCTGCAGCGCCGGTTACAGCGGCGATGGCGGCCCTGCCACCTCGGCGCAATTGAACCAGCCCTACGGGGTAGCGGTGGATAAAGCGGGGAATGTGTATGTCGCCGATTACGGCAACAATCGCGTCCGTAAGATCGCCACGAACGGAATCATTACCACGGTCGCCGGCAACGGCCAGGCGCTGGAGGGCGCTGATGGTGGCGCTGCTGCCAATACTCCCCTGTTAACCCCGCGCAATATTGCTGTGGACTCGGCCGGCAACCTGTATATTTCCGAATTCCAGGGCCATTGCGTAAAGAGAGTGGCACCCGCCGGAACCATCAGCACGGTGGCCGGCATTGGAATCGAGGGTTACGCCGGCGACGGCGGGCCCGCCGCGCAGGCCCAGCTGAACTATCCCCTCGGTGTGGCTGTCGACCCCGCCGGTGCGCTGTACATAGCCGACTCCCAAAACAATCGTGTCCGCAGGGTTTCCGGAGGAATCATCACCACCGTCCTCGGGCCGGGCCGGCAACCCTCAAATCCGGCGTCGTCTCCGCTCGACCCGGTGGGTCTGGCCGTGGATTCTTCCGGTACGCTTTACGTTACCGACCTTTACCTGGGTCTCGGTTACGCGAATCTCGCTTCCTCCGCTGGCGCCCCTGCATTTACCACCATCCCAATCGGCCCGCCAGAAGTCGGCGCGTTGGACGTGGCGGTCGATGCGGCTGGCAATGTGTATGCGACCTTGGGCAATCAGATACTTGTAGGCACCACCGGGAATCCGTTTGGGACCCAGCTCTGGAAAGCCGGCGGCAACCCGGCCAACCGTAATCCCCAACTCCTGGCAGGCAGCACCGGTATTGGCGACGGCGGGCCGGCAATCCAAGCCCAGCTCAACGAACCCTGGGGTCTGGCGCTCGATGCCATGGGCAACCTGTACATTGCCGATTCCAGGCACCAGCGCGTCCGCAGGATCAGCCCGTCTGGCCAGATCGCCACTCTGGCCGGAACTGTCGCCGGATTTGCAGGCGATAATGGTCCCGCGACGGCAGCCAAGCTCAATGTCCCCGCCGGCCTCGCAGTAGATGGCGCAGGCAACGTATACGTCGCCGACGCGGGCAATAATCGCGTCCGCGAGATCACCGCCGGCGGGCAGATCCAAACCGTCGTTGGCTGCGGCACGCCGCTCGAGTGCGGCACAAGCGCGCTGGGGCACGACGGCTCGCCTGGGCCGCAAATGCCTCTGCTCCAACCGGACGGCGTTTGCACCGGCCGTAACGGCGTACTCTACGTGGTGGATACGGAAAACAACCGCGTGCTGCGCGCGCCCGCCGGCGGCGTCGTGACCACCGCGGCCGGCAATGGAACGCCGGGCTACATTGGAGACGGTGGCCCCGCGCCCGAAGCGGAACTCAACTTTCCAACGGCGTGCGCCTCGGATTCGGCGGGCGACCTCTTCATTGCCGACACAGGCAATAACGCCATCCGCAAGGTGACACCGGACGGAAGAATCGCGACGGTTGCGGGCACAGGCACGCCAGGCTTCAGCGGCGATGGCGGGCCGGCTACGGCCGCGGCTCTCGCCGGCCCCACCGGCATCGCAGTCACCGACGACGGCAATATTTATATCGCCGATGGCAACAATTATCGGATCCGTAAAGTGACCCCCGATGGCGCCATCCAGACAATATTGGGCGCGGGCGCCGTCCCGCTGGGCTTTCCCGATGGCATCGCGCTCGATGGATCGGGAAATGTGTACGTCGCCGACTCCAGGCGAAACGTGGTGTTGAAGCTCACCCCCACCACCGCCCCCGATCCCCAAGGCGGCGGAACTCCGGTCTCCACCCCACTCACCGCCGCCAGCGCCGCCGGCGGACAAGCCGGAAGCGTTGCGCCGGGCGAACTGATCAGCATTTACGGCGTGGGACTCGGGCCGCAAACCGGCGTAAGCGCCACCATCAGCCCCGGCGGCACCCTCCCCACAACTCTCGGCGGAACCCAGGTGCAGTTCGATGGCGTCCCCGCGCCCATCCTCTACGCGCAAGCCGGGCAGGTGAACGCCCAGGTTCCTTACGGCGTCGCCCCGGGCGGAAGCACCAATATGGTGGTGTTCTACAACGGCCAGCAGGCGGGCGCCCTGACTCTGCCGGTGGCCGGCACCGCGCCGGCTCTCTTTCCGGTCGTGGTCAACCAGGATGGCTCGCTCAACTCGCAATCGAATCCGGCGCCGCAAAACAGCATCGTTACCTTGTACGGGACCGGCGAGGGGCTCACCAACTGGGTGAACGTTCCCGGCCTGCCCGCCCCCACCTCCCCGCCGTTTCCGCAACCGCAAGCCGCCGTTTCGCTGACCATGGCCGGCCTGCCTGCCCAGATTCTGTTCGCCGGCAGCGCCCCCGGCCTGGTGGGCACCATCCAGGTGAATGCGCGGACGCCCGGCGGATTTTTGCCCTCCGGCCAGGTGCCCCTGGTGCTTACCGTCGGCGGCGTCCCGTCGCCGCCAATTACAATGTGGAGCAAGTGAACGCTTTGCCTGCAGCCCTTACCATCGCTGGTTCCGACCCCAGCGGGGGCGCCGGAATTCAAGCCGACCTGAAAACCTTCCATCAGCTCGGTGTCTACGGCGAAGCCGTTATTACCCTGCTCACCGTGCAAAATTCCCGGCGCGCCGGCCGGGTCAAAGTCATGGCCGCCGATCTCGTTGCCGAGCAACTCGAAGCCGTGCTCGAAGACATCCCGCCGTCCGCCGCTAAAACCGGCGCTCTCGGCTCCGCTCCCATCGTGCGCGCCGTAGCCCGTTCGGCCCGCAGTTTCCGCTTTCCCCTGGTAATCGATCCCGTGGCTGTGGGTAAACAGGGACAAGGCTTGCTGGACGCGCATGGCATGCGCGCCCTGCGGGAAGAACTGCTGCCGCACGCCGCGCTGGTCACGCCCAACCTGGACGAAGCCCAGGCGCTTTCCGGCATGGCCATTTCCGGCTCGGAAGAATTGCGCCGCGCCGCCGAAATTATTCAGCGTCTCGGCGTGCGCGCCGTTTTGATCAAAGGCGGCCACCGGCAAGGTCAGGCCACAGACGTGCTTCTGGCGGACGGGCAATTCACCGAATACTCCGCTCCTCGCATCGATACCCGCCATTCCCATGGCACCGGCTGCACCTTTTCGGCGGCCATCACCGCCGGGCTGGCTTGCGGCATGCCCTTGACCAGCGCCGTGGCGCGCGCCAAGGCTTTTATTCAGGAGGCGCTGCGCACCGCTCCGAAGCTGGGCCACGGCTGTGGGCCGGTGAACCATCACGCCCGCTTTGAGTAGGGGAGACCCGGTTTGGAGGCGCGGTGCCTAGAGGCGCGGTCGCCAACCATACCACGATGGGGGCGTGGTCGGAGATGTGGACCAGCGGGGCGCGGTTCACCTCGTTCAGCGTCCGCCCGTTGAACGGCAGGAATAAGGGTGGCGCCGGCTTCACCAGGAACCAATCGGTTTTATATTCGCCCACTACTCCGTGATACGTGCGTTTGAGCGCAAACGTGGGAACGAAGCCTTTCCACGCCCGCTGATTGCTGCCCGAAAAAGCGCCTCCTCGCAGACCATGGCTCAACCGCGGGTCGCCCCCCCGGTCGAACGCGCCGCCATCGCAGAACTGAAAGCTTTTCACCGCGCCAAACTGCGCCGCTTCCGGGTTCGCCAGCGCCAGGGGCACGCTGATGGCGGTCGGGTCGTGGAAGTTCTTGAAGTAATCGATCGGGTACAGCATGTAGCGCAGGCCGGTAACCGGCGTCAGCACGAACAACGCCTGCGAGGCCCAGAACCGCACGCTCTTCGCGCGCTGTAGTAGTTCCCGCCGCACCGAAACCGGCTGCGCGTCCGCCCCGGTGGAATTCAGGTCGCCCGCCAATACCAGCGGGTTCGGATTATTTTGTATGTGGCGAAGCAGATAATTCATTTGCTCAGCTCGGCCGGCTGGAGTCGTGTAGTTTTCCAGGTGCGGGCACACAACCGAGAGAAACCCGGTCGGCGATTCGGGCACTCGCAGGTTCACCATTAGCGCCATGCGCCCGCCGCGCCGCACCTGCCCGTTGATGTGCTCATCAAACACCCGCTCGGCCGACCACCGGCGAGCCTTCTCCAGATCGGTGACCGCCTTGACCTCGGAACCGTACCAGTCGTATTTCATCGGCAGCCGCACCACTTCGGCGCGCGCAATCGGGTAGCGGCTCAGCACCACTGTTCCTTCGGTGGCGCGGTAACGGCCGAGGTTCACGTTGTCTGCGCGGTCGAGGCCAAGATAAATCCGTTCCAGTTCCACGAACTCCACGCCGTAGGCGTAATTCATGCCCAGCGCTCCCGCCAGGTCGCGGGCGATATTCCTGTACTGCGTGCGGCCAACTCCGCAATCGACTTCATCCAGGACGATGACATCGGCTTGGCTTAGGACTTGGAGCTCTTCATCCAGGCGCGCGCGGGAGCCGCCCCGAGGGTCCGCTGTCACGCGCGCGTGAAACGCACCGGGACCGCGCAGCGCCGCTTCGATTTCCCTCTCGTTTAGTCCATGGTTGACATTCCATTCCACGATGCGCACCGGGTGTCCGCCCGCATCGCGCGGTATCGCCGCGTCGTTGCAGACCACCGGCTCGGCCAGCACCCGGTTTAGCTTGTTTTCGAGCGCCGGCGAAAGCGGGTTTTTCGCCAGCGCCGTAAGTTCCGCAAAGGTGAAGGGCGCCTGATCGGCGCACGCGTAATTACGGGGCTGCGCATGATTACCAGGCTCCGCATTGAGAGTTCCGGTTAGTAGACTGGCGAGTGTCAAAAACACACCGCCCCACCCACCCCTAAGTGCCACCACGCCGAACCAAGTGCAGTTGCCGGGCCATGGTCCCCGCCGAGACCTGCCCGGCTTCCCCGCGGCGGCGTGATTTGCCGCACATTTCCCAGGTGCTTAATCCTGTGAAAACCAGGCACCTCAGAACCAAGCGTTAACGCCCAACGAGACCGGTCAGCCGGCGCCGATTTGCAGAGCTTTGGCCTCATCGTCACGGCGGAGCCGTATTTCGCGGTCACCCGGCTCAGCGACGTCGTGGTCGCGGAAAATTTCATCCGTAACGACACCACCGGAACCATCGAGCGCCGCGTCGAGATGGTTGTGACGGGGACACCCAGCGGCATCGGACTCAGCATCCCCCGAGGGCGCTCCTCCTCCCAGGTAACCGCATATCGGAGCCGCGGCCGTCAGGGAGCGGTCACTCAATCTTGTGTCCATGCCGCTTCCACGCCTCCCCCCAACCCCGCATGTTACGCTGTCCTTACAGCCCCCATGATTCCAATCCGCGAGAAAGCGCAGTTGATGAGCGCTTCGGAAATCGACCGCACTTTGGTGCGCCTCGCCCATGAGGTCCTCGAAAAAACCGCCGATCTCGATAAGCTCGCATTTATCGGCATTCGCCGCCGGGGCGTGCCGCTGGCGCAGCGCCTGGCCGCCAAAATCGAAGCGCTCGAAAAACGTAAAGTCCTCGTCGGCATTCTGGATATCAACCTGTACCGCGACGACCTGACCACGGTCGGTGTGAAACCTGTCGTCAGCTCGACCGAAATTCCTTTCTCCGTGCAGAACCTCGATATCGTTCTGATGGACGATGTGCTCTACACTGGCCGAACGGTGCGCGCGGCGCTGGACGCGCTTTTCGATCACGGCCGCCCGGCGCGCGTGCGGCTGCTGGCCTTGATCGATCGCGGCCATCGCGAGCTGCCCATCGAAGCCAGCTTCGTCGGCCGCACCGTCCAAACCACCGCCAACGAAATCATCGAAGTGAAGTTTCAGGAGATCGACGGCATGGAAAAAGTGCTGCTGGTCGAAAAGTCCGCGGCCGAAGCGGTGTAAACATGCCCGTCGGATTGCTCGGAATTGAGAATCTCGACCGCTCCGAAATCGAAGCCATTCTGGCGCGCGCCAAGGATTTTCAGCCCCTGCAGAGCCAGTCGCTGAAGAAGCTGGATACGCTGCGCGGCAAAATGATCGTCAACCTGTTTTTCGAAGCTTCCACGCGCACCCGCACCAGCTTCGAAATCGCCGCCAAGCGTATGGGGGCCGATGCCGTTTCCATTACCGCCGCGGCGTCATCGGTATCCAAAGGCGAATCGCTGGTGGATACGCTCAACACGCTCGCCGCCATGCGGCCGGACGCCATCGTGATGCGGCATGCCGCCAGCGGGGCGCCGCATTTTCTCTCGCGCTATCTGGAGACGCCGATCGTCAACGCCGGCGATGGCACGCACGAGCATCCCACCCAGGCGCTGCTCGATGCGCGCACCATCCTCGACCGCCGCGAGCGGCTCGAAGGGCTGCGAGTGGCCATCATCGGCGATATCGCCCACAGCCGCGTGGCCCGCTCCAATATCTATCTGCTCTCCAAGTTCGGCGTCGAAATCGTGCTTTGCGGTCCCGCCTCCCTGTTGCCTCCCGAACTGAAACAACTGGCGCCTGGAGTCCGCCTCACCACCGATATCCGCGAAGCCATCCGCGATGCCGATGTCATTATGATGCTGCGCGTCCAGCTCGAACGCCAGCATGAGGCCGCCTTTCCCGCCAGCGAGTATTTTCAGTTCTACGGCCTCCGCCTGGAGCACCTGGATCTGGCCCGGCCGGACGCCATCGTGATGCATCCCGGCCCCATCAATCGCGGCCGCGAGCTCTCGAGCGAAGTCGCCGATTTCCAGCGCTCCGTGATACTCAATCAGGTCGAAAACGGAATCGCCGTGCGCATGGCGGTCCTCGAAAGGGTGATCGGATAATGTCTCTCGTGATCCGCAACGGTCACGTAATTGACCCTTCTTCAGCCACCGATCGCATCGCCGATGTCCTCCTCGCGGATGGCAAAATCGCGGCGGTGGGCGAAGGTCTCACCGCCCCCGGCGCCGAGGTCTTCGACGCCTCGGGTATGATCGTCGCCCCCGGCTTTATCGATATGCACGTCCACCTCCGCGAGCCGGGGTTCGAGCATCTCGAGACCATCGAGAGCGGCTCCCGCGCCGCCGCCGCCGGCGGATTCACTTCCATTTGCTGCATGCCCAACACCAAGCCGGTCAACGATAGCGCTACCGTCACCCGCTACATCGTCGAAACCGCGCAACGCAAAGCGGTGGTCAACGTGTTCCCCATCGGCGCCATCACCAAGGGCAGCGCGGGCGAAGAACTGGCGGCTATCGGCGCCATGCGCGCCGCCGGCGCGGTGGCTATTTCCGACGATGGACGCCCCGTAATGAACTCGCGCGTCATGCGCCGGGCCATGGAGTTCGCCCGCTCCTACCAGGTCCCCGTCATCGATCACTGCGAAGACCTGAACCTCAGCGCGGGCGGCGATATGAATGAGGGCTTGCCCTCGGTCCGCTGGGGATTGCGCGGCATTCCCGCGGCTTCTGAAGACGTCATGGTGGCCCGCGACCTGGTGCTCGCCCAGCTCACCGGCGCTCGCTTCCACGTGGCCCACATTTCTACCCGCAACGCCGTCGCCATGGTGGAGTTCGCCCGCCGCCAGGGCCTCGCGGTCACCTGCGAAGCCACCCCCCACCATTTCTCGCTCACCGATGCCGAAATGCCGCCCTACGACAGCAATTACAAAATGAAGCCGCCTTTGCGCGCCGGCTGCGACTGCGCCGCGGTGGTGGAGGGAGTCGCCGCCGGCACCGTCACCGCCATCGCCACCGACCACGCCCCCCACGCCGGCAGCGAAAAAATGCAGGAATTCGAAGCCTGCCCCTTCGGCATCATCGGCCTGGAAACCGCCCTCGCCCTGACTCTCCAGCAACTCGTCAAACCCGGAAAAATCACCCTTAATCGCATGGTGGAACTCTTCACCACCGGCCCGGAATCGGTCCTCCACCTCGGCCGCGGAACCCTCCGCCCCGGCGCCCCCGGCGACATCACCGTCTTCGCCACCGATTTCGAGTGGACCTACGACGTGAACCAGTCCCCCTCCCGCAGCCGCAATTCCCCCTTCCACGGCCGCACCTTTCAAGGCGGCCCCACGGCAACGATCGTGAACGGCCAAATCGTCTGGCAATTGTGACTGCGCTGGTGCTTTCGGCCGGCGGCATGTTCGCCGCCTGGGAAGTGGGCGTGTGGCGCGCCCTGGCGGGGCATGTCCGGCCCGATATCGTTATTGGCGCTTCGGCTGGAGCGTGGAATGGTTGGGCCATCGCCGGTGGGGCCACGCCGGACGACCTGGCGCGCGATTGGCTGGATGATTCGCTCTCGGCCATTCGCATCCTTCGTCCCAAACCGCTCTACCGGAAAGGGCTGGAACTCTTCTCTCGCTACCAGCCGCGCATGCCCTTCGCCCTCACGCTGGTCGAAATGCCGCGCTTCGGCCCCGTGCTGGTGCGCGCCGCCGACGTCACCTGGCGGCATCTGGCGGCCACCGTCTCCATTCCGGTCTTCTTTCCTTCGGTCTCTATCGGTGGCCGGTCGTATGTGGATGGCGGCTTCCGCGGCGCGCTCCCACTTTGGGCCGCCGCGGAAGTGGGCGCCACGCATGTGATTGCGCTCGATTGCCTGGCCACACTGCATTGGCAATTTCTGCGCAAGATCGTCAGCCCGCGCCGGCCGCTCGGCGGCCTCAGAGTCGTTTCCATTACTCCTTCCGAACCATTCGGCCCGATCAAGTATTCGCTGATGTGGTCGCGCCCCCTCGTGGAGCGCTGGATCGCGTTGGGTGAGCGCGACGGTCTAGCGGCATTGCCCAGTTTGCCCCGCCAATAATCCGGCAGCGTCCCGCCCACACTTCGTTTACAATGGCAGTCTATGCCGAGCTACCGCGTCTATCACATGAAGGATTCGTTACGGCAGCAGTTCCGCTACGCGCCCCATGTGTCCGGCGCAGCCACAGTGAAGCCCAAAGATTACGAACCGGACGGGCACATTGAAGCGCGCAATGAATACGAGGCATGGCAAACGCTGCGGGAATCGGGCCAGCCCCTCCAGGTAGGAGATTTGCTAGAGACTCCCGAGGGCCAGTTGCGAATCTGCAAATACGTCGGTTTCGAACCGGCGCAATGGCTGCAGCCCGAAGCGGCTGCCGTTTAGGAGGTTCGATGCCCGAGTACCGTTTGGGAGATGTGATCGACGATTTTTGCGTGCGCTGCAAGCGCATCATGAATCATTCGCTGGTTTCGTTGGTGAATGGGGAGCCCGCCAAGGTTCGCTGCCGCACCTGCCATAGCGATCACGATTACCGCCATGAACAAGCTCCGCCGCCCAAAAGCGATAGCCGCAAAGCAGCCCTCTTCGATGAAGTGCTCAAGAAGGTGAATCCGGACGAAGCCCCGGCGGGCGAGGCAGGAGCCAAGCCTCAGGGCAAAAAGAGCCGCAAAACCAGCACGACTTAACGGTTGGCTAGCAGTGCGGCGGCCAATACGAGCCAGCCCCCCATGAAGGCCAGGCCGCCGAACGGCGTGACGATACCGAGCGCCGGGATACGGGTGATGGCCAGCACGTAAAGGCTTCCGGAAAAGAGCACAATTCCGGCGCCGAGCAAGCCGCAGACCCACGCAGCTTGCGCTTGCGTGAGGAAGCCGGACTTCGGCATCAGCGAAACGATCAAGATGCCCAGGGCGTGGAAAAAGTGGTACAGGACTCCTGTCTCGTACACGTCGCGGGAAGCGGCATCCAGACGGTCGCGCAAGCCGTGCGCGCCGAAGGCGCCAACGATCACAGCGAGCGCGAGCGCGGTTGCGCCCGTTGCGGCCCAATTCATTGAGCGGCCCCCATGTTAATGCGACATCGCATAGGTCACGTAGTTGACGCCGATGCGAATGCCCAGGGCGGAAAATTTTTCCGGATATTGCGGGTTATCGGCATGCTCCCAGGAATCGCCGAGGTCCATATCGAAGCACATGGCGACCATCACGCGGCCTTTGTCGTCATAAATGCCGCGCCAGTGAGGGATTCTGCCATCCTGCTCCCAGGTTTGGTGGGTATCGAGGAATTGCGCGCCTGGCACCTGGTAGCGGTCGTCGAGGTCGTAAATAATGTGGAAGATCGGGTCATTACTGGGGATCTCGACAATGGGCCGGTCGGGAAAAATCTTCTGCATAGTGGCGGCGAAGATATCCCACTCGACGGAGCCGTGGAAATCGTCGCACATGAAGAAGCCGCCGCGCAGCAGGTATTCGCGCATGGAGCGCACCTGCGCATCGGTGAGGTTCCAGTGGCCGACCTCGACGCCGTAGAGCCACGGCCAGTCCCAGACGTCGTTATCGTCCAGATTGATGACCTGCTCGGCGGAGCGCGCGTGAATGCGGGTGAGACGGCGCAAGGCCTGCGAGAAGTGGCGGTCCGACCGCGGATAGTCCATCGTCCAGTTGGAAGCGCCCAGCCGCCAGTCGCCGAGGAATGAAAACCCGGGAGTGGGGATGAGATCCGGATAAAGGCGTTCGCCGCGAAAGTATGGCCCGATGGGCGGATACATCAGGCGGGCAAATACCCACTCGGTTTTTTCCTGGTAGTCCTTCGGGATGGGGTAGCTTTCGTACTCGACGCCGGGGTACTCGCGCCACGGCTGAATGGCATAAAGCCCGGAAATTGCCAGCAAACTTCCGGACAGAATGATGGCGGCACGGCCTAAGCGGGAACGCAACACGACTTCGTTCTCAGGATAGCACTGCCTCGAGAAGCGCCTCGGAACGGGCGCGCTCGCGGGCAAAGCGCTCACCGGCCAGATTCCAGTAGCCGACCCGGAAGGCCAGATAGGCGAGGCGATAGAACGGCAGGCGGGCACGAATGGCACGGTCGGCGGAGGCGCGCCGGTAGACTTCGACGAAGTGGTTTTCGGCGGCGGCATCGAGCGCGAACTCGACGATTGTGCCGGCTACATCCCAAGCCGGGTCTTGAGGGCCGGGGAAGAAGTGGTCGTCGTGGTGATCGAGCGCGTCGGCTTTTAGATAGCCTGCCGGCGTTTCAATCCACTCGTGCGGGAACATGCGGGCATCGAGATGGACGGCATGGCCGTCTTCGACGGCGCCGCGCCAGCGAGCGGCGTCAGGCGCTCTGGGAGAGTTGACCGCGATCAGTTCGGCTAGAGGCTCGAAGCGGACCGGCTCGTGAGCCGGAAATTCGTGGCTCACGTGAGCGAGGTAGCGGGCGGCGTGATCGAGAAATTGCGCGTTGACTTTGGGCGGGCGACCGGAGACCCATGGCATGGAGATAAAGCCGCGATCGAGTTCACCGCACCCAGGAATCCAGCCGCGGAGGGCTTCGGCGCGGGCGAGCGCGGCGCGGCCGAAGTTGGCGTAGCCGGCAAATTTGTAGAGGGTGGGGAGCGCTCCCTCACGGCCGCGGCTCAGATATTTCCGGCGTTCATGCTGGGGCTGGACGGGGAGATCGAGCCCCCTAAGCGCGCGCCACTTGCCTGCGCCGAGATCGCAGGCGCCGCCGAACAGGCCGAGGTCCTCGAACGGAATGCAATATTTGCGGTGCAGCAGCCAGCGCGCGCGGGCCGGGGCGGAGATAAACGCGGAGCCATCCGGTGTCCAACTCGGAAACAGAACGACGCGTTCCGGCGCGATGCCCAGCGATTCGAGGCAAGCCGAGACGGCGGCGAAGGAAGAGCCGCTCAAACCGGGCCCTTCGTCCACCACCGCGAACAGGCCGGGCCATGCGCGCCACGCTTGAGCCAAGGCTTGATCGATGCGCAGCTCGCGATTCCAGGGGTGGCCACGCGGGCGGACAGTCCAGCGAGCCACCGCGCAGCCGGATTCGCGCAGGCGCCGCGCTACGATCGCGCTCAGCGTGGTTCCGATGGCGCGGATGCCGATCACCGCGACGCGTTGCGGACGCTCGGCTTTTACAAACCGCGCCGCCGCGCGCTCGTACAACTCGGGATCAAGCGCGTAATACGCGAAGCCTTCGGGAACGGATATTTCGATCTCCTCGGGCGGCTCGACGTGGTCCCCCAGATCGCGGTCGCAATCGGGGCAGAGCGCATCCGCAACGCCTGCCTCAAACTGGCCTAACAGCATTTGGCGCTCGAAGCCTCGCGCGGCCTCCGCCTGGCGCAGGAACTCCGAGGCTCGCACGCGCCGGCGCTGTTCGCGATAGGCGATCACGCGACTTCTGCGCGAATGGAATGGGTCAGCATCAGTCTTCGATTGGCGCGGTCGCGCGCGCCCCAGAGATATTTGAACGGCTCCGGCCGGCGGAGGAAATCGAACTCCAAGGACCCTTCCTGAATGGCGCGCTCCATTGAATACTTGAGCAGAACAGCGCCCGGACTGTAGCGGCTCCATGCGGGATCGAACCCGGAGAGATAGGCGAAGGTGCGGCGTTTGGCCGAAAAATTGTACTGCACGGCAATGCACTGGCCGTTAGCAAAGAGGCCGAATATTCGCAGCATCCCGGCCGCGAGAAAGCGCCCGGCCGATTCGCGATGGAAGGCTTCGAGAGAAGCGGTGGCCAGCACGCCTTCGTCGTGGCGCTCGCGCCAGCGGGCCCGGTGCAAATGGAACAGCTCGTCGAGTAGGACGGCCTGACGAAACGCGACGGACGCCTCGCGCGCCAGTTTTCGTTCGGCGCGGCGCACATCCGGCGGCACGGTACCCGGGAGCGTCACTACCGGGCACACGCCCGAGGCTTCTTCCTGCCACGGCGGGCCCGCGCCGGCCAGCAGCGGCGAGCCGGGTGGAAGTTCCTGTAGGTCGATGGTTTGGCAATGCGCGCACTCGCTTGCGAGCCATTCGAAAATCAACCGAGCCGCCGGCTGCGCGCAATCCGGTTCGGCCAGGATATCCAGGTAATCGCTGATACCCGATCCCAAAAAGGAGAGGCAGCGCGCGCCGATTCCCCATTCGAAAAACGGCGCGAGCGCGCACAAGCGCCCCTGGCTTCGGAGGGTAAGCACGCGGAGGCGCCCGCCGCCCCAGAGATGCCGTGTCCAGGGCAGCAGCCAATCGGGGCTTTGGAATAAGGTGGCGCGCGGATCGCGAGTCCACAACCGGCGCCACTCAGGTTCGAACGACTCCAGTTCCGCGAGGGAGGCGAGTTCGCGGATGTCCATCAATGGGCGACCGCCTTCCGGCACGCGAGGCGCTCGTATTCGCGGAGATATTGGCTAATCATCCGTTCGGCATCGAAGCGCACTTCGGCGGTGCGCCGGCAGGCGGATGGATCGATGCGATCCGCTTTCCGAATGGCCGCGGCCATCTCCTCGACATCGTGAACCAAAAAGCCGGTGCGGCCGTGTTCCACGATTTCGGGCAGCGCGCCGGAAGGGAACGCAACGACCGGGGTGCCGCAGGCCAGAGCTTCCATGGAAACCAACGAACTGGTTTCGGGGACGAGACTGGGCACCAGCAGACAGCGCGCCGCGGCGAGCAGCAGGCGCTTGCGCGCGAAGCTGACGGGGCCGATGAACTGGCGCTCGCCATCGAGACGCGGGAGCAGCTCTCGCGAAAGATACTCCCGGTGCGCGCGATAGCGGAACACTTCGCCAGCGATCAACGCCGGCACGCCAGCGGCGCGCGCGGCATCGAGCGCCAAATGAAAGCCCTTCTCCGGGCAAATGCGTCCCAGCGCGAGGACGAAGTTGCGCTTGGCGGGGTTGAAGGGAAAGCGCTCGACTGGAATGCCGTTTTCTACCGGCTCCAGGAGCCGCGGGCTGGGCGGGCAGCTCCGGAGTTGCGCGGCGGAAACGCATGCGAGCCAGGTATCGCGCCGCCCCAGGCGAAACACCCAATCCGGGTACCAATCGGGCGGGAGGTGCAGAGTAACCAAGACTGGCACTCCCTCGGGCGGCAAGTAGGCGTGGAAATCGAGCGAATGCATGTGAACTAGGTCGAAGCGCCAGCGTTCGAGGGCGCGGCGGATGAGCGCGCGGTAATTCTCGTGGGCCGCGGCGCGGGCCACATCGGTCCATTCGCCCGGCGGCAGCGGGGCTTCGATCAGGGTACCCGCCACGCTGGAGCCCTGGCAGGCAATCACGACCGAGCGGTGCCCCTGGCGGACCAGCGCGCGGTCGATCAGGGAGAGGATTTGTTCGGAGCCGCCGGCGGCATCCGGGCTGACCGGAGCTAACGGATACGCGATGCTGAGCACGCTCAGGCTCATGTGCCGGCGACCACCAGTTCTTCTAAAGCTTCGGCCGCCAGACGCCGCCAGCGCTCTCCGGTCATGCCCCAATCGAAATTTTCGTAGAACAACTTGCCCGGGTGAGGCGGTTCGATGAAGGTGTAGACCGGCGCCGGGCGGAAGCGCTCGATATCGAGAGGGAAGCGCCGGAGCATTTCGAGCTGGGTGGCGAAACATTCGATCATGCGGCGTTTGCGCTCCCGCTCGAGATCGGTCAACTGGACGGCCTCGCCCGGCTCGCTATCGATCAGAAACTGGCCCATCTCCAATTCGCCGGCCTGGCGTGAATGGAAAGCGGCATGGTAGGAAGTGAATTCGTAGATATCGGGCGCGGCTGGGACCAGGGCGCAGGCGGCATGGACGGCGAAGGCGGTGGCATCGTGATCGGGATGGCCGCCTTCGTAGGGATGCGTCAAAATGGCCGCCGGCCGGACCTGGCGGAGCACGTCCGCGACACGCGTGGCGAGAACGGTCAAATCGAGAGAGGCCTCTTGATCGGGAATATCGAACGAGCGGGTCTGCTCTTCCCGGATGCCCGCGAGTTCCAGCGCGTTGCGCAACTCCATCCGCCGCGCTTGCGCGTAGTCCTCGCGCAGCTCGAATCCGGCGCGGTGCGCATCAGCCAGGTTGCGGGGCGCGCCGTCGGTTACATGGAGAATCAAAGGATCGCGCAAACGTCCCAGGAGGCCGCCGCAGCCGATGGTTTCGTCGTCCGGATGCGCGGCCACGACCAGCACCCGGCGCGATTCGAGCCTTTCTTCAATCGGCATAGGCTTCAGTTCCCATAGCGGCGAATCATGCCGGCGCAAAATTCCGCGAATTGTTCTACCTGCCTGGGCGGGCTGGTGTGATGCGGACGCAACCCGCAAGCCTCCGGGGTGAAACAGAAAGTTAGCGTCACATCGAAGTCCTCCAGGGCCTGCATCTGGCGATCGAACCAGCGTAGAGCCTGCGGCCGGCAGCTATCGGCCCAGCTCAATCCGGTGCGCAGATACTTGACGCCGAGTTCTTTCAGCCACCGCACGGCGCTCTCCAGGCGATGATCTTCAAAATGAAACCACTGGCAGATGCCGATGCACGGGGCGTACTTGGGAAACAGACGCAGCGCCCGCTTGGGCGTGCCGTCCTCCCGCAAAAGGCCCATGTAAAAATGGCGGTAATAGGAGGAGCCCTCGGCCTCGCGGTGGCGAGTGGTGGCGGGCCAGGCGCGCGGCAAGTCGTAAAGGCTGTACCAGTGGATGCGATCCACGCGGCCGGCGAGCAGCTCGGCGGTGCGCTCGAAACCGAATTCCTGCACCTCTTCGGCGCCGAAGGTGGACACGCCCACTTCCGAGACCCACACCGGCAAACTGGTGACCGCGCGAATTTCGGCCAGCTTGTCGGGCCATTCGTGAATGGTCCAGTGATTCCAATCGAGCGGAAAACCGTGCACGGCGACGACGTCCACCGAGGCGAGCACGCCCTGCTCGTCCATGTTGCGGATGAAGTTGGCATCGATGGGCGAGATACCGCCCAGGACGCGCGGCAGGCGCGGATTTTCCGCCTTCACCGCATCGGCGGCGCAGCGCGCCATCCGAGCGAAGATCTTCCAGTCCTTATCGAGCTCGAAATCCCAATGGGAAAGGTTGTTCGGCTCGTTCCAAAGCATCACGGCTTCTACCACGGTCTAACGCCTCCTTCCCCGACCGCGGCTGAACTGGCTTAGTAATTGGCCCGATTCCTGGCGCGACCAATCCGGCATTTCAACGCGCCGGCATAAAAACACTTCCGGTTCGGGACGTTCCACAATCGCGAAACCCGCGCTGCGCAGCATGGCCTCGGCGCACGCGAGATTCGGAATCCACCAGTTGGTGGGGTCGCCGGTATAGCGGTGTTCCACAAAATGCAGCTTCGGGTAATCCGGATGGCCAAAAATCGCGGTTTCCGTGAAGGGATAATCGCTCGCGAAGGGCTTCGTTTCCATACTTCCGCGGAGCAGCGACTGGAAGACTAACAGGTCGCCAACTACACACTCGTGAAGCAGATCGAGTGCCAACAAAGGATGCCGCAGGTGGTAGAGAACCCCCATGAACAAAACGACGTCGAACTTCTCGCGGAGGCGCGCGACTTCGTACACGGATAACCGGCGAAACTCGATCTCGAGGCCGGAGACCTGCGCGGCGAAACGGCCCTGCGCCAGATAACCTTCATCCGTATCGATAGCGACAACACGGTCCGCGCCGCGTTTTTTCATTTCGAGGGAATAGAAACCGGCATTGCAGCCCACATCGAGCACGGTGCGGCCGCGCAAATCCCGCGGCAGACACTGCTCCAAAACGCGCCATTTCAATGCGGGATAGTCGCCCAGAAAATGATCGGGAGCGGTTTCGACACCGCCCAGGCGGAGATTGTGAAACCATTTTCCCAACTGGCGGACGCGCGCGCGGATTTCGTCTTCCGTCCATTGGCCGCGGGCGATGGACCCGGTGCTCATGAGCGGCCACCCGAAGCGGGAGCGCAGGCCTGGGCGAGGGCCGGCGCATCGGCCAGCAGGCGGATGGCCTCTCGGTAACCGTGCAGCGTGCCGACATCGACATAGGCCGATCCGGCCGGAACGCCCAGCGCCGTTCCGCCGCGGGCGAGGTACTCGTTGACGAGTGTACCTATATATTCATCGCGGCACTCGCGCTCGCGCCAGAGGCGGTGTAGTTCCGCCAGGATGGCGCCGGGCATCTTGAAAGCGCCCCAGATCCAGTGGGAGCCGGCATCGGGCTGCTTCACCCGGATGGAGCGGACATGGCCGCGCGCATCGGTGAGCACAGCGTCGAAGAGCTCCGGCCGCTCGACCGGAAAGAGGAGGAACGAGAGCGCGCCATCCGGCAGCTCGCGAAGGGCATCATCGGGGAACCAAATGGTGTCGGGCAGCCCGACGACGACACCTTCTTCCGGCGCGATGAGCGGCAGCGCGCGGAAGATGGCGTCGCACAAACCGGCGGGCCGCGGCTGCACTACATAGCAGACATCGGCTGAAAAGACCTGCCCGCCATAGTATTCGAGGATGTCGGATTTGCCAGGCGAGATGACAAAGACGATCTTGCGCGCGCCGCCGCGCACCATGCGCTCGATGAGATATTCGCTAACGGCGCGCGGGCGTTCGGTTTCGCCATCCTGGCGGCAGCCGACGGGGAGCAGTTCCTTGGAGAACGCCAGCGGCTGAATGCGGCTGCCGACGCCGGCGGCGGGGATGATACCCCACATCAGGGGGCCTCCGTGAGTGGCCGGGCTGGGGGTGGCTGTGATCTCACTAGAGCTCGTTGCCTCCAGCGGCTTCTACCGGCAGACTAAGGGCCACCTCCAAAATATTCTCCAGCTCGGCGGCGCGGTGCGCGGCCGTATGGGCGCTGAGTGCGCGGTCACGCGCGGCGAGCGCCATGCGCTTCAATTCCTCGTCGCCCATTTCGAGCGCGTCGATGACGTGGCCGCTGGCGCGGGCCACCAGAATTTCGTCGCCGGGTTCGAAAAAATAATCGAGGCCTTCCCATTCATCGCTGACCATGGGGGCGCCGCAAGCCGCCGCTTCGAACAGGCGGCCGGATGGGCAATAGCCCATGGCGGCCATGGCCTGCCGGGTTGCGCTCAGGGTGACTTTGGCCGAACAATAGAACGCCGGGTGGTCGCTGGGCGGCACGTGCGGTATAAAGAACACGTTTTGCGGCCAACGGATTTCGCCGGGGTATTGCGGCCCGCCGATGACAAACCGCAACTCGGGGCGGCGGCGCGCCGGCTCCAGAAAAAGAACATCCAAGGCCTCCTGGCGGTCCGCGGAATAGGTTCCCAGGTAGGAGAGCGCCGAACGGAAGCGCTCTTCCGGTTCGGCGGGGCGGTGGATTTCCGGATCGACGCAGCCATAGAGCGGCGCCACGTGGCGGGCGCCCAGGCGCGTTTTGAGCTGCTCGAGCGCGGCGCCGCCGGTATAGCTGAGCACGAGATCGAAATCGCCCAGCCCGCGCCGCGGAATGTACGCCACCACACGCCCGGCATTCAGGGCTTCGAGTGTCACTCCGGTATCCAAGTCGTAGAAGCAGCGGATGCGCGCGGCCGAATCGAGCACCTCTTCTGTGGCCACGATCGCATCCGGACAGAAGGAAGTGACTATGGCGGCATCGGCCTCGGCTAGCTCGCGCCGCGCCGCCTGGCGCACGTCATCCCAGGCCGGATACAAAACCAGTTTCGCTTCGGGCAACTCCCACAAATCCCGATGGCTGGCATAGAACGGCTGGTCGCGTTCGAAAAAGACCACGTGATGGCCGAGCTTGGCCAGCCCCCGGATCAGCCCCCGCCAGATAGTCGCGTGCCCATTGCCCCAGGAGGAGCTGACCGATAAACCGAAAACCGCCAACTTCACACATTCAGCATGTCAGAAGGCTTCGAAAACCGGCATTACGAACCGCCGGCCTCCAGTGTGGTTGCGAACCAGTCGTGCTCCGGCGAAGGTACATACTGAAACAAATGACCACGTTCTATCTGATACGGCACGCGATGAACGACTACGTGGGCCAAGCGTTAGCAGGCTGGCTGCCGGATGTGCATTTGAACGCGGAAGGACGCGAGCAGGCGGCGCGGCTGGCAAAGACGCTGGCCGGCGCCGGGTTGACACATATCTATTCGAGCCCGCTCGAACGGGCGCTGGAGACGGCGGTGCCGCTGGCCGAAGCTAGCGGGCTGGCGATCGAGACACGCGAAGAGTTGGGGGAGATTCGGACGGGAAACTGGACGGGCAAAACGTTTGCGCAGTTGGAGGCCGATCCGGAATGGCGCATCTACAACCAATATCGCGGCGGCACGCGCGTGCCCGGCGGCGAGATGATGATTGAGACGCAGGCGCGCATGGTGGGGGAAATCGTGCGGCTGCGGCAGGCGCACCCGCGCGGAAAGGTTGCGATTGTGAGCCACGCCGATCCGATCCGCGCCGCGCTGGCTTTTTTTCTGGGGATGCCGATCGATTTCTATCCGCGGATGGAGATACAGCCGGCTTCGGTGAGCGTGGTGGCGCTGGAGGAGTGGGGGCCGGTGATTACACAGATGAACGCGGTCGCATGAGACACCGCCAAGGTAAATCGCGGGGATGGGCGGCACGGCAGCGCTGGTCTCACTCACCGAATACCTGAACACCAGCTACGACCCTTTGACGATATCGTCGAGCGTTGCCTGGACTACGACAAATTAGCTGTTCCGCACATTTGGGCTTAAATAACCAGCGGCCGGTGGAACTGCTGGCGTTGGAGGACGCCTTGGTCGAATTTGCCCGCGTTTCGCCGCGTCAGGCCGATGTCGTGGGATTGCGGTATTTTGGCGGACTGAGCGTCGAGGAGACCGCCGAAGCCCTCGGCCGCCCGCAAGCTAGCTCTGCCTGGGCGGGATGCTTTCCTCAGTGCGGCGTGCAATGGCGACGGCGCCCTGCGCGGGGAGATCGAGTCGCTGCTGCAAAACGACCGGGCGATCTGCTGCGCAACCGGACGCGAAAGCACTTCATCCAGCGCGCGATACACAATCGCTTGCCCGCCGGTCGCCATGCGGGATTCAAGCCGGTGCCGGGTGGTGGTGAAGTTCCTTCGGATGGAAGAGCGCCACGACGACTCGCTCGAATCGCGCCTGCGCCAGGAGATGGAGATCCTGGCGCGCATCGATGATCTGAAGCCGGAAAACATCATGCTGCAACGGCTCAGCGGCGGCGGCGAAGCGGTGAAGCTGATCGATTTCGGTATCGCCAAGGTGGGCGCTGATCGCCTGCGAGTTATTGGGGGGCCAGCCGGACATCCGGGCGGTGCCGGGATCGGTGGGTAGCCTGGTGAAACGGGCGCTCGAAAGCGCGTTGGCGTTCCGGCCGGAGGATCGGCCGAAACAGGTGCGCGAGTGGTCGGAGGAGCTGGCAACCGCGCTCACCTCGCTCACGCGGCGCAACTTTGCGATGGCGGCGGGCAGCGCGGGCGTGCTGCTGGCTGGCGGACTTTCGCCGGGAGCCGCTGGCACGAAGCCCGGCAGGAGACGCCCGAGTCATCGAGCACACGGCCCCGTTCGATCCGCTGTGTGAGGACTGGAAAATTCACAACGATCTGGTGGGCATGATCGTGGAGGATCCATCCCGCGCCGGCTTTGATGCCTGGCGGGTGACTTCCCCGCGGTAAGGCGATTACTACCATCCCTTGAGCGGCCGGCAGAAGCGGCTGGCGCTGGAGCGGGGCTGGAAAGTGACAGCGGTGATGCGCGCCGAAGAGGGCGCCGCGTATGTGTCCGTGGATTTTGTCGGGCGAGGGAACCGTTTCGATGTGAACCTCTTTCGAGAACCGGTCAAGAAGCTGATCCGGTTGAATACCCAGCTCGTGCCGCAGCGGCAGGGACTGGATTATGCGTTTCCGCGCGATCGGCCGGGGTACCGGCGGTACGAACTCGTATACGATCCCGGGCTGGGGACGGCCGCTCTCTCGATCGACGGCAGCAGAGTGCTGAGTGGGTACCGCGGCCACACGCAGTTCCAGGAAGACTGGGGCCTCGTGTTCGGCGTCGCCATATACGCCAGCGCCCGCGGTGTCGGCGCCTTTCAGTTGGTGCGGTTTGAGATTAATCCGTAGGGGGAGGGCGGAGCGCGGTTGGCCTTGACACCCTAAGTTGGGCTTCACTAACATGGTGCGGGCAGGAGGATCAACTCTAATGGCGAAAGCGAAAACCGGCAAGGCCTCCGGGCATTCCAGTAAGCCCTCCGGGCATGGGCGCCGCGGATTTCTGAAAGGCGTAGCCGCGGGGGCGGCCGCGCTGGTGGCGAAACCTTCCGCCGTTTCGGCGCAGCAGGCACAAACGGGGCCTGCGCGGCGGCCGGCGGCGCCGCTGCCTTCGGCCACACAGGTGGCTTTTGAAACCGGCACGCCGCCAGAGACGGCGCAGGTCTATCATACGGACCGGCCGGGGGCGGACTTTATGGTGGATGTGCTGAAGTCGCTCAACTTCGATTACATCTTCGCCAATCCGGGATCGAGCTTCCGAGGCTTGCAGGAATCCTTCATCAATTACGGCGGCAACAAAGACCCCGAGTGGATCACCTGTTGCCATGAAGAATCGTCGATTGCGATGGCGCACGGCTACTTCAAAATTGAGGGCAAGCCGATTCTGTGCATGGCGCACGGCACGGTGGGGCTGCAGCACGCCTCGATGGCGATCTATAACGCTTACGCGGATCGCGTGCCGGTGTACCTGATTTTGGGCAACGAGCAGGATATCGCGTTCCGGCGCAGCGACGTGGAATGGACACACAGCGTGCAGGATGCGGCGTCGATGGTGCGCGACTACACCAAGTGGGACGATACGCCGGTGACGCTGCGGCATTTTGCGGAATCGGCGGTGCGCGCGTACAAGATTGCGATGACGCCGCCGATGGAGCCGGTGGTGATTGTGGCGGGCGGCGCGCTGCAGGAAGAGCCGATGCCCGAAGAAGACCGCAAGGCGCTGCGCATTCCCAAGCTGGCCACGACCACGCCGCCGGCGGGCGACCCGAACGCGGTGGCGGAGCTGGCCAAGATGCTGGTGAACGCGCAGAACCCGGTGATTGTGGCGGGACGGGTGGCGCGGACGCCGAACGGGATTGGGCTGCTGACGGAGCTGGCGGAGACGATTCAAGCGCCAGTCCAGGACCGGCGGTTCCGCATGAATTTCCCAACCAGGCATCCGCTGTACAACAGCGGGTCGGTGCCCGAAGCGGACCTGGTGCTGGGGCTCGAAGTGCCCGATTTCTGGTATGTGACGCACGCGCAGACGCCCATTAACCGGATGGGAATGGAGTCGCATTCAACCGTGAAGCCGGGGACGAAGCTGGCGACGATTACGGCAAGCGACCTGTTCAGCCGCAGCAATTACCAGGATTTCGGGCGGTACGCGGAAGTGGACTTGGCGATTGCGGCCGATGCCGAAGCGACGCTGCCTTCTTTGATCGAAGCATGCAAGAAGCTGATCACGCCCGATCGCAAGCGGGCGATGGAAGAGCGCGGGAAGCGGCTGGCGGAGCGGCACAAACAGAACCGCGACCGCGACTTCGAAGCCGCCGCCGCCGGTTTCGACGCCAGCCCGGTGAGCACGGCCAGGATGGCGGCGGAGCTCTGGAACCAGATCCGGCATGAAGACTGGTCGCTGGTTTCCGATCTGACATTTGTGAGCTGGTGGCCGCTGCGGCTGTGGGAATTCGATAAACACTATCAGTACATCGGCGGGCACGGCGCGTATGGGATCGGGTATGGCGCGCCGGCGGCGGTGGGGGCGGCCCTGGCGAACAAGAAGCACGGCCGGCTGACGGTGAACATCCAGTGCGATGGCGACCTGAATTACGCGCCGGGCGTGCTGTGGACCGCGGCGCATCATAATATTCCGCTGCTGAACATCATGCACAATAACCGCGGGTACCACCAGGAGCGCATGTTCCTGGCGGATATGGCGTGCCGCGCGGGGCGCGACGTGGAGAAGACGCACATCGGCGTGGCGCTGGACCATCCGAATATCAATTACGCGACGATGGCGAAGGCGTACGGCATGTACAGCGCTGGGCCGATCGAAAACCCGAACGACTTGGGGCCGGCGATCAAGGCGGCGCTCGAAGTGGTGAAGAAGGGCGAGCCCGCGCTGATCGACCTGGTGACGCAGCCGCGCTAGGACGGACATGAGGTACGTGCAATGAAATACGCATCCTTGCTTTTGTTAATACCGGCTTTCGCCGCTGCGCAGTCCTCATCGCAAGGAAATGCGGAAAACGGCAAGCGGCTCTTCATGCGGGATAGCTGCTGGGAGTGCCACGGGACGGTGGGACAGGGCAGCCGGGATGGGGCGCGGATCGCCGCGACAAGCCTGTCGTTACAGGGCGTGATCCGGTATGTGCGGCGGCCGGCGGGAGCGATGCCGGCGTTCAGCGAGAAGGTGGTGAGCGATCGCGATCTGACGGACATCTACGCGTATCTGAAATCGCTGCCGCCGCCGAAGCCCTCGAAGGACATTCCGCTGCTGAATCAGGCAAAGAACGAATAATAAGGTGGGGGCAGGCGCTTCGCCGCCAACCCGTAAGTAGGTGGGGCAGGCGTTCCGCCTGCCAACCCAAATCCATGCCGGAACTGCCGGACGTCACGGTTTATGTGGAAGCGTTGCGCGCGCGCGTAGTAGGGCGCCGGCTGGAGCGGGTGCGGGTGCGCGGGCCTTTTCTGCTGCGCACGGCCGCGCCGCCGCTGGAATCGGTTTTTGGGAAAACGGTGGAAGAAGTGCGCCGGCTGGGTAAGCGCATTTGTTTCGGCCTGGAAGGCGATTTGTGGCTGGCGCTCCACCTGATGATTGCCGGGCGGCTGCACTGGCGGGAACGGCTTCCGAGCCTGACTTCAAAAAATCACCTGGCCGTATTCGAGTTCGATTCCGGTTTCCTGCTGCTGACGGAGGCGGGAACACAGCGCCGGGCGGCGCTGTGCGTGGTGGCGGGCGAAGCGGGGTTGCGGGCGCTGGATGCGGGTGGCATCGAAGTGCTGGATGCCGATTGCGCGGTGTTTCGGGCGGTGCTGCGCGCCGAGAATCATACGTTGAAGCGGGCGCTGACGGATCCGCGGTTGTTCAGCGGGATCGGCAACGCGTATTCGGATGAGATCCTGCATCGCGCGCAATTATCGCCGGTGGCGATGACGCAGCGGCTGGACGACGAAGCAATGGAGCGGCTCTACCATGCAACCAAACAAGTGCTGCTCGAATGGACGGAGCGGCTGCGGCTGGAGGCGGACGGCAAGTTTCCCGAGAAAGTGACCGCCTTCCGGCCGCAAATGGCGGTGCATGGCAAGTACGGGCAGGCGTGCCCGCGCTGCGGGGGGAAAGTGCGGCGCATCCGCTATGCTGCGAACGAGACGAACTACTGCCCGGCCTGCCAGACCGGCGGGCGGCTGCTGGCCGACCGCGGGCTTTCGCGGCTGCTGCGGGAGGACTGGCCGCGGACGCTCGAGGAATTAGAGGCGCTGAAGAGACGATAGCTGCCCGGATAGAATCGCCGCGGTAGAATCGAGATTACGTCTCGAATGAATCACGTACTTTCCACGCACCTTTTTGTCAATCATCGCCTGACAACGGCGATGTTGAGCCGCATCCAGCAGGCGGGAATCCTGGCGGTGGAAATTTTTTGCGCGCGCCAGCATCTGGACTATCGCAACAAAGCGCAAATCGCGGAGTTGGGCCACTGGTTCCGCGATTCCGAAATGAAGCTGCACTCGTTGCACGCGCCCATGTACACCGACGAAATCTGGGGCCGCTCGGGGCCGCACGCCGTCATTACCATAACCGAGACGGTCAAGACGCAGCGGCTGAAAGCGGTGGACGAAATCAAGCGGGCGCTGGAGATTGCGGAAGTGATCCCGATGAAGTACATGATCCAGCACATGGGCGTTTCCCAGGAGGAATACGACCCGCGCAAGTTCGATGCGGCGTTCAGCGCGCTCGAAGAATTGAGCCTGTTTGCCCGCCAGCGGGGGGTGGAAGTGCTGCTGGAAAATATTCCGAACGAGCTTTCCTCCGCCGAGCGCCTGCGCAACTTCGAGGACCTGACCCACCTGGGCCTGAATTACGTTTTCGATACCGGCCACGCGAATATCGGCGAGGGCATCCCGGCCGCCTTCGACATTATGAAGGCCAAAATTCGCTCGACGCATATCCATGATAACGACGGCAAGGCCGATATTCATCTGTTTCCTTTCCTTTCCGGGGGCGGCACCATCAACTGGCGCGAAACCATGCAGCTTCTGCGCAGCCGCGCGGACCAATACCCGCTGGTTCTGGAGTTGAAGGAGAACGCGCAGTTTCCGAATCCGCTGGAAAGCGTGCAGCAAATTTTCGAACGGCTGGAGGCTCAGGAAGCGGCGCAGTGATTCTTCCCGGCAGCTACATCCGGGACCTGCTGCGGCAGGCTCCCGGCACTTCCGTTACCGCGCGGGGATGGGTGAAGACGCGGCGCGACGGCAAGAACGTCCACTTCATTCAACTGAACGACGGCTCCTCCGCCACGGATTTGCAGGTGGTGGTGGAGCAAGGGGTGGTGCCCCCGGAGGTGATTGCCCGCATCACGACCGGCGCTAGCCTGAGCGCCGAGGGCGAACTCGTGGCTTCGCCGGGCAAGGGGCAGGCGGTGGAACTGAAGACGCGGTCGCTCGTGGTGCATGGCGCCGCCGATCCGGAACAATATCCGCTGCAGAAGAAGAAACATAACCTGGAGACGCTGCGGCCGCTCGGCCATTTGCGCGCGCGCACCAACACGTTCGGGGCGGTGTTCCGGGTGCGCAACGTGCTGGCCCGCGCGATTCACAAATTTTTTCAGGATCGCGGCTTTCTGTTGATTCAGGCGCCCGTGATTTCCTCTTCCGACGCCGAAGGGGCGGGCCAGATGTTCCAGGTGACCACGCTCGACCTGGAAAGCGGCAAGCCTGCCGATTTCCGCGAGGATTTCTTCGGCCGGCGCACATATCTGACGGTCAGCGGTCAACTGGAAGCCGAGATCCTGGCGCTGGCCTTCGCCAATGTGTACACCTTCGGTCCCACCTTCCGGGCGGAGAATTCCAATACGCCCCGCCATCTGGCCGAGTTCTACATGATCGAGCCGGAGATGGCTTTCTGCGACCTGAACGACGACCAGGACCTGGCGGAAGCGTTCCTAAAAAGCCTGATCGAACAGGTGCTCGAAGAATGCGGGCCCGACTTGCGGTTCCTCAGCAAATGGTACGACCCGGAGCTGTTTCAGACGCTCGAAAACGTGATTGCCGGGCCGTTCGAGCGGATGTCCTACACCGAAGCCGTTGAACAGCTTCGGAAATCCGGCCGCAATTTCGAATTCCCGGTGGAATGGGGCTGCGACCTGCAAAGCGAACACGAGCGCTACCTGACCGAGGATCTGCTGAAAAAACCGGTCATCGTGACCAATTACCCGCGGGAGATCAAAGCGTTTTACATGCGGGCCAACGATGACGGTAAAACAGTGGCCGCCATGGACGTGCTGGTGCCGCGCATCGGCGAAATCATTGGGGGCAGCCAGCGCGAGGAGCGGCACGATGCGCTGCTCAGCCGCATCCGCGAGCATGCCGCGCGGGGCATGAAAGAAGAGAGTTACTGGTGGTACCTGGACCTGCGGCGTTTCGGCGGCGTCGAGCACGCGGGCTTCGGTCTGGGCTTCGAACGGATGTTGATGTATCTGACCGGCATGAAGAACATCCGCGACGTGATCCCATTTCCGCGGTTTCCCGGTAACGCGGAGTTTTAATCGGCTCGATATGAAGTTCTCTGCCCATGCCCGAAACCCTACCGAGCCGCGACCGTCAGGGAGCGGTCTTCCCCTCCTGCCCCCCGACTTCTGGCTCCTGACTCCTCAACCGGCCATGGCCCCCGCGTAGCCATGCGGCCTTCTCACATTTCCATCATCGGCGCCCCACTCGATTTGGGAGCGGGGCGGCGCGGGGTCGATATGGGGCCTTCGGCGCTGCGCGTGGCCAACCTGAACGGCCGCATCGCCGCGCTCGGCTATGTGGTGGAGGATCTGGGCAATGTGGAGGTCGCGCAGGCGGAAACGGCTTCTCCCGGCAATCAGCACGCCAAGTATCTGCCGGAGATCGCGGCCACCTGCCGGCGTCTGGCGGATGCTGTACACCAAAGCCTGTCGCGCGAGCGGCTGCCGCTCGCCTTGGGCGGCGACCATTCGATCGCCGTCGGCACGGCCAGCGGCGTTTCCCAATACTGCCGCGAGCGGGGCCGGAAAATGGGCCTGATCTGGCTGGATGCCCACGCCGATATGAATACGCCCGAAAGCACTCCGAGCGGCAACGTGCACGGCATGCCGCTAGCCTGCGTGGTGGGGCTGGGCCCGCCCGAGCTCGCGGGCCTGTTCGGCTACGCTCCCAAGGTGGACCCGCGGAATGCCGTGATCGTGGGCTTGCGGGACGTGGACGCGATGGAAAAGCCGCACGTGCGCGAATCGGGCGTGCGCGCGTTTACGATGCGGGATATCGACGAACGCGGCCTGCGCGCCGTTATGGAAGAGGCCATCCGGCTGGCCTGCGACGGCACGGCCGGATTTCACCTTTCGCTGGACATGGATTTTGTGGATCCGCGGGACGCGCCGGGTGTGGGCACTCCCGTGCGCGGGGGCGCCACGTACCGGGAGGCGCATTTGGCAATGGAAATGATTTGCGATTCGGGCGAGATGCTGGCACTGGAAGTAGTGGAGGTGAATCCAGTGATCGACGAGTCGAACCGCACGGCGGATCTGGCCGTGGAACTGGTGATGTCCGCTCTGGGCAAGAGGATCTTATGAAGCTGCGCGTGGCAATTCTCTACGGCGGGCGCAGCGGTGAGCACGAGATTTCGGTGCGCTCGGCCAAAGCCGTGATGGCGGGCCTGGACCCGGCAAAATACGAGCAACTCCCTTATTTCATCGATAAGGAAGGCAAGTGGAGCCCCAGGCCCATCCTGCCCGAACCGGGCGCGCAACCGGAGATCGACGTGGTCTTCCCGGTGCTCCACGGCACGTTCGGCGAAGACGGCACCGTGCAAGGCCTGCTGGAGCTGGCGGGGCTGCCCTACGTTGGGGCGGGCGTGCTGGCATCCGCGGTGGCGATGGACAAAGAGCTGATGAAACGTGTCTGCGCGGAACGGATGTTGCCGGTTGTAGACTACGTCGCCTTTACCCGCGATAAAAAGGATATCGAAGCGATTCTGAACGCCCTCCCATTTCCGATGTTCGTGAAACCGGCCAACCTCGGCTCTTCGGTGGGAATTTCCAAAGCGCGCAACCGCGAAGAACTGGAACGGGCGGTGTGCGTGGCCGGCGAGTACGACACCAAGATCGTAGTCGAGCGCGGCATCATCGGCCGCGAACTGGAGTGCGCGGTGCTGGGCAACGAAGCGCCCATGGCCTCTCTGCCATGCGAGATTCTGCCCTCGCGCGAGTTCTACGATTACGAAGATAAGTACCTGCTCGATAAAGCCCAAACCAAGGTCCCGGCCGATCTGCCCGCGGAGAAAACCGAAGAATTGCGCCGCCTCGCGGTAGAGTGTTACCGTGCCGTGGACTGCGAAGGGATGGCGCGGGTCGATTTCCTGCTGGAATCGGCGACCGGCAAGCTCTACATCAACGAAATCAACACCATCCCCGGCTTCACCTCCATCAGCATGTACCCCAAAATGTGGGAGCGCAGCGGAATTGCTTTTCCCAAGCTGCTCGATCAATTGATCGAGCTGGCGCTGGAGCGGCATCGACGGAAGCAGGGGACGCGGTTTACGCGGTAATGAATCAAAGCGCACGGCCATGCGTATCAACGCTGGGGCTCTTGTGCCACCACCTCTAGCGCCTCCGCCAAGAAGGCTCAGAACGCGCCACGCGAGGGCCTCTGGCCGCCCGTCAGGCGGACATTTTCACGCTCGACAACGCCTTGGGGTGCGTGCTGAACCAGGGCGGCACTGCTCAGTTCAGCCGCGTCTTCGATAAGAAAAACCCCTACACGTTTGCGAATCCCTACGCCGTGGTTACCTACGGCGAAGCTTTGACCGGCGAACAGGCCCGGCAGTTCTTCAATTACCTCGGCGCCATCGACGCCAACCTTTGGACCGGCGCCAATGCCGGTTTCATGCAGGTCAATTTCAGCCCTACCCGGCGCTAAACTACGCGCGGGACGATTCCATGTTGTTCCTGATCGGATCGGTACCGAAGAAGGAATTCACGTACCCAGTCGATCACGCCCAAAAATGATTTTTTCAAAACCGCTAATCCACTCTATTTCTTACACTTCCGGGTCACCCCCCAGTTCGGCGTCGCGGAAATCGCTCCTCCCCTGAATCATAATGAAATCGGAGGCGGCTCTCCTTTGTGCCACGCTTGCCATATATAGATCCGCACTTCCCCATTAGCGCCTCTCTCCTTACGGAACGGTGTGCTCCACGCAATCGGAAACGAACCGGGCGACGGTCCCGCGGCTTTCAATCGCCAGGATTTCCATACGCTACCCGCATCCACCCTGCCGCCGCGAGTCCGCCCTGCGCAGGCCCGACAAGCTAAGGATACGCATTCACCCCCAGAGTGCACCACGATCAGACGAAACGAACCCGAAATCGGCAAAGTGGAGATATTGGGTTCGTTTTGTCGCCCGCAACGTGCGGCGCGGGCGCGGATTTCTGGGCCGAAGCGGGTGGGAGGGCAAAATTGGCTTCGTTTCGCCGCCCGCAACGTGTGGCGCCAGTCCGGACTTCCGGCCCGGATCGGGGTGGGAGGGCAAAATTGGCTTCGTTTCGCCGCCCCGCAACGTGCGGCGCTAGTCCGGACTTCCGGCCCGGATCGGGTTGGGAGGGCAAAATTGGCTTCGTTTCGCCGCCCCGCAACGTGCGGCGCTAGTCCGGACTTCCGGCCCGGCTCGGGTTGGGAGG
>DATGKM010000012.1:0-5426 GCA_035294665.1 Bryobacteraceae bacterium | reverse complement strand
CACGATTACCTCAAGGACTACAACGAGAACCCCAGACCATTTCGATGGATCGCGAGCGCCAGCCGAATCATCCGCAAGGTCAATAAATATAAAGCTATTTCAGAGACGGCAGACTAGTTTGGCGTTGGCACCCGCCACCAGTGTCGCTTGTGGCTGGGTTCAGGGTCGCCAGTCAGCGACACCTGACCATTGGTTGCGGCCACGGCGCTCCCGCCAGCCACCTGCCGCGTCGTCCCGGAGCCGCTAAGTGCGCTTTGCAACGCAAAGTCGATCTAGCCTCCGCTTACGGACGGATTACGGCGTGAGCTTCAGGTTTTCCCGGATCAGCATCCGGTTGATATCCTTCTTGTAGGCTTGGATTGCCGGGTCGGGTTCCAAAGGCTCTTCGTCCATACTTCGATTCTATTTCCCGATGCAAAACGTCGAGAAAATGCGGTTCAGAATATCATCGGCCGTGGTCGCCCCGGTGATGGCGTCTAGCGGCTGCAAGGCGGCGTAGAGATCGAGCAGGAGCATCTCATGCGGGATGGCGGCTTCGACGGCGCCTTTGGCTTTGTCCAGATATTCGGCGCATTCGCGGAGCAGTTTCTCGTGGCGCAGGCTGGTGATGAATCCGGTTTCCTGCTCCCATGCGCCGCGCGGAGCATGTCCCCACGCGCCTCCCGGCGCGACTGCTTCGAGAATCGCGTCACGTAGCTGAGCGATGCCTTCTCCGGTGAGAGCGGAAACCGGGATCGCGCCATCCGGGGCGCAAACTCCCGGCAGGTCGCACTTATTTCCGGCCAGCAGGCAGCGGCCTTGCGCGGTTGCGCGGGCAATCAAGTTGCGATCTTCCTCCGACTCCGGCTGCGATAAATCGAGAACTACAAGCGCCAGATCGGCATCCGCCATCGCCTGAAAACTGCGCTCGATGCCCAGCGACTCCACCAGCCCTGAGGAGGGGCGAATCCCGGCGGTGTCGTAAAGCTTCACCGGAATGCCCGCGATGGCCGCGGTTTCGGAGACCAGGTCGCGGGTGGTGCCGGCAATATCGGTGACGATGGCGCGGTCCTGCTCGAGCAGCCGGTTGAAAAGGCTGCTCTTTCCGACGTTCGGCCGGCCCACAATCGCCAGCGTGAATCCCTCGCGCACGATGTGGCCATATTGAAAACTGGCGGCCAGGCGCGAGACGCCTTCCTGCACGGGCTTCAGGCGGCCGAGAATTTCTTCCGCCGAAGCCACCGGAACGTCGTCTTCGGCGAAATCGATGCCGGCTTCCAGCAGGGCGATCAACTCGACGAGCTTCTCTTTAAGGGGAGCAATGCGGCGCGAAACCGATCCGCCGGTTTGCTGCGCCGCCACGCGCGCCTGGTAGAGCGTGGTGGCTTCGATCAGATCGCGCACGGCTTCCGCCTGCGGCAGATCGATGCGGCCATGCAGGTAGGCGCGCAGGGTAAACTCGCCAGGTCCGGCTAGGCGGGCACCGGCTTCGAGGGCGCGGTCCACCGCGAAGCGCAGAATGACTGGAGCGCCATGGCAGGAAATCTCCACCAGGTCTTCCGCCGTGTAGGAGTGGGGCTTTTCGAAAAAAGTGGCAACGGCTTCGTCAACGACTCGCCGCTCCGTATCGAGCAGATGCGTGAACGAGGCACGCCACGCCTGCCAGTCCGGCGGCCCGCCTTGCGGCTTTTCGAGAAACGATTCCGCCACGGCTCGCGCCCGCGGGCCGGAAATGCGGATGACGCCCAGCCCGCCGCGGCCGGGCGGGGTAGAGATGGCGACGATGGTGTCGTCCAGAGCCGGCATGCCTTAAAGCCTGGGGACGCCTTTCTCCGTCCGAGGGCCAGAATCCGCCACAGAGGCACATTGACATGGAGAGGAAAAGCGGGTGGCGGCGAGCAAAACCTTTCTGGGATTTCTCTGTGCCTCCGTGTCTCTGTGATAAAAATTGACTTTCAACGCCGGGCGCTGCGGGAACGGGGAGGACGCGGGCCCGGCCCGCCGCGGCGCGGCTCAGAGCGGCGCTGGGCGGGAGCGGCGGAAGGCGGCGGCTCGGGCAGGCTCGCCATTCCCGCTGGATAAACCACTACCTGCCTGCTGGGGCCTGCGCCGATGCTTTCGCTGCGCACTTCGGTTTCGTTCCGCAGAGCCAGGTGGATGACCCGGCGCTCGCGGCTGTTCATGGGGTTGAAGCGGAATGGCACGCCTGTCCGCTTCACCTTGTCCGCGGCGGTGGTGGCGCTCAGCCGGAGTTCCTCGATGCGCAGCAGCCGGTAATCGTTGGCATCGAAAGCGATGCGCGAATGGTCCTCGGAGGGCACCCGCAGCATTTCCATGGTGACGTGTTCGAGCGCCAGCAGCAGTTCGGCCTTATTCGCGAGCAGCAGGTCCACATCGGGACCGGTGAACTTTACTTCCACATCGGGAGTTTCGAAGTCGTCCTGTGCCGGTTCGGCGTCCTGAATTTCGAAGCTGAGTTTCAGCCCGGCATCGCGCAGGACGGTCAGCAGAAACTCTTCGATGCGGGAGCCGATCGCCGCTACGGCGTACTTATGTTCGCTCACAGGTTATTTCCTGCCGGATTTTTTCTTGGGCGGGGGCTGGACCGAGCGCGCGGCCTCCTGGGCCGCCTGAGTATGATTGAAGAACCATTGCTGAGCGATCGCTACAACCGTTCCGGTCAAGTAGTATAATACCAACCCACTCGGCAAATTATAAAACATGAAGCCGAAGATCAAGGGCATCAGCAGCATCATTTTCTGCTGATTCTGGTCCACGCCGGGCGAGGGCATCATCTTCTGCATCATAAATTGGGTGATGATCATGGTGATCGGCAGAATTTTGATCGCCAGGTGCTCGGGCTGGGAAAGATCGCTCACCCAGAGCCAGTGGGCGCCACGCATTTCCGCGGCGGCGTAAATGACGCGATAGAACGGCCACACCAGCGCCAGCGGCAGAAGGCTGGGGAGACACCCGCCCAGCGGATTGATGCCGTACTTTTTGTACAACTCCATCTGCTCCTGCTGCTGCTGTTGTTTGCGCGGATCGCGCATGCTGATGTTCTTGTATTTGTCGGCGATGGCGTCGAGCTGCGGTTTTAGCGCCTGCATCTTGCGCGCCGATTTCATACTGGTAAGTCGCAAGGGGAACATCAGCAGGTTCAGAACGATGGTGACCACTACTACCGCCCAGCCGAAGTTGTGGATCCAGCCCGCGGTCCACTTGAGAATTAGGAAGAGCGGCTCGGCGATGGGTGTCCACCAGCCGAAATTGATCAACTGAGTGAGCTTGGGGTTAATGCGGCGAAGCAGGTCCTCGTCCTTCGGGCCGACGAATACGGAAAAGTGATTGGCATCGCCGTCGGAAACAGCGGTGCCGGCAAACGGTTGTGGCTTCTGGTCAAAGGTAGTTGGGGCTTGGTCGCTGAACGTGACCGAAGTGACCTGGTGATTGTCTTCCGGCATGAAGACAGCGGCGAAGTATTGGTCGACGATGCCGGCAAACGGATAATCGCCGGTGGCGGTGACGGGACCTTTCTTGGCCGCGCTGGCGCTTTGCTGCTTAAGGCTGTTGTCGGCCAGGTTGAAATAAACGGTCGATTGGTGCGCGGCCGGGCCGGTCACGCTCATATCGCCGAAGCCACCCCGCCATTGGATCATGCTGGGAATGGGGCGGCCGTCTACCGACACTTGGGAGCTGACCTGCAGCCGGTAACTATCCTTCTGGAAACGGAACGTTTTCCGAACCGCAGTGTGCCCGTCCGAGATCTCATACACCACGCCCAGGCCATCGGGGTCCGGGGATTGCGTGTAGTAAGCGCGGTTGACATCGAACGTGGGCTTTTCGCTGGGGAAATATAGCGAGAATGGCCAGTCCGTGGTGGCAGCCTTGTTCACCAGGTTGAGCGGCTGTTTGTTGTCATCCTGCTTGAAATTATTCAGCACCCAATCACGTACGGTTGCGCCCTCGTTGCTGAAGGTGACCTTGAAAACGCCGTTATTCACTGTAAAGGGCGGTAGCGCCTGTTGGGAGGTGGGGGGCAGGGCGGGCGCGGCGGCTTGCGCCGGCACGGCCCCGGCTGAGGTCGAAGCGGAACTCACCGCTTCCGCGGCGGGTTTCGTTTGGGAGATGGTGGCGGTGGCAGGAGCCGGCGGCGCACTCTTTTTTCCGGTGACGGGCGACTTGACCAAGTAAGGGGTGAGGAACATCACCGCGCCCATCAAAAGGAATGCGAGCAGCAGCCGCAATTCCATCGACATTTCCTTTTGGACAGTTTCTGGCATCTAAACTCTTTAGGCTTATCGGACGGGATCGAACCCTCCGGCATGGAATGGGTGGCAACGGGATAACCGGCGTAATCCCATCCACACTCCCCGCGCCGCCCCGTAACGGGCGACCGCTTCCCGCATATATTCCGAACAGGTCGGATAAAAGCGGCACGCCGCCGGCAGAAGCGGGGAAATTACATATTTATATACGACGAGTGCGCGGACTAAGATCCATTGCAATGGCGAAACAGGCGCTCTACTTCCCGGGTCAGGTCCGGCATGGGCGCATGTAGGGCTTTCGAGCGCGGATTGATGACGATGGAGCACTGCGGATTCAGCCGATCCAGGCCGAAGCGGACGGCCTCCCGGAGGCGCCGCTTGAGACGATTCCGTACCACGGCCGAGCCCAGGGCGCGTGGCACGGTGAAGCCGATTCGGGGGCCGGAGCGCGCCGGGTCTCCAGCAGGCTCGCGGACGCAAAACGCCGCGAAGAAAGGACTGGAGAAACGCGTGCCCCGGTCATAGACTCTTCGAAAATCCTGTGATCGCAGCAGACGGACACGTTTCGGAAAACCGGCGATGGAAACTACCTTTCGGAGCTGACCGTGAGTTTTTTGCGGCCCCGAGCGCGCCGGCGCGAAAGAACGGCCCGGCCATCCTGGGTCTTCATGCGAGTGCGAAAGCCGTGTGTTTTGGCCCGCCGGCGATTATTCGGTTGATAGGTACGCTTCGGCATTCAAACCACTAGTATAGCAGGATACGGGGCGGATTTTCGGAACCAAACCGCTCCATTGCCGTCTCTTAAAGGCGCACACATGCAAAGCCTTTGGCGGCATGCCGCTTCCACGTTCAGGCAGCTCCGGAAGAACCCGGGACGTACCCTCACCGCTATTGTATCGCTTGCCCTGGGCATCGGCGCAACAAAGAATTGTCCAATGCAAGATGATCCTGAAACGGGACTTGTTTCTAATGCAAGATGATCCTGAAAATGGGAGGTGCTGGATAGGCACGCCGCTGGGGAATGCAGATCAGAATGCGGAATGCGGAATGCCGAGAGTCTCACCCATTCGCAAATTGGCGAATTCTTGAAGGCCAGCGAGGCGATCGAGTTTGCCGGCCAAACCCGTGCCGAAGTGTACGCCTGGGTGCCGAAGACGCTGGTGGCGCCAGAGTATGGGC
>DATGKM010000011.1:0-42341 GCA_035294665.1 Bryobacteraceae bacterium | reverse complement strand
TCGCCGCCCCGCAACGTGCGGCGCCAGTCCGGACTTCCGGCCCGGATCGGGGTGGGAGGGCAAAATTGGCTTCGTTTCGCCGCCCGCAACGTGCGGCGCCAGTCCGGACTTCCGGCCCGGATCGGGGTGGGAGGGCAAAATTGGCTTCGTTTCGCCGCCCGCAACGTGCGGCGCGAGCGCGGTGAAATTTCCTACTTGCCTACCTCCGCCCCGCACGTTATAATTATTCATCTTAGTGAATAAAAATTCAGAAGATGCCTACTTTGCCTTCCCGCCTCGCCGCCAAGCCGCTCCTGAAAACCAGTTCTCCGGACCTCCTCCGCGACCTGGACCTTCCGCATGACGAACTTCAATACCTCCTCGATTTGGCGGACGATGTGAAGCGGTTCCCGGCGGATTACGCGCAGGCCCTTGTTGGCAAATCCATCGCCCTCCTCTTCGAGAAACCCTCCCTCCGCACCCGCATCACCTTCGATCTCGCCATCCGGCAACTGGGCGGCAACTCCGTTTTCACCGAAGGCCCTATTGGCGGCCGGGAGCCTCTCAAGGACGTGGCCCGGAACCTGGACCGGTGGGTGAACGGTATTGTCGCGCGGGTATTCTCGCAGGACACAGTAGAGGAGTTGGCCCGCTGGTCGGCCGTCCCGGTGATTAACGCGCTCAGCGATCTCTATCACCCCTGCCAGGCGCTGGCGGATGTGCAGACGATTCGCGAACGCTTCGGGGCTGGGGAACGCGTAAAGGTCGCCTTCATCGGCGACGGTAATAACGTGGCGCACTCGCTGATGATCACCGCCATCCGGCTGGGCATGGATTTCACGCTGGGCTGCCCGCCCGGCTTCCTGCCGAATCCCGAAATCGTCGCGCAGGCGGAGGGCCTTGCCGCCGTTTCGGGGGCTTCGCTCGCCATTATTCACGATCCGCGAGCCGCCGCCCAAGGCGCCCATGCCATCTATACCGACGTTTGGACCAGCATGGGCCAGGAGCGCGAGAGCGCCCGCCGCAAGAAAGCCTTCCAGCCGTTCCAGGTGAATGAGGAATTGTTTGCGCTGGCCCGCCCCGAGGCGATTTTTCTACACTGCCTTCCCGCGCGGCGCGGCGAAGAAGTCACCGATGGCGTGATGGAGTCGGAGCGGTCCGCCATTTTCGATCAGGCCGGAAACCGCCTGCACGCGCAAAAAGCGCTGCTGCTCATGATGCTATCCTGACGCATCCAAGATTATGCCTAAACCGAAAAAAGTCGCCCTCGCCTACTCGGGCGGGCTCGATACCTCTGTGATCATTCCCTGGCTGAAGGAAAACTACGGCTGCGAAGTGGTGGCCGTTTGCGGCGATATCGGCCAGGGCAGCGACGAACTTGCCGGCCTGGAAGAAAAGGCGCGGAAGACCGGCGCATCCGAAGTCCACGTGGAAGACATGCGGGAAGAGTTCGTCAGCCAGTATTTGTGGAGGCTGGTCCGCTCCGGCGGCGTCTACGAGCATAAGTACCTGCTCGGCACCTCGATCGCGCGCCCGTTATTGGCAAAAAAACAGGTCGAGGTGGCGCTGCGCACCGGCTGCGATGGCCTCGCTCACGGCTGCACCGGCAAGGGGAACGATCAGGTGCGCTTCGAACTCACCTACAAAGCCCTCGCTCCCCATCTCACCGTGATCGCCCCCTGGCGCGAATGGAAAATCGTGAGCCGCGAGGACGCGATCGAATACGCGCGCGCCCATAACGTGCCCATCGCGCAATCGACCACCAAGATTTATTCGCGCGACCGCAACATCTGGCACATCTCCCATGAAGGCGGCGCGCTCGAAGACCCCGCCAATGCGGCGCCGGATGAGATCTGGATGCTGACCAAAAGCCCGGCTGCCGCGCCCGGCCGGCCCGCCGAAGTCTCGATCGGCTTTGAGAAAGGCGTTCCGGTTTCGGTGGATGGGAAACCAATGAGTGCGGTCTCCCTGGTGGAAACCCTGAACAAGATCGGCGGCGAACACGGCATCGGCCGCATCGACCTGGTGGAGAACCGCTTCGTGGGCATGAAATCCCGCGGCTGCTACGAAACTCCCGGCGGCACGCTCATCATGTTCGCCATTCGCGAACTCGAAGCGCTTACACTGGATCGCGCCACCTTGCACTATAAGCAGAAGCTCGCGCTCGATTACGCCGAGATGGTTTACAACGGCCTCTGGTTCACGCCGCTCCGCGAAGCGCTGGATGCGTTCTTCGAAAAAGTCAGCGAGCCCGTCACAGGCGAAGTACGCCTGCGCCTCTACAAAGGCAACCTCGAACCTGTCAGCCGCAAGAGCCCCTACTCGCTGTACTCGCTCGATATCGCCAGCTTCACCATGGGCGCCAGCTACGATCAGAAAGACGCGCTGGGTTTCATCAACCTGGTCGGCCTGCCGATTAAGGTCCGTGCCGGTCTGAGCCGCGACCGCAAGGGAGCGGCTGGGCTCTCCCAATGAAACTCTGGGGAGGCCGTTTCGCGACGGCGCCATCGGAAGTATTCGAGCGCTTCTCGGGATCGCTCGATTTCGACCGCCGCCTCATTGATGCCGATATCCGCGGCTCCCAGGCCTTTGCCCGCGCTCTCGAACGCGCGGGCATTCTGACGGCCGGGGAACGCCGCCAGATCGTCTCGGCATTCGATGCGATCCGCGCCGAAGCCGCCCATCCGGGCTTCTTCGACGGCGCGACGGACGAAGATGTCCACACTCTCGTGATCCGCAAACTGAAGGAGCGCGCCGGCGCGGTGGCAGACAAAATTCACACCGGCCGCAGCCGCAACGAGCAAGTCTCGCTCGATACCCGCCTCTGGCTGCGCGACGAATGCGACCGCATGCGCGGCCTGCTGGCCGGTCTGCTTCGGGCGCTGCTCGATCTGGGCGATAAGTACCCGGACGCGATCATCCCCGGCTACACGCACCTGCGCCGCGCCCAGGCCGTGCTCTGGCCCCACTATCTGCTGGCGTACTTCGAGATGTTCTCCCGCGATGCGGCCCGCTTCGCCGAAGCCCGCCGGCGCGCCGATGAGCTTCCGCTCGGCTCCGGCGCGCTTGCCGGCAGCGGTTTCCCGTTCGACCGCGAAGCCATCGCGGGCGACCTCGGCTTTTCGTCAATTACCCGCAACAGCATGGATGTTTCGGCCGACCGCGATTTCGCCCTCGATTTCCTCTACGCCGCCGCCCTGACAATGATGCACCTGAGCCGCCTCGCCGAAGATTGGATCCTCTACTCCAGCGAGGAATTCGGCTGGCTGGAACTTTCCGATGCGGTCACCAGCGGCTCCAGCCTGATGCCGCAAAAGAAGAATCCCGATTCGCTGGAGCTGATCCGCGGCAAGAGCGGGCGCGTCATCGGTTCGCTGGTATCTCTGCTTGTCACCATGAAGGGCCTCCCCATGACCTACAACCGCGACATGCAGGAAGACAAAATTCCGCTGTTCGAAGCCGCCGATCAGACTGCCGGCTCGCTCGAAATGGCGCGCGTGGTGGTGGAATCGGTGAAGCTCAATCCTGCCCGCCCGCGGGAGGCCGCCGCCGAAAGCTGGGTGGTAGCCACGGATCTGGCCGAAGCTTTAGCCCGCAATGGCACTCCGTTTCACCAAGCGCACCAAATCGTAGGGCGCTTTGTCTTGGAGAGTGTCAACCAGGGGAAGCGGCCGGCGGATTGGACCGGCGCGGAGATGCACGCATTTGCTCCGGAGTTCTCCCCGGATATGGAAGCGCTGCTCGATCCGGCGCGCGGCCTCGAGACCCGCTCGGTGCCGGGGGGCACCGCGCCCGCGTCCGTGCATGCCGCCTTAGCCCAAGCCCGCAAAACGCTGGAAAGCCTGCAATCATGAGCAAGAATTACCGCCAAGGCCAAATCCTCAAACTGATTCGCGGCAAGCGCATCTTCACGCAAGACGAGCTGGCCGAAGAACTGCGCGCCCAGGGCATCTCCGCGACGCAGGTGACCCTCTCGCGCGATATACGCGACCTTCGCCTGGTGAAGACCCGGGAAGGCTACCAGGAAATGGCGCCGGAAGAGAAGGGACCCGAATTCCCGCTGCTGGCTGCCGAATTCGTTCTCGACGTGCGCACCGCCCAAAATCTGGTGGTTCTCAAAACCGCGCCCGGACACGCCAATTCCGTGGCGGTCGCGCTCGATCAGGAGGAGTGGCCGGAAGTCGTCGGCACTATCGCCGGCGACGACACCATTCTCGTGATTGCCCCCGACCGCGAAACCGCCGAAGTGGTGCAAGAGAAGTTAATGGCGATCCTGGAAAAGAGTTAACCCTGTCGGCCCTGAGCGCACTAAGTGCGGCAGCACTTCCACCGCAACACAGTAAGGCACAACATCAAAGCCATCAAAGGCATAAAAGTGGACGGTTCGGGCACGGGCGAGGCTGACGGTAACGCGGCAGCGGCGTAAATCGCCTCACCACCACCATGGTCCAGGTCGTAGCTTCCCGTCCGAGTGGCTGCGCCAGTGGCCGTGTCGATCGTGTAGATCTGGTCGTCTAAACTGAAGCCATAAAGCGTGCCGTCGGCGAACACTCCCGAATCCATGGGTTGCACCGCTCCGGTTGCTCCAATCCTGGTCGCCAATCCAGTCGTCAGATTCACACTGTAAAGCCCCTCATCGGACAAACTGGAATTGCTCGCGTCTGTATAGAGAACGCCGTTTACAAAAGCCAGCAGGCCATCCACTGTAAAGCTATCGGAGACACCAAGCCCGGTGTTTCCGATCACGTGAATGACGCCGCTCACAGGATTGACAGTGTACAAATCTCCTGAATAGTAGCTAATCGCATAGAGCAAACCGCCAGGCCCGGCAGTCGCACCGTCGGCATCATGGGTGTTAGGTACGGAGATCTCTGTGGTTGCGCCGGTCGCCGGGTTTATTTTATAAAGCTTCGCCCGGTCTTCAGAATCCAACCCGTAGAGAGTCCCGCCGGAAAATCCCATCCCATAAAACGTTTGGCTAGTGACTCCTATGGAGGTGAACGTACCTGTGCTCAAATCCAGCGTGCCAAAATCGTTGTCGGCCCCTGCGACATAAACGGTATCCGCTGAGCCGGCAGTTGCGAATGCCAAAATAACCAAGATCGTTATTGCTAAAAACCTCGGAAAAATTGTCATCGGCTGAACTTTATCAGCCACCTGCTGCCACTGCAAGTACCGGAACGTTTAGAACTTAATTGGTCCATGCTCTGGCAGAGAGTTGTACAATGTCTGCGATGCGTCTGGGCGCGATCGCTCTGCTGCCGCTCCCTCTGGCCGCCCAGTGGCTCCACTACCCCACCGCCGGCGTTCCACACATCAACGGCAAGCCCGACCTTACCGCGCCCGCGCCGCGCGCGCCCGATGGCCACCCGGATCTTTCCGGCATCTGGGCGCCGGAGAAGAACCGGCCCTGCCCACCCCAAGGCTGCGACGATATGGAGATCCCCTACGAGTTCCTGGACATCGGCTGGTCGCTACCCGGCGGTCTTCCCTATCAGCCCTGGGCCGCCGCGCTAATGAAATCCCGCAAGGCTCAGGCCGGCATTCAGGACCCCACCACGCATTGCCTTCCTGGCGGCATCGTCAAGTTCTATACCACGCCGCTGCTTCACAAGATCGTCCAAACGCCGGGATTGCTGCTGCTGCTGGCCGAGCGCGACGGTGCTTACCGCCAGATCTTCACCGATGGCCGCCCGCTGCCTGCCGATCCGCAACCCTCCTGGAACGGATACTCCAGCGGCCATTGGGACGGCAACACTTTGGTGGTCGAAACCAATGGCTTCCGCGACGGCCTCTGGCTTGATCGCAACGGGAGTCCCATGACCGATGCCGCGCGCATGATCGAGCGCTTCCACCGCGTCAACTTTGGCAAGCTCGTAGTGGAAATCACCGTCGACGATCCCAAAGCCTACACCCGCCCCTGGACCGTCAAGCTCAATCAACTCATCGTGCTCGATACCGAACTGCTCGATTACGTCTGCCTCGAAAATGAAAAAGACGCGGAACATTTGCGCGCGCCTTAGCCTGCTTCTGCTGGCCTGCCTGCCCGCGCAAGCCTCCATCTTTATCGTCGCCATATGCAAAGACGGTGTCGTCGCAGTAGCCGATTCCCGCTTCACGTTCTCCGATGCCGATAGCGGACGCGCGCTCGCTTACGCCGATGGCATCGAGAAGATCGTCCGCTTCGATTCCGCCATGCTCGCCGAAACCGGCCAGGGTTTTCTGTCCGAAGAGCGCTTCGACCAATTCGTGGCCCGTTTCGCCGAAGCTTCAGGTTCGCTGCCGGTGGAACTGGTGCTGCCCAGCCTGCTCGATTATGGCCATCGAAGGCTCCCCGCACAGGACATTCCCGCTCTCGAACAGCAGCACATGGCGGTCGCTAAGTACCGCCGCGGCCAAGCCGTGATCTGTGGGTACGATGGCCAACTCCGGCCCTGTGTCAGCCGCGGCTATATTCAAAGCTCTCCCACCGATTTCGAGAAGCTGGTGGATAAGCTTCCCTCGATGGCCGCGCAGCAAACGGCTAGTGCCGCGCGCGCCAGCATCGAGCGGTACATTGCGGCCAAAGGCAAGTCCGCCACGATGGGTGGCGAATTTTCGGCTGTTGTTCTGACGCCGGGGGGCGCGCACACACTGTGGACTCTCAAGAATCCAATACCCGCCCGCACGATTGATGAACTGATTCAAATGGTGGAGTCCCACCGGCTTGCGGTTACGCTGATTCCGCCCGCGACGCGCGCCGAGTTGGACGAACTGCTGCACTGACGCGCGAAACTGTGAGCTGCCGGACTATAAGCCGGTTTCTGTGCCCTTGCGGGCGGCAGTCATTCCTCTAGGCCGCGCATCGCTGCGCGGCTCAAGCAACCTACCCGGAAGTCGAACGGAGCGGGCCGCTCCTCCTCCCCTATTTGGTCTTGCTCCGCGTGGGGTTTTCCCTGCCGGCAGAATTGCTCCTGCCGCGGTGCGCTCTTACCGCACCATTTCACCCTTACCGCCAAAACGACCGCTCCCTTACGGTCGCGGCTCGGATTGGAGGCGGTATCTTTTCTGTGGCACTTTCCGTATCCGTTTCCGGACCCCGGCCGTTAGCCGGCACGCTGCCCTGTGGAGACCGGACTTTCCTCCCCCGAGGCCATACGCGCACCCCGGCAGCGACTGCCCGTCCGGCAGCCCATATTTTATTCTCGCAGACTGGCGGGCGGATTTTTGCCATAATTACGAGCACTCGTAAGAGCGGAGGACGCCCATGATGCGCATTTTCGTTCCTTGCCTGAGCCTGTTCGCCATTACGCTCGCCGCCCAGACCGGGAGCGGATCGGCGGGGCCGCGTGCGCAGTCGTGCGGAGCGCCGGATGCGCCCGGCGGCGCGGGCCGCGGGTTGCCGCAGTTTCCGTCCGGGCAATATCCGGTCAAGCTGCCGGCCGTTTCGCTGCTGGGCGCGCGCAACGATCTCGCCAATCCCTATGGCGCGGGCGTAAGTTGGGGCCAGTTGCCGGAAGGCCGCAAATGGGGCTCCACCGCCAGCGTAACCACCGCTCCGGATGGCACGATCTGGGTGGCCGATCGCTGCGGCAATTCCGGTTCGGGCGGCGCCACCTGCTCCGGGCCCAACGCCCATATCGACCCCATCTTCCACTTTGATACCTCGGGCAAATTGCTGCGGTCGTTTGGCGCCGGCCTGTTCATCAGCCCTCACAAGCTGACCGTGGATCGCGCAGGCAATTTGTGGGTGGCCGATAACGGCGGCAACCAGGTTTTCAAACTCGACCCGGAAGGCAAGGTTTTGCTCACGCTCGGCAGAAAGGGAGTTGCCGGGTCCGGGCCGGACCAGTTCGACGCGCCCACCGAAGCAGCCGTCGCGCCCAATGGCGATATCTTCGTGGCCGATGGCCATAGCGGCGGCGGGACAGCCACCGGCAACGCGCGCATCGTGAAATTCGACAAGAACGGAAAGTTCCTCAAGGCATGGGGCCGCAAAGGCATGGGCCCCGGCGAATTCGACGTTCCGCACACGCTGGCGTTCGATTCCCAGGGCCGGCTTTTTGTGGGCGATCGCCAGAACAATCGCATTCAGATCTTCGACCAGAACGGCCGCTTTCTGGCGCAGTGGTTTCAGTTCGGCCGGCCCAGCGGGATTTATATCGATCGAAACGATGTCCTCTACGTGGCCGATTCGGAATCGCGCGACGGCCGCACCAATACCGGACAGTTCGCGCTTCCGCAGACCGGCTACGGCTACAACCTGGGTGCGCGGCGCGGCATTCGGATCGGGAGCGCCCGTGACGGTTCCGTGCAGTACTTCATTCCGGATCCGTGCCCGTACCCTTATCCCTCCGGCTCGAGCATGGCCGAGGGAGTTACCGCCGATTTCGAGGGCAACGTCTATGGAGCGGATTTCCTGGGCGATGTTCGGAAGTACAGCCGGCGATAGGCTCAGCATGGGACCGGTAAGCACTTTTCCCGACCGTCCGGATAAGAATAATCGATTGGACAACTGCTGTTATAGCCGGTACGCTTAGAGCAGTTGGCCAGTCTTAGACGACCCGCCACGCTCTCTCCCCGCCGAGAAGTTCCTCTTCAGGAGATTTTTGATGGCACGAGTGACGCTGCTCGGCTTACCGGAAGATCTGGAGCGCGGGCTTGCACAGGTACTGCGCGAGGAAGGCCACAAGCTCGCCCGCAGAACTCGTTTGCAGAATTTGCGCCACGGGCCGAAGCCCGAGGCCGTGTTTATATCGGGCGACGACCCGCAGTTTCGGCGGACGATTGCCGAGTTGCGCGAGAGCGAAACGGAAGTTCCGGTGATTGTGGTGACTCGCAAGCCCGAGACCGCGCAGTGGCTGGACGCGCTGGACGCGGGGGCCACCGACTATTGCGCCGCGCCGTTCGAGCGCGCGCAGGTGCAATGGATTCTGGATTCGGCGGTTCGCGCCGAGGCATGCGCGGCATGACGGCAGCGGCTCCGGCGGCGCAACCGCGCGGCATATTGAGCGGCGGTCTCCGCCGCCGTCTGAAACTGGCTCAGGGTGACCGCCGGCTTTCCCGCCGGTATCCGATCGCGGCGGAACTGGAATATCGCGCGGTGAGACGGGACGGGTTGCCATTCCGCGGCGCGGGCCGGAGCCTCAATCTCTCGACCGGCGGCATTCTTTTTCAATCCGAACAGGCGTTGACGCTGGGCATGCGGATCGAGCTGACGATCGCCTGGCCGGCACGCCTGAACGACGCGGTCGATCTGAATCTTTGCGTTTCCGGGCGTGTGGCGCGGACGGACGGCAACCTCTACGTGGTGCGCATCCGCGAACACGAGTTCTGCGTCCGCGGCCGTTTCCGCCTCGCCGGCCCGCGCTTCCGCGCGACCGAACCGGCGGCTTATGCAAAGGCCGCGGCCGGCTAGAGCGGTGTGAACCGGCGGGGCAGGGCTTCCGGATACGCTCGCCGGATTTTATAATTAGAAAACATGATCCTGCCGCTTGGTGGGCCGCGGGTGTACCGGCCGCAGAAGAGAAGAGGCGCGCAGGCCGCTATTCAGCGGAGCGTACCACCCCATTCCCGCGTGGAGACACGGCCCGCGCCACCGGTGTACCGGACTCAACCAGGGAATCATCCGAGTGTACAACTGCGCCCCGTGACAGGTTCCCGGCTGGAGACGCGGCCGGCGCCGCCTGTGTACCGGCCTCAAGACCCGATGCAGGCGCGTGTCCAGTTGAGTCCGGCGGGAGCCTCCCGGGTATCGCCGCCGGCAGCACGGCCGGTTTTCGTACCGGCCGTGCAGAGGGTGGCCAGTTCCCGGCCCGCACCGGGCGGGGTGGTGCAGCGGCTGGTGATTCTGGTGAGCCAGGACAGCGCGGCTGAAAAGAATTACGAGAGTCTGGTGAATAGCGATCCCAGCGCCGACGCTACCGGCTCGCTCCGTGGGGGAGATGAAACTGTGGGAGGCAAGCCACTGGACCAGCTAGGCGAATCCGAGCTGCTGCACATCGTGAGCCACGGCGACGGGCAGGGGCATGTTGAAGGCCAGGACGATGCCGGCCAGCCGAAGCAAATGAATGCCTCCGAGTTTCTGGATTTTCTGATTACGGCCGGGCTGAACCCCGCTAAGCACAAAGGCACGATTCGTTTCGTGAGCTGTTTGTCGGGCACCAAGACGAAATCGGGCACGACGTTTGCGGAGCAATTTACCGCGGCTTTGCGGAAGAAGAACTTCCAGAACGCTGTGATTGGTTTTGACGGGCTGGTGGCGATACGGCAGGACACGTCGATCGGAGTGGTGCCACCGTCCAAAATTAAAGAGCACGATATGCTGCAAAACGTGCAGACCACCCTGGGTGAGATGTACCAGCAGACACTGGCCAGCATGAAACGGAAAGACCTGAGCCGCGAACAGTTCGCGGCGCGGAAGCAGTATGCGCAAGACCTTCTGGAGGTGCGCAAGACGAGGGTCGCGGAAATGAATGCCCTGTTTGAACCGGCCGAACCGGGAAAGAATATCGCGTATTTCCCGCCCGCCAGTTAGGCAAGCGGGCCGGGGTAGCGCGAAAGTCCGGGGCAAGGCCGTTCTCAGGCCGTTGTTAGAATGGACGTGAGCGCGGGTTGCGCGCAGCCGATGCCTTTCCAGCACGTCTATTTCGACCATAACGCGACTACTCCGGTGGCTCCGGAAGTTGCCGCGACGGTGGTATCGTGTCTGGGCGAGACGTTCGGCAACGCATCCAGCATTCACTATTTCGGGCAGGCGGCCAAGCAGCGGTTGGAGTCGGCGCGCCGGCAAGTGGCGGCGCTGATCCACGCGCAGCCGGCGGAAATGGTGTTCACGGGGGGCGGCACGGAAGCCGACAACCTGGCGATCTTGGGTGTAGCCCGCGAGGCCGCGGCCAGGCGCGGCAAGCCAGGCCACGTGATCACTTCGGCGATAGAGCATCCGGCGGTGCTATCCGCTTGTGCCCAGTTGGAGCGGGAAGGTTTCGGAGTCACCCGCGTGCCGGTTGGCGCGGCCGGCGTGGTCGATCCTGGCGATCTCCGCGCCGCTCTCCGGACGGATACCGCGCTGATCTCGATCATGCACGCCAATAACGAAACAGGCGTGGTTCAACCTGTCGAAGAGATTAGCCGGATCGCGCGCGAGGCCGGCATTCCCTTTCACGTGGACGGCGTGCAGGCGCTCGGCAAGGCGCCGGTTGATGTGAAGGCGCTGGGCGTGGACCTGTACAGCGTGAGCGCCCATAAGCTCTACGCTCCGAAAGGCGTCGGCGCGCTTTACGCGCGGAAGGGTGTCCGTCTGCATCCTTTATTGTTCGGCGGCCATCATGAGCGCGACCGCCGGCCGGGCACGGAAAACATTCCCGGCATTGCAGGTTTCGGAGCCGCGGCGCAACTGGCCATGCAACGCGCGCGGGAGAACGCGCGGCTTGCGGAACTGCGCGACCGGCTGGAGCGCACAGTGCTAGACCGCATCCCGGATACGGGAGTGAACGGATGCGGGGCGCGCGTGCCGAATACGACCAACATTTATTTCGACGGCATCGATGGAGAAGCGCTGGTGATCGCGCTCGACCTGCGCGGCTTCGCCGTTTCCACCGGCTCGGCCTGTTCGAGCGGCGCCGTTACGCCTTCGCACGTGCTAACCGCGATGGGCCTTTCCGCCGAGCGAGCGCGCGCCAGCATCCGATTCTCGCTGGGCATGAGCAATACGGCCGAACAGGTAGATGGCCTCACGCGCGCGTTAGAGGAGTCGGTGGCGCACCTTCGCCGGATTTCGGTTCATGCCTGAAGCGTTCGTGCCAGAATCCACGATCGCCGTTGCCATGAGCGGCGGCGTGGACAGTTCCACCGTCGCCGCGCTGCTGGTGCGCGAGGGCCGGCCGGTGGTGGGTCTGACGATGCAGTTGTGGAACCAGCGGCGGCTGCCGGAGCTCGCGCCGGAAGGAGGCGCGACCGGGCGCTGCTGCTCCCTCGACGATGTTTACGACGCCCGGCGCGTGGCCGAGCAGATCGGGATTCCGTATTACGTCGTCAACTTCGAAGAGCAGTTTGAGGAACGCGTGGTGGCGCCGTTTGTGGAGGACTACCTGGCGGGCCGTACACCCATCCCCTGCACACTCTGCAACAACTTCATCAAATTCGAGCGGTTCCTGGAACTGGCGGACGCCGTGGGCGCGCGGCGCATCGCGACCGGCCATTACGCGCGGGTGCGCTACGCCAACGGCCGCTACCAACTGCTGCGGGCCGTGGACAGTTCGAAGGACCAGACCTATTTCCTTTTCGGCCTGACTCAGGCGCAGCTTGCCCGCACCTTGTTCCCCTTGGGCGAAATGACCAAGCCGGAAGTGCGCGAACTGGCGCGGAGTTTGGATCTGGCGGTGGCCGCCAAGGGCGATAGCCAGGAAATCTGCTTTGTTCCGAACGGGGACTACGCGGGGTTCCTCGAAGCGTACCTGCGGGAGCGCGGGCGGAAACTTCCCAATTCGGGCGGGGCGATTCTGAACAGCAGTGGGAGGACTATGGGCACGCATGCGGGCGTTCATCACTTCACGGTGGGCCAGCGCCGGGGCTTGGGGATTGCGGCGGGCGAACCGCTGTACGTGATCCGCACGGAGCCGGAATCGCAGCGCGTGATTGTAGGAGCCGAAAGCGAACTGTTTGGCTCGCGCATGTTCGTCCGGGACGTCAACTGGATCTCGCTTGCGCCCATCCGCGAGCCCGTGCGCGCGGAAGTGAAGATCCGCAACAAGCACGCGGCTGCAGCGGCCTGGGTGGAACCGGTTGCCGATAACCGGGCCGCGGCAGGACCGCTCCCTGGCGGTCGCGGCTCCGATTCGAGCCGCGTGGAAGTGCGGTTCGACGAGCCGCAGCGGGCCATAACGCCAGGGCAGGCCGCGGTGTTCTACCAGGGCGAGCTGGTTTTGGGGGGCGGCTGGATCGAGCGCTGACCGCGTGGACGCTCCAACTTCAGCTCGGTCCCGCTCGCGCTTCCGGGATATAGGCGAATTTGCGCTGGTGTGGGCTGTTCTGGAATCGCTCGAGTGGACGCCCAGGCCGGTGGCGGAAAGCCTGGCGCGCGCTTATGTGCGCGGGGTCGATCTGGCCATCCCGCGTCTCCGCCGCATCGCCGAACGCAACCTCGCGCTGGCGCTGCCTGAAATCGACGATGCGCGCCGGGCGCTTATTATAGACGGTGTTTTTCAATCGATCGCCCGCTTGCTGGTGAGCGTAGCCAAGTTTCCTTCCATCGGCCGCCATAATCTGGATCGCTGGATTCGCTTCGAAGGGTATGAGCATTTTGAAAACGCCCGGCAGGCCGGGCGCGGTGTGCTATTCGCCACCGCCCATCTGGGCAATTGGGAGTTGAGCGCCTACGCCCACGCGCTGGTGGCCGAGCCCTTAGACGTTGTGGCGCGCCCGCTCGACAACCCGCTGTTGGACCGGCTTGCCGCGCGGCGGCGACAAGGCTCGGGAAACAGAATCCTTTCCAAACGCGATCTGGCCCGCCCCATTCTGAAAGCGTTGGCGGCCAACCGAGCGGTGGGCATCCTGATCGACCAGAACGTCTCGGCCGAATCGGGTGTGTTCGTAGATTTTTTCGGAATCCCGGCGGCCACCGCTTCCGGCTTTGTCCGCCTGGCGGCGCGCAGCGGGGCGGCGGTGATTCCCGGCTTCGCGCTATGGTGGGAAAAGGAAAGGCGCTACGTGCTACGGTTTTATCCCGCCGTGCCCATGAGCGGCGACGCTTTGCGGGACACGCAGGCGCTGCACGGCGTTTTAGAAAGGGTGATTCGCGAGTATCCCGAACAGTGGCTTTGGATTCATCGCCGCTGGAAGACCCGTCCCCCGGGCTCACCGCCGCTGTACGAAGCTCCACCCGTTCGTGCCGGCGCCCTGTAGTATTCTGTAGCGGATTTCGATGAAACGGTTTCCCCGATCGCCCCTGCACAGCAGCGTGTTCGCCCTCCTGGCGACCGCGCTGGCCGTGCTGCTAGCCGTGGTTTTCGGCCCGTACCTGGCCGCCGAGGACTTCCTGCTTTTCGTGGGCGCAATCTGGCTCAGCGCCTGGTTTCATGGCCGCGAAGGCGGCATCACCGCCACAGTTCTCTCCGCCGGTGTGTTCTTCCTGTACTTCTTCGTATCCGGCGTGAACCACGATCCTGTTCCGCTGAGGCTGCTGCGTATCCTCTCCTTTGTCATACTGGCGTTAGTTGTCACCTGGCTGACATCAGCCTGGCAGGACAGCCGGCGGCTGCTGGTATCCACGCTCTCGAGCATTGGCGATGCAGTGCTGGCCACCGATAGCGAAGGACGCATCAACTTCATCAACCCTGTGGCGGAAACGCTGACCGGCTGGCCGGCCCACAGCGCGCGCGGCAAGCAGGTGAAGGAAGTCATCCGGCTGATTGATGCGCGTTCGCGCGAGCCGATTGAGAATCCGCTCACGCGCGCGCTACGCGAGCGCGTCATGGTGACCGTACCGGAAAGCCCGCTACTGCTATCCCGCGGCGGGTCGGAAATCCCCATTGAGCACACCGCGGCTCCCATTCGCGAGGATTGGGGAGAAGTGCGGGGCGGCATCCTGGTATTCCGGGATATCAGCAAACGGCGCCAACTGGAAGAGCAGGTGACACACGCCCAAAAAATGGAGGCGGTAGGCCGGCTGGCGGGCGGTGTAGCGGGCGACTTTAACAACGTGCTGACCGTAATCAGCGGCTATGCCGAATTGCTGCGCGCCGAGATCCCGGCCAATCATCAATTGCGCCGTTTCGTGGAAGAGATTATCTACGCCGGGGAGCGGGCGGCGGCGCTGACGCGTCATCTACTGGCGTTCAGCCGAGGCCCGGCCGCGCAGCCGCGGATACTGGATCTCAACGCGATTCTCAGCGACCTGGAGCCGATGCTGCAGCGCCTGCTCGGGCAGTCGATCGAACTGGTTTTGCTGCCCAGTCCCCATCTGGGCCGCATCGCCGCCGATTCCGCGCAGATCGAGCAGGTGATTATCAATTTCGCCACCAACGCTCGCGATGCCATGCCGGAAGGCGGGAAGTTCGTGATCGAATCGGAGAATATCGAACTGGATACCGCAAGCGGGCGCAAGCTCGACCTTCCTCCGGGACCTTACGTTTTATTGGCCATCAGCGACACGGGAACGGGGATGGACGCCGAAACGCGCTCCCGCCTTTTCGAGCCGTTCTTTACCACCAAAGATCCCGGCAAAGGGAGCGGCGGGCTAGGCCTTGCCACGGTATATGGCATCGTGAAACAATGCGGCGGCCAGATCACGGTGTACAGCCAGCCGGGCTGCGGCACCATTTTCGAAATGTATCTGCCGCGCGCGGCCGAAGCCGGCGAACCGGCGCAAAAGAAGCTCTCGCCCAAGGGATCCGAAACGATTCTGCTGGTGGACGACGAAGATGGCGTGCGGCAGTTGGTTTCGGCCGTTTTGAAGTCGAACGGCTATGACGTGCTGGAGGCCGGCAACGCCAGCGCCGCGCTGGCCACTTACGAAAAGAACGGGCACAAAATCGATATGGTGCTGACGGATGTGGTGATGCCGCAGATGAACGGCTTCGAATTGGGGCGCCAACTAGCGACTCGCGCACCCAGCCTGAAGATTCTGTACATGTCGGGCTACCGCGATAACCCCGGGGAAGCGGCCGCGGAGACGCCGCGCGCATTCCTGCACAAGCCCTTCACGCCAGACGTGCTGCTCACAAAAGTGCGCGAGGTGCTGGACGCGGCGTGAACTCAGATTAGCGCAGCCGCTGCATCCGAGGCCCGACGAGCCCATTCGGCATTGCCGATCGCAGTGTAGATACGGGCGGCTTCGGTAAACAGCCAGCGGGCCTCTTCGTCGCTCTGGCCTGCTGGAGGATGGCGCGCTCTATTGCCTTGGTCTCGAGGTCAAGCACCAGTTGCCGAACCATCTGGAGGATCAGGTCGGGCGGTTCCAGGTTATGGAGGTCTACCCACTTTTCACATTCGAGGAACGATACGAAGACCCTGCGGCCCGCCGCGCCTCCGCCCGTTCGAGCATTTGTTTGACGCGGTTCAGCCCGGTGGTCTTCCCGCTTCCGCGGTGTCCCGTGAACAAACGCGTGACCGGCACACCAGCGCCACTACGGGCGAACCCCCGAGCCAACTGCAGCTTGATATCGTCGGAGGCGAACAACTCGCGCTGCCAATCGACATAGAGCTGTGTGTCCTCCGCTGGAAGCGGCTGGAGCGGATCGAGCTTCTGATAGAGGGCTGTAATACGGTCCACTTCTTACAATGATAGTGGCCAGAATCGCAGTCCGCGCGCCGGCGTAAGATACCATGGTTGCCGTGAGATGCGCGGCTTTGCTTCTGTTTTCGGTATCGGTATGGGCGGCGCCCCCAATTCCGTTTGATGCCGAGCGGGTGAACTCCGGCCCGGTGCGAGTGACGGTGGCGGGCAGCGCGGCGGTTGTGGAATGGCCTGACAACGCGGGCCGTATATGGCGCGCGGAATTCTCACTCGATCGCGACCGGCCGCTGATCAGCAGTATCGGGCCGGCCGGGCACGAACCGGTGATCCGGGAAGCCTCGCCGGTTTACGACGGCGAGTTCGGGCGACGCCGTGGCGGCTGGGACGAGTTCTTCGACAACCCCTATCTCGCTTCGGAAGGCACGCGGCGCTATCCTGGCGCGCTGCAACTTACTTCCGGCCGCGCTCGCTCGAGCGGCGATCGCCTGGAGGTTTCTTTCGATTCCTTTCACATGGGGCCGTTCCAGGGCAACCTGGCGTTCACTTTTTACCCAGGCAGCCGGCTGATCCAGATGGAAGCCGTGGCGGCCCCTACGGAAGACAATCTCGCCTATTACTACAACGCCGGGCTCACGATAGCCGCGCCTTCGAAAGCGGGCGACGTGATGGACACGCAGGTTTCTTACTTCGATACCACCGGCCAGTTTCAGACGTTACGATCTTCGGGCCCGGAACGGAATCCGTTGAAGGTGCGCTACCGCGCCATTGCGCTGCGCACCCCCGCGGGGACCTTGGTGGCCTTCCCCGCCCCGCACCAGTATTTCATGCCGCGCGATTTCAGCACCAATCTGGGCTTTACGTGGCATCTCGCCTGGCGGGGCCAGGCCGCGATCGGCATCCGGCAGTATCCGGACGACAACTCGCCTTTCTATCCCTGGATGAATGCTCCGCCCGGAGCTCCGCAGCGCATGAGCCTGTTCCTAATTGTCGACGATCGCGACCCGCGCGCCGCCCTTTCCGACACGCTGCGCTACACGCACGGCGACCGCTTCCCACGGATTGCGGGCTACCGCACGCTGACCTCACACTGGCACCCCGATTTCACGGTGCAGGCCGTCGCAAACGGCGCCGATTGGGCGCCCCCGTTCAAGCCTGTTTTTAAGGCCATGGGCGTGGATGCGATGCTGATTTGCGATTACCACCTGGAAGGCCACCCCGATTCGCTCGAACCGATTCGATTGCAGGAACTGGCCGCGCTCTACAAAGCCGCCCGCAAGCAATCCGACGCGGACTTCGTAATCGTTCCGGGCGAAGAGCCGAACGTGTGGCTGGGCGGCCATTGGGTACTGGTGTTTCCCAAGCCGGTGCTGTGGTTTAAACAGCGGCCACCGGGCACCCCGCTCAAAGCTACAGACCCCAAATACGGAACAGTTTGGCATATCGGCAGTCCCGAGGAACTCATGCAGATGGTTCACGAAGAGGGCGGCTATGTATATGAGGCGCACCCGCGGACCAAGGGATCGAAAGGTTTTCCGGATGCCATCCGCGGCTCGGCCTGGTTGCGCGATCCGCGCTACCTGGGCACGGGCTGGAAGGCCCTTCCGGCGGATCTCTCTTCCCCGCGCCTGGGTGAGCGGGCATTCAAGGTGCTGGACGACTTGAATAATTGGGGCCTGCACAAGCTTTTCGTGGGCGAAGTAGATCTGTTTCAGATTGACACCACGCACGAACTGTATGGCCACATGAACGTCAATTACCTGCACATCGCGCAACTGCCCGATTTCGACCACTACGGCGTCCTGCTCGAGGCAATGGCCGCGGGCGACAGCTTTATCACCACCGGAGAAATTCTGCTGCCGCGAGTGAAATGGAATCCCGCCGGGGCCGGCAAACTTGCGGTGGAAGCGGACGTGAACTGGACGTTTCCCTTGCGCATGGCGGAGATCGTTTGGGGCGACGGCACGCGAACCGAACGCAAGACTATTCCGCTCGATAGCTCGCGAGAGTTCGGCAACACCCGCTTCCAATGGAACACCGAGGCTCCAGGCTGGAAATGGGCGCGGCTGGCCGTGTGGGACGTGGCGGGCGATGGCGCATTTACCCAGCCGGTGTGGGCAAGCGGGCGATAACCGGAACCGGCTTCGATGTCCGTTGCTTCCAAAATAGAGTGGACCGAGGAAGCCGCGCTTTTTAGTTAGTGGGGGCTATTCCTGGTATTTCCCAATTTCCGGGCTGCCGGTTCCGCTGCAGCCGAGCGGTCCGTAGCGCAGAAACTTTTGTACTCTTCCGGCGCCATCCACTTCGCCGGTGTAGACGTTGCCTTCCGAATCCACCGCCATCGTGTGCGGCCAGTGCAGCTCACCCGCCTGCCGTCCGCCGGTGCCGAAGCGGCCCATTTCCTGCAAATTCTGGCGGTTCACAATGTAAATCGTGTCGTTCGTCAGGTCCGCGATATACATGCAGCTTTGTTTCGCGTCCGTGGAAAAACCTATGGCGTCCGCAGTGCCCGCGGCGGTCTGCGGGGCGACGTGAATCTCGCCCACGAATCCGCACTTGCCGGCCTCTCCTTGCGGGTTCGTGCAAGCTTTTCCCACCTCCGCCGCGCGAAAAATCTGCACGCGGTTATTGCTGCGATCGCATACGTAGAGCTGGCCGTCGTTGGCGAGTTTGGCGCAATGCACGGGGCTGCGAAAATAGTTGGGCTTCATCTTGCCCGCGCGGTATTCGGCCGGCCAAGAGCCCGTGCCCTCGCCTGCATCCGGTCCTCCACCGTTCTCTCCCATTACAGGGTTCTGCCCGTAGGCGCCGAAATGCCCCACGTACTTTCCGGTGGCCGCGTCTACAATCAGCACGCGCCGGTTGCCGTAACCGTCGGCGATATACATCAGATTGGTTTTCGGATCCACCGTCATATCGGCGGGCCAATATGGCTCAGGCGTGCCGTTCACGCCTCCATTGGTATCGTTGCTGTTCGGCCCCTTGGCTCCCGCGGTGCCGATTTGCAAGACGAAAGTGCCGTCGCGTTTGAATTTCAGGATCTGCGAATCGTTGCCGAAATTGGGCGCCCACGGATACTGCCCGTGAAAATTGCGCGCCTGGCCGTTTCCCGCTACATACACGAAATCGTTGTGATCCACGAAAATGCCGTGCTCGCGCGCCGGCCACACACAGCCATCCTGCGCGCGACAGCGTTTCTCGAGAAATCCGGGATCGCTGGGCCCACCCCAAGCCTGCACCAGGTTGCCGGCTGTGTCGAACTCCAACACGGAAGGCGCGGGCGAGCAGCAGCCGGCAAGCTGCCCGTAGGGCCGGGGAAAGCCGAGCGGGCTAATGGGGTTCCCCTTGGCATCCCGGCCCGCTACGCCTTGCATGCCGCTATCGGTCGAGCTGAGCGCGCGCGGCCGGTGATAAACCCAAATGCGATCGTGCCGGTCGACAAAGATTCCCCCCACGTCGCCGATCATCCAATGATGCGGCAGCGGCTTGGGCCAAGCCGGGTCCAGCACGAACCGCGGCGCCCGACCAGTATGATTACCGCCGGCAGTCTCCGCCAGCCTCTCGATTACGCGCGCTTTCTGTAAAGCCTGCACAGCGGTCTGCTGCGCCGTGGCCGTTGCAGTAAACGCCGCTATCAGCACGGCTAATTTAGAAACCATACGTTCCTCCTCGATGGTCCATCCGCTCCCTAACGGTCGCGGCTCCGACCCTAATACAGCGGCCGGAACAACTGATGCACGACAAGGCCCGGCCGCCCGCTCGCGCCGGAGTAAATGTTCCCCTTCAAATCCACACCGAGAAATTCCGTACCTGCCCCTTGCGTCACTTCTTCGTCTGGAATGAACGCTTTCACCCAACCGGTCTTAATATCCGCCACGCGGATGCCGCGCTCCCAGCCGGGATTCCAATGCGCGTCCGACATTCCGTCCGCCACATAAATGTTGCCGCGGTTATCGATGGCAATCGCGCTCGGTTTGCCGAACTGGGTCCATTGGGTGATGAAGTTGCCGTCTTTGTCCAGCACCTGCACGCGATTGTTTCCGCGATCGGCAATATAGAGGCGCCCATCGCTGGGGTCGATCTCGATGCCGTGCGGGTCGTTGAATTGGAGTGGGCCGTATCCTTCCGACCCGATGCCGCCGCCCCACGCTTTCAAAAACTTTCCCTCCTGGTTGAACCGCACCAGGCGATTGTTCCCGCCGCGCGACCCGAACATGTTTTCCTTATTGGGCCCTCGCTGCGCGCCACCGTGCCCGTCCGTGATCCAGATATCGCCGTTTTCCGCGACCACTACCCCCGTCGGCCCATTGAAGTGCGTTTCGTCGGCGCCCGATACGCCCGCCTGGCCCAGGGTCATGAGGACTTTGCCCTCGGGACTGAACTTGAAGACTTGGTGTCCCATGTGTTTCTTGAAGCCGGCCTCGCCTCGTGGATCTCCCGCCGGAGCGCCGTCGGTGACCCAGATATTCCGCTGCTTGTCGATGAAGAACCCGTGCGGAAACGCAATCAGTCCCTTGCCGAAACTCTTCACCAGCTTCCCATCCAGGTCCACTTCGATGATCGGATCGAGATCCGAATCGGCGCACCCGTTGGCGCCGCAGCGATCGAGGATCCACAAGTGCCGGCCATCCGGGTCCATGCGGATGCCGCTCGCAACGCCGATTTTGCGCCCCTGCAACTTGTCCCAGTTGTAGATCACGTGGTAAGGATTTCCGGAAGATTGCGCATTGAGCGCCGCTGCCGCGAGCAGAGACAGCATGGCGAGCCCCAACCCGCTGCGTCTACAGACCCGCCAGCTTCTCCGTTTCCTCCCATAACCGCAAAGCTGCCCCATCGTCTTGCGCCTCCTTCGATACCGGCGCTACCCGGCACTTGTAAAAGTAAGCCCCGCTCACACTGGCCGGCTCCTGCGCCGAGGCCAGATAGATCAGTGTCTTCGATCCCTTCTCCGGTGAAATGGCAAATAACTTCAGGAACCGGAACATCCCCGTCTGATTGCCGAACCGCGTATTCACAAAGCCCGGATGCAGGCTGTTGGCCGTGACACCGGTCCCCTGCCACCGGCGCGCCAGTTCGCGCGTGAACAGAATGTTGCACAGCTTGGACCGGCTATAGGCCCGGAAGGCCCGATAATCCCGGCGCATTTGCAAATCGCCGAAATCGAGGCGCGCGCCGCAATGCGCGCCCGAAGAGGTGTTGATCACCCGCGCCCCTTTCCCGGCAAGCGCCGCAGCGGTCAACGGTTCCCGCAGGGCATGCGTGAGCAGGAAGTAAGACATGTGATTGGTGGCGAAGGTCCGCTCCAGCCCTTCGGCGGTTTCCTCCCGCCGGGGGAACAGCGCACCCGCATTATTGATCAGCACATCGACACGCGGCTCGGCGGCTGCTATTTCCCGCCCTATCCGCCCGGTTTCGGCCATAGAGGAAAGGTCGGCGTAGTAAACCGCGTGCCGCGCCTCCGGCCCTTTCTCCCGAAGACGGGCGAGGGTTGCCTCCGCCCTTTTCCGGTCCCGCGCAACCAGAACGATCCGCGCCCCCATTCCGGCCAGCGCCACGGCCGCGACCTCTCCAATGCCCGAAGTACCGCCCGTGATCACTACCGTCTTGCCGCGCATCTTCGCCGCTATTCTATATCCCCGCGTGCCCGAACGCGCGCGCTATCCTCGCTTTTACGCCGGCGCCGCGCCAGCTCGATTTCTGGCGCTACCGGGGCATTTATCTCCTACACAGCTCCGGACTCGGTAGCTTACGGCGATGGCTCAGCCGTGTCGCGGGCCCTGGGAGGATCCGCAGGTTTACTTGGGCGGAACGGTTCCCAAGATCCGCGCCACCATGGGCTGCGACGCCAGTTCGAAAAATCCGTTGGCATCGTGCTCGAGTAGCGCGGAAATTTCCGCGATACGCGCCAGGTACTCCAGCCGGTCCTCAAAGATCGTGCTCTTCAGGGAGAGGCGATGAATCAAGGTTTCGAGAAAGCGGATCTTTGCGCGCATGGTATCCGCAATTTGGATCGAATGCTGTTCCAAAAATTGACTGGCGGTGGCTTCCGCCTTTGAGAGTTCTTCGCGAGACCAGTTCCCGTAAGGCGAGGGTCCGTCCGGTTTCATGCTTTCCGTCCATTTCGCCAGACAAAAAACCATTAGCGGTTGAGACTGGAGGCAAGCGCCAAGCGAGAGTGGAAAACTGGCTTCGGTCTGGCTCGGAGTGTGAATTCACTCACACCCGCTGAGCATATTGTAGCGAAAACTCACCCAGATTTCCAGGAATGTCGGGTTTCTAACAGACTTTTAATCTGAATCAACCGCGCAGTTCTTCCACAATATCTTTTGCCACCGAACGCGCCTTGGCCAGCTCACCCGGCTCGAAGCTGATGGCTCCGACACGCGGATGCCCGCCGCCGCCGTAACGTTCGCATATCGTAGCGAGATTGTGCCGCGGCTCCTCCGGGGCCCATGGATTCGAGCCTACGGAAATCTTGGTGCGGAAGCGGGAAGGGCTTACGGAAACCGTGTAAGTGGAAGATGGGAACAGGTAATACGGGATGAACTTGTTGTAGCCTTCCATATCGTACCCATCCAGATCGAAAAACACCACACCGTTGTCCTGGCGCGCGCGGCCGCGGATGATATCGACATTGGCCAGATGGCGCCGGTAGAGCGGCGCGTAGAGATCCTGAATTTCCGGCGCCGCCATGATGGCGGCAAGCGGCCGGCACTGCATCCACCGAATGATCGTCTGCACAATGTCCGAACCTTTAGCCGCTTCGATCACGAGCGCGAGCTGGGTGGCGGGCTCGCGCAGTTCCACGGCGGATTTCGCATCGGCGTACTGCGCACCATCGATGATCACCGACCATCGAACAAGTTCTTCCAGATCCGGCGCGGTAAAGCCGAAGCGGGTCCGGGCTACATCGCGGATGAATGATGCGCACGACTTGTAATTCGGATCGTAGAGTTTGCGGCCGCTGGTATCGCGGCGGAAATGCTCGGCATCGGCCGCGTTCAGAAAGGCGCTTTGGTGATGATCGAACCACCAGGTGAGGCGCGGGTCGCTGGAGTATTTGAAATCGACGATGGCGTTTTCGTCGCCATTGAAAAGGGCGGGATCGAAGCTCTGGGATGCCTTGTGAACCATACCGGTATAAAGGAATTCGGCGTCCGGGTGGATCGCGCCCGCGATAAAGCGGCTGAAGAAGGCAGCCGAGGCCGCGCCATCGAAACAGTGGTCGTGATACAGAACGCGTTCCAGCATGAAAGTACGGAAAACTTATCAGCTTGCCTGAACCGAAGCGAAAATGCAAGTTCGATTGCGGCTGGGTGTCAAGCCTCTTTAGAGACGTCCCTCGTTTCGCCTCGATAGAAGTGTGCCCTTTGTAGTACAAAGTATTACTGAAGAATTCATCAGGGCTGTGGGAATGTTTTCCTGGGCGTCCACGGCGCGCCATTGGGCGACGCTTGAGAACCGGCACCGCCTTGCAGGGCTGGGTTTCCACGCGCCCGCGACCGCCGCGCCCGCCTGGACAGGAACCGAACGCGGAGGGCTTGGCCTTCGCCGATCCTGCGCGTCCCACACTGTTCCACATCTTCGATTGGCTCGGCTTGAAGCTCGAATCCCAAACGGGGCCAGTGGAGACATTCGTAATCGAGCACGCCGAGCGGCCATCCGAAAACCGGCCTCGCTCACGGGCCTGTGAAGGGCCGGGTATTCAGTAGTTGGCTCTCTTCCCCGAGAGGATTTTCCGGCCATCGGCTAGCGTGACTTTGCGGCCGTCCACCATGTGCGAGGCATCTTTGGCAAGGTAGCCGTGCACGATCACCCGGTCGCCCTTTTTGAGCGAGTCTTTGCGCCAGCCTTGCCGCTCGAGGCCATTCGGCCCGCGGGTTTCGCACTTCCAATTCACCACGTGGCCATCGTCGCCGGAAACGTCCATGTAGAAGTACACGTGCGGGTTTACCCAGTCGATGCCGGTTACCACGCCTTCGAGAGTCACGGGCTTCGACGTGTCGAACTCGGTGGCGAACGAGTGGTGTGCCAGGGCCGGCAGAGCGGCCGTTATAAGGATTGCGCAGAGTGTCAGGGCTTTGCGGCGCATCGGTCCTCCTTTCTATTTGCCGGCAGCCAGCGCGCGGTATGTTCCTAACACATTCGCCTGCCGCTGCTGCCGATAAAATTCCCAGTCTTTGTAGTCCGCCATCACCACGGAGGCCTGCGCTTGTTCGAGCGTTTCGCCGGCGGCAATGGCTTTGGCCACGGAATCCCGCAATTCTTCGCGATAGCGGATATTACGGCTCACATCTTCTTTCTTGCCGATCTTTCCGTGGCTGCAAACGAAGTACTCGAAATCCATGGCTTCGACAGCTTTGACCATAGGAATCTCGTCCGGCGAAATCGGGCCGAAGGGAAGGCGGTGAACCGTAACCCAGTCGGAGGCGAACAGCACGTTGGTTCCGTCCACGAAGCGCACCAGCGAGTTGTCGCCGGCATGGGCCGTAGGGCGCGAGATCACTTCCACGCGCTTGCCGCCCAGGCTAATATTGAGCCGGTCCGTATACGTGAGGTCGGGCGGGCGCACGTTCTTCACCGGCCCGCGCACAATCTCCGCGCCGCTCAGCGAGCCATCCCCATCGGCATCGTACAGGGTGAACATCGTTTTCAGGTTGCCCTGCGCTTCCGAAAGCTGGATGCGGCCATCGTGGTTGGTATCCTGCGCGCGTACATTGGCCGGAAGCGGCGTGTCCGCGGGCGGCATCGCCAAATTCTTGAGCATAGTTTCCTGCCCAATGAACCGGGCAGTATCGGCATAGACCGCTCCACCGGATGCATGGTCCCAGTGCGAGTGACTATAAATCACGTATTTCACCGGCTGGTGAAAGCGGGTGGCCAACTCACCTTTGAGCCAGGTCGCGAATTCGGCACCGATGGGTTCCACTAAGACGATTCCGTCCGAGGTCACCATGAAGACGGAGACATAATCGTCCATGCGGGCATAGTAAGTCGAGCCCGTGAGATGGCCGATCTCGCGCCCCTTGTATTCTGTCTGCTGATACCACGCGCGCTCCTGCGCAACCGCCGCGAGCGCCAGCGCGGCCCCAAGCAAAAGCACTCGAAGCAAATTCATCCGGTATTTCATTGCCACCTCACTCCCAGCCCCAGCCCGCATTGGCCGGCATGACTCGCATGAACGCTTCCACGGCGTGAATCTCGCCGCCATAGACTTTGAACGCTTCCCACACGTAAAGGGCATTTCCGGGACCGTACGATCCGGTGTCGCCGAAGTTCATTCGCAGGAGAACGATGCCCCGGTCTTCGTCCACGGCGGCGACTTTATAGGTGAGCGCCGGGTGCTTGAGAATGCGCTGCGTTTTGATATTCTCGCAGCCGGCGCGCGCGCAGCCCGGCCCTGCCGTGATCCGCCCGTTCTCAACGCGGTACGCATCGGATGCAAAGGGCGCATCGACCTGCACAAAACTCCCAGCTTTCAACCCCGCCGGATAGAAGGTGGCCAGGCGGACGGCCTCGCCGCGAGTGGCTAGCTGGCTGCGATCGGGCACGAAAGTCATTTCTTTGCGCGGCGCCTCCAGCGCGTCGAAACTGAAAATCGCGCCTTCATTCCGGTTGCGCGTGACCATTGTCTCCGCTTCCGCGATGCTGCCCCCCACCACTTTCAGCCGCAACACCAGCAGCACCGGCGCGGCGGACTCTTCCACCACTACCTGCGATGCGGCGATGCCTTCGCGCGTATCCAAAATATCCAGGCGGTAGGGGCGAACGCGCGATGCATCCTTCCACAGCCCCTCCCCCAATCGCATCGTGTGTCCGTTTTCCGTGAATCGCGCGTTGGCGCTAAGGGGCAGTGCCGCCGGATTGTGAGCCACCATTGCGTCCAGATAGCGAGTAACAAAGCCGGCAAGACAGGCGCGATCGCAGTTCGCGGCGGCCGCCGTGAGGACCGCGAGTAGAAACAAGAAAACCGGGCGCATGAGCTTAACAAATCATACTGCAATGGTCGTATTGCAATACACCGGTGGGTGTTGCGGCTGCTGTTGTCCCGTTGATCACAGTTCTTGGCGAAGGCACCTAGGCTACAGGAATGGCACTGCGAATGCAATATTTCCTCATGAAATTGCAAGTTGTTCTCCCGCATGCTGTTGTTATCAGCGGGAGCGGGGGAACTCTGCAAGCCAACTGCGCCCGGGGGGCGCCAGGCGGTCCCCGGGCGCCATAGATATTTGGATATGCGGGCCCGGAGGCCTGGAACCTTCGTGCCCGGAAACGGAGAACCCGATGAGTAACTTCAGAGCCGTCACCTATAGCAGCTTATTGTGCGCCGGCCTGCTCGCGGCGGCCATGATGCCGCAGGCCAGGGCGGACGCATGGAACCAGAAAACGACGTTTACTTTTAGCGGTCCGGTGGAAGTTCCGGGGCGGGTCCTGCCCGCGGGAACATACGTTTTTATACTTGCCGACTCTCAATCGGACCGCAACATTGTACAGGTATTCAATCAAGACCAGAACCGTTTGTATGGCACATATCTGACAATTCCGGATTACCGCTTACAGCCGGCGAGCAAACCTGTGATTACGTTTCAAGAGCGAGCCGCTGGCGCTCCTCCGGCCGTTAAATCGTGGTTTTGGCCGGGAGAAAACTACGGCCATGAGTTCGTTTATGGCAAGACTCAGCCTGCGCAGTTGGCCAGCGCGACCAGCACAGCGCCCCCGCCCGCGCCGAGCGTGGCGCAGAACACGCCTCCAGCCGAGCCAAGTACGCAACCGGAAGTGACGCCTTCGCAACCGGCTCCGTCCGAGGCGCAACCACCAGAAGTGGCAGAGGCTGCGCCTCCACCGCCGGCTTCAAGCCAACCGAAAGCGGAGGCCAACCGGGAGCTTCCGCAGACTGCAAGTCAGTGGCCGCTGATGTGCTTGATCGGCTTATTGACGGCCGGTACGGGCAGTCTGCTGGGGCTGACTGGCAGGCAGCGGCCCTCGGGAAACCGCTAACATAATCTTTAGTGGCGGGGTGGACAAGCTTGTTTGTGTCGCGAGCCGCGCTGGCGCTGGGGGCGGTTTTGTACGGGGTGTCCGGGCAGACCGCTTCCCAGCCCGGCAGCGCCACCTTTTCCACCGATGTCGATCTGGTAGTCTTGCACGCCACTGTCACGGACAAGAAAGGCGGTTTTGTCGCCGGATTGGGGCGGGAGGACTTTCAGGTTTTTGAAGATGGCCGGCCACAGACGATTCGCCTGTTTCAGCATGAGGATGTGCCGGTTGCAGTGGGGCTGGTGGTGGATAACAGCGGGAGCATGGGCCGCAAGAGGAACGATGTAAGCTCGGCGGCGTTGGCCTTTGCCCGGTCCAGCAATGCCAACGACCAAATGTTCATTGTCAACTTCAACGAGAAGGTTACCTTCGGGCTTCCGAATACTGAACTGTTTTCGGCCCAGCCGGCGGAACTGGAGCAGGCGCTGAACGGCGTGCCGGCAATCGGCAAGACCGCGCTTTACGACGCCATCTGCGCCGGCCTCGACCATTTGAAAAAAGCTACGCTGGATAAGAAAGTCCTGATTGTCATCAGCGATGGCGGAGATAATGCAAGCCGCCACACGCTGACCCAGCTACTGGATGCGGCCGGTCATTCCGACGTGATTATTTACACGATCGGGTTGTTTGACGAATTCGATGAAGACAGCAATCCCGGAGTACTAAAAAAGCTGGCCCGCGCCACGGGAGGAGAAGTTTTCCTGCCCGGGGCGATTCCCATGGTTGTGCCGATCTGCGAACGGATCGCGAAGGATATCCGCAATCAATACACGATCGGCTACGTTCCGTCCGACCCAAGTCTCGACAACTCGTACCGCGCCATTCGCGTGGTGGCGAGCGGACCGCACGGGCACAAGTATCAGGTGCGGACCCGGGAGGGATACCTTGCGCAGGCCGCCCCTCGTTCCGCCACGCCTCCCTGAATCACGCCCCGATGGCGCCCGCCCGGATCGCGAAACGGACCAGGGAAGCAATATCGTGAATTCCGAGTTTCTTCAGCAGGTGCGTGCGGTGGGAGTCGGCGGTTTTATACCGGACGCCGAGGCGCTGGGCAATCTCCCTGGTGGATTGGCCGTTGGCGATTAATTCCAAAACCTGGCGCTCGCGTTCGGAAAGCAGCGTGAGCTGGCGCCGGGCATCCCAATGCACCCGTGCCGCAACCGGCGTTACGGTCCCCAGATAGCCGCATACCTCTCCGCCAAAACCCTGCCAGGGCGAGCCCAGCCGCTCCATGCGTTGATAGATGCCATCTTTGGCCTGGACACGGTACTCAACGCGGACGGGTACGCCAGCGCGCACCGCAGTCCAGTAGCTGCTTAGCGCCTGCAACACATCGTCCGGATGAATCGCATCTGCCCAGCCGGTGCCCATCTCCTGTTCCGCAGTTCGGCCACAGAAATCCAGCCAGCTTTGGTTAACGAAGGTGCACTGTCCAGCGGCATCGGCCATCCACAACAGCGCCACGGAGACTTCGGCAACCTGACGGAAATCTTCGAGCCCGGGCGCCTCCGCGATTCGGGCCACTGCGGCGGCTTCTCCACCTGCGCCCGTAGTGAATTGATCGTCGATTGCGAGCATCATGCCCCTTAGTGAAGTTCGGGGGCAAACCGTTTCATCCCGTGTGGGAGCAGGTGGGATCGGGCGCTCGCTTTTCGTTAGCCGCCGCCTGCTGGTATAAAATAGCCGGTACGCTCGCGGCGACGCTCACGCCAGCGGCGTCGAGGTAAGGAAATGCGTCCAGACAAGCTGCCCTTCGACATACGAAATCTTCGATTGCCCGCGCTGGCGGGGCTGGTTCTTACATGCTGGATGGCGTCAGGCCAGCAGCCACGCCGCATCGACGATGCCGCGCTCAAGAACGCCGGCAAGAGTGGAGAGGATTGGATTACGTACGGCTCCAGCCTGCAGGAAACCCGTTACAGCCCGCTGAACCAGATTAACGCGAGCAACGTGAACCGGCTCGGCCTGGCCTGGATGTACGAAGTGGGGCCAGGTGGCGGCGGCCAGGAAGCGACGCCCCTGGTGGTGAACGGCACGCTGTACAGCATAACGAACTGGAGCGTGGTGTTCGCGCTCGATGTGCGCACGGGTAAAGAGCGGTGGCGCTGGGATCCGGAAGTGAACCGGGCGGCGGTGCAGCCTAAGATCTGCTGCGGTATCGTGAACCGCGGCCTGGCGCTTTATCAAAACCTGGTGATCGCGCCGGTGATTGACGGGCGGTTGGAAGCGATTGATGCCGATAGCGGCAAAGTGGTGTGGGAGGCACGGGTGGCTTACCCGCAGGACAACTACACGATCACGATGGCCCCGCGGATCGCTAAAGGGAAAGTAATTATCGGAGTGAGCGGGGGCGAATATCCGGTGCGCGGATTTTTTGCGGCCTTCGATGCCGCCACTGGCCGGCAGGCGTGGAAGTTCTACACGGTCCCAGGAGACCCTTCGAAGCCATTCGAAAACTCGGCCATGCGCAAGGCTTCCGCCACGTGGGATCCCGAAGCCTGGAAACTGGGCGGCGGGGGCAGCGTGTGGGACGGTTTAGCTTACGATCCGGACGCCGACCTGATTTATGTGGGCACCGGCAACGGCGGCCCCTGGCCGGAAGCGCTGCGGAAATCGCAGGGGAAAGACAACCTCTACGTCGCTTCGATACTCGCCGTGCAGCCGGAAACGGGGGAATTGCGCTGGCACTACCAGACCGTGCCCGGAGATAGCTGGGATTTCGATACGGTGCAGCAGATGATATTGGCCGACCTTAACATCAACGGCAAAACCCGCAAGGTGTTGATGCAGGCCAATAAGAACGGCTTCTATTACGTGCTCGACCGGCTTACCGGCCAGTTCATTTCGGCGGAGCCGTTCGCGCAGGTGAACTGGGCCAAGGGCGTCGATCCAAAGACCGGGCGGCCCATCATCAATCCCGAAGCCAAGTACGGCACCGACAGCAGCATTCATATCGTTCCGGGGCCGGGCGGAGCCCACAACTGGGCGCCGATGTCTTACAACCCGAGCACCGGTTTGGTTTACATCCCGACCTCGACGGCCAGCAGCTTCAATTACGCCATGGAAAAGGATTTCAACTACAAGCAGGGTGGGCAGAACCTGGGCATTGTGTTCAGCTTCGGCCGTGGCGGCGCGGGATCCACTCAGGCGAAATTGCCGCCGCCCGGAACTCCGCCGCCTACCATCGGCCCTGCCGGGCAGGAGGGGGACCGCGGCGGTGCGCTAATCGCCTGGGACCCGGTCACGCAGAAAGAGCGGTGGCGCAGGCCAGGCGGTGGCAGCATTGGTGGCGGCACCCTGACGACGGCCGGCAACCTGGTGATTCAAGTGGTGCCTGATGGGCGACTGATTGCCTACAGCGCGGATAAAGGCGAGAAGCTGCTCGAAGTGCAAACCAATCTGCGCTCCGGCATGGGCCCGCCGGTCACTTATATGGTGGACGGCAAACAATACATTTCGTTGATGGGCGGCACGGGGCCGCTACCGCGATTCCCCGGCGCCGGTGGCGGCGGAGGCGGGAACAATACCGCCCGGGCCGCAACCAAATCGAATGAGGCACACCCCGGGGTTGACACGGCTGGCACCAATGAACCGCCTCCGCCCGGTTTCGCCGACGGCAGGCCGCAAGTGACGCCGAAACTGTTGACGTTCGTGCTGGATGGCAAAGCGCCGCTACCGGCTCCGCCGGCGGAGGCTGCATCGGGATCGGGCGAGTCGCACTAGGCGCCTCGCTTGACAACCCGCAACACGGTGATAATTTATAACGCATGAGACTGCACGTATCGCTTTCTACATTGGCTTTTGCCCTTCTGCTGGGCGCTCCCGCCTTCGCGCAGGAACCGGTCCAAGGGGCGGCGAACCCGGATTCTTTGTTCCACGACAAGAACAAGAAGCTCGACGCCATGAAGCAGGTGGCCTATCACATCGAGAAAGACCTGCTGCAGTGTAATCATTGGGATGAAGCAGGCAAGTGGCTTACCGAGGCTTACCACCAGCACAATCCCCAGGTGCAATCCGGGCTGGAGCCGGTAATGAAGTTCTTCGGCAGCCGCCCGAAAACCGCTACTTGCGATACACTGACCACTCCAGTAGTAGCAGTCCTGGCCGATGGCGACCTGGTTACGGTAATGACGGCGCGGACTCTGAAGGATTCGAAGGGTGAAACGTACACCACAACCTGGTTCGATACGTGGCGGATTAAGGACGGAAAAGCCGACGAGCACTGGGACCCGGCGACGAAGAGATAGCGGGGGGTTCAATCCTTCTGCATGCGCTCGTATTCCGCGTTGAATTCGCAGCCGATCAGCGCGATGGCGGACATCATATACATCCACACCAGCAGCGCGATGCCGGCGCCGATGGAGCCGTACATCACGTTGTAGCGGCCAATGTGGCGCACGTACCAGGCGAAGCCGGTGGTAGCCGCGAGCCAGAGCGCAGTTGCGAGGACCGCGCCGGGCCAAACATAGCGCCACTGCTGGCGGCGGTTCGGGCCGTAGTAGTAAAGCAGCGCGGTCACCAGGACCGTGGTACCGAACGCCACCAGGTACGACCCCATCCGGCTGAAGAACTGCCAAACCCAGGCGAACGGATTCAACAGCGGATCGACTTTCATCAGATTGAGCATGAAGCGGTCCACCGTGCCGCCGAAGAGAACGAGCAAAGAGGCAAGCAGTAAGGGAACCGCGGAAGCGAGGACAAGGGCCATGGCGACGGCGGAATTCGCCAGGAAGCCGCGGTTCTTCGGTACGCGATAAGCCGCCTGAAAACCTTCGATCAGGCTCTTCACCACGCTCGATGCGGCCCAGAGGGAGATTAAGCCGGCCACAATCAGGACGGTGATGGGGCGCGCGCCGGTGATACGGAATTGCTGGATGACCAGGCTTTCCGATCCGGGCGGCACGATCTGCGCCAGCGTGCGCTCCATCAGATTCGAGACCAGCTCCGCGCGCGTCTGCACCAGCAATGTCGCCGCTGAGGTCAGCACGGGAAAAAACGAAAGCAGCGCGGAGTACGCGGCCCCCTTAGCGATTCCGAAGCAGTTATCGTCGGCGGCGGCCAAGACGCTTCGCCGGAACAGCCAGGCGAAGGTTCCAAATTCCATGCGGCTTACTTCAGAACCACCTTGGCCAAGCCGGTATTGTTGGCGCTGTCGGCCACGCGGATCACGACCAGATGCTCGCCGGGCGCGAGCTTCGCGAGGTTGATTGAGAACGTTTCACGAGGCGAATCGATCACGCCGTCGGAAGGCTCCACCGGCACCCAGTCACCCGCGTCGAGCGAGTACTCACAGCGGCGTAACGGCGAAGCGGCATCCGTCCCGATGAATTCGATGTGCGCCGTGCCGCCGGCGTACCGCAGCATCCCGATCGTGACAACCGGCGGAGTGTTATCGATCAGAATGGGCGCGCTGGTCAGTTGCGCGTCGCGCGCGGCGGAAGGCGGATTGGATTCCCGGTCGGAGGCGGTCACCCGGAAAAAGTACTTGCCATCGGCCAGGATGTCGGAATCGAAGGTGAGCGAGGTGTCGTGCGTATCGCCCCTGAGCAGTTTCCATTCGGTCTCGCCATCGCCCCGGAAATACACGCTGTAGACCAAGCGGTCGCCATCGGGATCTTCGGCCTGCCAGGTAATGGTGATCTGGTCGGTGGAGGCGCGCGGCAGAGTCTGTGTGGGCGTGCCCGCGGAGCGAGCAGGAGGATCGGTATCGGTGACAGTGACCGCGAACGTGCTGGAAGCGCCGGATTGCTTGGAGGCGGCCGCAGTCTGTACGACCGTAATGTTCTTGAGCACCGGCGGCCCGTTCTGCGGCAGGTAGGCCAGCGAGACACCGCTGATTACCGGTGTTGTGCCGGAGGCGCCGCGCAGTTCGGCCTTCCACTGGATGTAGCGGGCGTTGGGGCTGGTGATGCGCGAAGAGGCGGGATTCGTAAGCGGCTCCGACCAGTCGCTCCAGGTACGGTCCGGAGTAGCCGAATTCCCCGAGCGGGTGCGGAATTCAAGCGAGCAGCCAGCGGGCAGATCGGCGCGCCAGCTCAGACTGCCCCAACGCGCGACGGTGCCGGCGTCGTGCACCGGGGCTTCGTATTCGCCGCTCGTTCCAGGCGCTTGACCCAGGCGAAGCACCCGGCCCATATTGCCCGTCGCAGCCAGCACCGAATGTTCCGCGGGCACCAGGCGGGTCGTCTCGGCTTCCTGGGTTTCGAGCACCAGCGTCACGCGGCGATCAGGCGAGAGCCCGTAGATCCGGCCCGAGTCGTCGGTGGCGAAAAGGAGCTGATTATCGAGCTTCAGCAGATCGTAAACGTTCTCCTCTTTCGAACTCCACAGCGTCTCCACGGTATTGTCAGGATTGATCCGATAAACCGCCGATTTTTCCACGGTGGAGTTTTCGGTAACGGGAGTGAACTGGGTGGTGACTTGCGTGGCGGCAGCGGGCTGCTGAGGCGGCTTGGTGGCGTCGGGCGGTTTGAGCTCCGGACCTGGGCCGCTTTCCTGAGCCTCCACGGTGATGGTGGTTGTGGGCGCGGTCACGGCGCCGCTATTATTCAGATTCTGCAACGCCTGCTGGGCGGTCTGGGCGCGCTTGGCCACCGATCCACCCAGTGCGGCGGCGTAAACGGTGCCATCCGGCATGGGGACAATCGAACGGATTTCGGGCAGGCTCGAATCGTAGAGTACGAAGGCTTTATCTTTGGCCGTGATGCGGTAGAGCAGGCCGTTCGGTTCGCTACCGGCGAGCAGGCGCCCTTGGGAATCGACGGCCAGGCCAGTGACGTGCGACTGGCCGGTTTCATAGTAGACCTCACCGTGGCCTGGACCGGTGATGCGGAAAATCTTGCCCTGATCGCCGGTTCCAGCGTAGAGGGCGCCATCCGGCCCAACAGCCAGCGACCATATGTAACGCGCCTGGGGCGCGAAGTACTCGGTGGCTTTGCCCTCTTCGATGCGATAGATGCGCCCGTCGGGCGACGTGCCCGCGTAGAGCACCCCGGCGCGATCGACGGTAATGGCGAAGACTTCGGGCTTCTCGGCCGTCCACAGCAGCGACGAATTTCCGGAGCGATCAATGCGGTAGATACGCCCGCGGTGGCCGGTAGCGGCATATAACGTGCCATCGGGCGCGGCTGCGATACTCCAGACGACTGCCTGGCCGGAGGAGAACACCGTATCCAGCTTTGGCGCGAGAGACAGCCGGCCATCCCGGCTGAGCGAGACGGAGTCGAAGCGCCCGCGGATGAAATCGGTGTAGGAATTCATCTCCCAGGTGGTGGTGCTGCTGGCCCAGAGGGGCATGGCCGCGGCCAGAATAAACGCGGTTTTCATTCTTTTACTTCCGCCAGAATGGTTTTCGTGCCGGAAACCGCCAGGTCGCCGGTATCAATTTCCATCTCGGCTACTTTTGAGTTGCGCACCTGCGTGATGCCGGCCACGTTGGCCTGCGAATTGGAAAGAATCATGGCAACGGAAGCCGGCGGATCGGGCAGTTCCGCGCCTTCCAGTTGAAAGGCCGGATCGGCGCGCCAGAAGCGCACATATACTTTATTGTTGGGGTGCAAGTTGTTCACCGCCGCTATCAATTCCGCAGTCGAGTGCGGTGTTCCCAGAAGGACCTGGCGGAAATCGGCGAGGTTGGCGGTAGTGGCGTCAGAAACCGTGATATACAGGGGGCCCGCGGGCGCTCCCAGGGGCACGAGGTATTCCAGGCTGCGGACTGATTCAGCTCCATTTTCGCCGCCGAGCACTATGTTCACGCGCAGTTTCTCGCCGGGCCGCACCTCGCGGCGGGAGGTGATTACGGAATCGATCGTAAGGGCCTTCTTTTGGTCCAGCGTCTCAACGCGCAGGGAAACACTCTTAAGGTGGAGCGAGGCAAATCCGCCCTGTAATACGTAGGCCACTGGGACGGCGGCAGAAAGCGCAACCTGGGCGGCGGCGCCGTTATCCGCGGAGAAGATGTTGTCGAGGCGCACTGGAGCGGGCGCGTTTTGAAACTCAATCTGCCCGCTCATGCGAATGCTGGCGGCGCCCACGCTGCGCTCGGTGGCGTCGATTGCGGAAAATACGGCCATCTGCGTCAGCAGCGGGGAAAGCAGAGGGTCGTCGATCATCTGCATGTGATAAGAATCGATCTCACGGCCGTTGCGCGAAACCACAATCGAAACCGGCGCCATGGCCGGTCTGCGACCGAGTTCACCCGCCACAGCGGTATCGCGGTCCTGGTCGATGGTGCCCATCCATTCTTTGGCGACCGAAAGCTTGAAGGACGTATTGACGTTCGGAAGAAGCGTGACCACTTCCGAACGGGCGAACGGAATCGCTGTCGAGCCGATAGCCAGGAAGCGGTGGCCGAAGGCGTAGATGCGGCTGCCATCGATATAGGTGACCGTGCCATCCGCGCCCACGCTGAGATCGCCGGCCATCAATTGCACGCTGATCATGGCGCCCGGTTTGAGATCGGCGGGATTGCCCATGCGCGGGCCTATTTCGGCGCCCCCGGTTACCGCCTGCAACGGCTCCAAACCAAGGCGGCGGAGCTGTGGCGCGAAGGCATCAAGCGTGGTCCGCGTAAAACCGCCGAAGGAAATGGGAGTCGCGATGTTCATCAAGCGCGACTCGCCGGCCGGCAGCGCTTCCGGCCTGGCGAACACACGCGTAAGGTCACGGTCACCGAGGGAAATCGGCCGTGCGAGGCTCGCTCGCTGTACGGCGCCGCCTGGGGCCGTTACTTTCACCATTTCTTCAATTGGCCGGATTCCGGCAATCGGATCTTTGGCAAAAGGAAAAGCCATGGCCACCGCGCCGGCGAGCCGACCATCGATATAAACGGGACTACCGCTCATTCCCTGCAGCACGCCGGTGTGTTCAAGCGGCCCGCCGGAAAGGCGCGCAAGTATTAGGGATTGCTTCGGCCCGACATTGTCGAGCACTCCCAGAATTTCGACCTGAAACTCGTCAATCTGATTGCCTGTGAAAACCGTGCGGCCCACACCACGCATACCGGCCCGAATCTCCTTTAGAGGAAAAAAACGAGTCTGCGCCGAGAGGGCGGCGGCCAGCGCGAAAACCGCCGGAACTACGAAGCGGGGCACAGTTCCATTGTACTTGGGAGGGAGATATGGGCAGGAGACAAGAGGCGCACGGCGCCGCCGCTCCTCCCGCTATTCCCAATACCTTTTTGATGTGCGGGTCGCCAGCCGGCGTTCCGCGATCCGGGATTCTCGCCGCTACGACCGGTGTTTTGCCGCGCATGAAGGATTCGCGGCTCAGACCGGCCAGTTTGGAACCACCCTTCGCGATCGGATTTCACCCCGCCATGGGATTGCGGGTCGGACCGCCTGCTGATGATCGATGCGCTTCCGGCGGACCAGACCGAGACCCAACTGCTTAGCGGTTTTCAGAAACTGGGTCTCGATCCGGCGCAAGTGAAGACGATTGTCGTGGGCCACGGGCACGCCGATCACTTTGGCGGCAGCGCGTACTTTCAGGAGCACTACGGGACGAAGGTCTACATTTCGGCGGCGGATTGGGAATTGATGGAACATCCACCTGCCGGGCGCGGCAAGAAGAAGCCGCGAACGCCTCTGCCCAAGCACGACCAGACAATCACGGAAGGGCTGCCGACCTGCCCCCCGGAAATCTCTACCAGGAATAATTTGGAAAGCCACGCAATCGAAAGGGGCTTTTCAGATGAAGAAGACGAAGCACAGCGAAGAGAAGATCATCGCGGCAGTGAAGCAGTTGGAGGCCGGGCGGTCGGCGAAAGAACTGGCGCGTGAACTCGGATTCACTGACCAGACGCTGTATAACTGGCGATCGAAGTACAGCGGCATGGACGTGAGCGATGCCAAGCGTTTAAAGGCGTTGGAGGAAGAGAACCGGCGTCCGAAGACGATGGTCGCCGGCCTGAGTCTAGACAAAGAGGCTTGGAAGGCGGTCATCCGAAAAAACGTCAAGCGGATTTACCGGTTGTACCGGCAGGCGCACCTTGCGGTTCAGAGTTTGCAACGGAAACGGCTGGAACGAGCGGCGCCGGTGAAGGCGCTGCTGACGGCGGCAAACCAGGAGTGGGGGCTGGATTTTGTTTCTGACGCGGTGGCGAGCGGTCGCGGCATCGCCCTCGTTCCCATACAGCCGGGCCGGCCGATGCAGAGCGGGTACGTGGAGAGCTTTCATGGCCGACTCCGGGATGAGTGTCTGAATGCGAATTGGTTTCTGAACGTTGTAGACGCGAAGGAGAAGATCGAACGCTGGAGGGTTGCGTACAACAGCGACCGGCCGCACAGCCGCCAGTAGAATGAATGAGGCATTTCCAAATTACGATTGGTAGAGAAAAACGGGGCAGGTCACAACCAGGGACCTTCTTCGCCAGTCGTGACCCCGCCCACGCCGGCTTCGCCGGGAAGTCCGCCAAACCCACCTGGGACGCCGCCGGCTCCGCCAGTACAGCCAGGGCGGAATCCTATCCATCCGCCGTTCCCCCCGCGTACGCCGCCGATTTCGGGAGGAGGTCCTCCCGGTTCGGGCGGTTCACCACCCACCAACGCGACCCCTCCGCCCGGAGGCGGGAATGGCCCAGGTTCCGGTGCGCCGTCGCCGACGCCAGGACCCGCCCGTAGGTGGTGGGAGCGGCGATACTCCGCCATCTGGCGGAGGGAGCACTGCGGTTCCGCCGATTACTCTCAATTCCAATCCGCCACCGGTATATTCTTTGCCCGAGCCGGATTTTCGTCCGTTGCTTGTTTTCGGGCCTGGCGGTGTTTGGCGCGGTTCGATGGCGTCGAAACCGGCGCCGGCACGCGCAACCAGAAGACGCTGCGCGCTAGCTGGCTGCGGCGCGTTCGCGCCGGGGCTCGAATGTGTAACCGAATCCGCGGACGGAATGGATCAGGGACGGGTTGGCAGGATCGGTTTCCACCTTTTGCCGGAGCCGCAGAACGTAGACATCGACCGCGCGATCGGTGATGGCGCGGTCCTGTCCCCAGACGGCATTGAGCAACTGCTCGCGGCTGAAGACTACACCGGGGCGGCTCATGAGGAACTCTAGCAGGCGGAACTCGGTGGCGGTGAGGGACAAAGCCGCGCCGTTGAGACGGACCTGGCAACTGGTGCGGTCCAACTGCAGGCCACCGGCTTCGAGCACACGGACGGGCATTGCCTGGTTGCGGAACTGCAATTTGATGCGGGCAATCAACTCGCGGACGAAGAAAGGCTTGACCACATAGTCGTTAGCGCCCAACTCGAGACCCACGATGCGATCGGTTTCCGAAGCGCGGGCGGTTAAGAAGATCACCGGGACCGAGGCGAGTTCGGGATCCTTGCGGATGCCCTTGCAAATGTCGAGGCCGTCGGAATCGGGCAGCATGATATCCAGGAGAATCAGGTCGGGTTTGACCTGGCGGCAGAGATCGAGGGCGCCTTTTCCCGTTTGCAGGCCGGTGAGCGCGAACCCTTCCTTTTCCAGGTTGTACTTCAACAGGGATAAGAGATCCGAATCGTCCTCGATGAGCAGGATCTTTTTCATGGCTGAGATCTTTCAGCACCAAATTAACCAGCGGGCCGTTACAGATTTGTTAAGACGGAGTGAATTCGAGATTAAAAGGAGTTAGCCGGCCTGGCACGAGAGGCGCGAGGGCGGGCGGCATCGGGCCGGCCTATTCCGATTCTTCGAACCGGTAGCCGAAGCCGCGCACGGTGGTGAGATAGCGCGGCGTTTCGGGCTGCTCCTCGATTTGCTCGCGCAGGCGGCGCACGTGCACGTCGACGGTTCGGGGCGTGACGTAGCGCTGCTCGCCCCAGACGGATTCGAGAAGCTGCTCGCGGCTGTAGGCGCGGCCGGGATGGGCGAGGAAAAACTCCAGCAGGTTGAATTCGGTGGAGGTGAGCGAAAGCTCGCGGCCATCCAGATAAACGCGGCGGGCGCCGCGATCGAGCCGGAAGCGGCCCAGTTCCAGCACGGCCGGCTCGTTGCCCATTTCCTCGCGGCGCAAGTGGGCTTTGATGCGGGCCACCAGCTCGCGCGTGCTGAACGGCTTGGTCATGTAATCGTCGCCGCCGATCTCGAGTCCAAGCACGCGATCGACCTCATCGGAGCGCGCGGTCAGGAACAGGACGGGAGTCCGGCCGAGCACAGCGGAATGACGAATGGCGCGGCAGAGTTCGAATCCATCGGCGCCGGGCAGCATAACGTCTAACAGGATCAGGTCCGGCTTGAAGTTTTCCAATGCTTTCAGGGTACCTTCCGAACCGCCTAAAACCTGAGTCTCGAAGCCGTGGTGGCTCAAGCTATAGTCCAGCAGCGAGGCCAGTTCGGTTTCGTCTTCCACGATGGCGATGCGTTTGGGCACTCGGGGTTCCCGCAACCGGCGGGAAGCCTTATTGTAACTGCGGGGCGTTCGCTTATTATGAGGAAATGACTACAACGCTGCCACCTGTCGGGTCGCCGGTTGACGAGATCGCCCGCGGCATTATGGATGTGGAACGCGCGCACGTGCTGCAGAACTACGCGCGCTACCCGCTGGTGCTCGAACGCGGCAAAGGCTGCTATGTGTTCGATACCGCCGGGCGGCGTTATCTGGATTTGATCGCGGGCATCGGAGTCAACGCGCTGGGCTACGGTCATCCGCGGATTTTGAAAGTGATTCGCGAGCAGGCCGCGCACCTGATCCATTGCTCGAATCTTTACTACCACCCCTACCAGGGGCGACTGGCCGAACGGCTGGCGCGCATGAGCGGGCTCGACCGGGCCTTTTTCGCGAACACCGGAACGGAAGCGGTGGAAGGGGCGCTGAAGATTGCGCGGGCGCATGGGCGGGCGGTCGGCCCGGAGAAGTACGAAATCGTTTCCCTAGACAATTCCTTTCACGGCCGGACGCTGGGCGCGCTTTCGATCACGGGACAGCCGAAATACCGCGCCGATTTCGAGCCGCTGCTGCCCGGGGTGAAGTTCGTACCGATTAACGACATTGGCGCGCTCGAAGCGGCTGTGAACGAGCGGACGGCAGGAATCTTCCTCGAGCTGATTCAGGGCGAAGGCGGCATTTATCCGCTCACCCCCGAGTATGCGCTTAAGGCGCGGGAACTGGCCGACCGCTACAATGCGCTATTGATCGCGGACGAAACGCAGTGTGGGGTGGGAAGAGCGGGCGTATACTTCGCGTATCAGCGATCCACCCCGGTGGTATTGCCGGACGTGATGTGCGCGGCCAAACCGGTGGCGTGCGGCATTCCGCTGGGATTCGTGATGGCCAGCGAAAAAGCCGCGGCCGCCATCAAGCCGGGCATGCACGGGAGCACGTTCGGAGGCGGCGCGCTTGCGTGCCGGGTGGCGCTGGAGTTTCTGGACATTCTCGACGAAATGCTGCCCGCGATTCGCCGGGTCGGCGATTACTTCAAAGGCGGCCTGGAGCGCCTGGCGGCGAAGCACGCCTCGATCAAGGAGGTTCGCGGATTCGGGCTGATGCTGGGAGTGGAACTGGAGTTCCCCGGCAAACAACTTGTGCTGGACGCCATCGGCCAGCGGCTGCTGATCAATTGCACTCACGAAACGATTCTTCGGTTCCTGCCGCCGTACATCATCACCGAGGGGGAAGTGGATCGCGCGCTGAAGATTTTGGACAAACTGCTGGGGAAAGCCAAAGCCGACCGCCAATAGCATGTAAATAAAAAAGTTCGGGCCGTGGCGCAGCCTGGTTAGCCTGGCGCAGCGACGATGGGCGTAGCCCATCTGGGCGGAGGGGACGTAGGTCTACGTGTTTGCTCGGCGGCGCACACGCTGGCTTCGGAATTTGTCAATGACCTTGGGACACCTGCCCGCATAAATTCGTGTTGCTCCTGTTCGCTCGCCGCCGGGAAGGGCGGCGGGTTGATCCATACGGCGGTAGGCCGCGCTGTTGGTCGGGGATGCGTCCGGACGAAGCGTTCGGGATTGCGTTGGAAAGCCTGGCTCAGAATGAGCTGGCGTTGGGCGATGACCTCGTCCGCCCGGCCGTAGTGGAGCACCTCGGGCGTGAGCAGGCCGATACCGCTGTGATGGTGCTCGGTGTTGTACCAAGGAAAGAAGTTCTGGCAGAAGGCGCGAGCGTGCTGGATCGAGCCGAAGCGTTCGGGGAACTCCGGGCGGTATTTCAGGGTTTGGAACTGGCTTTCCGAGAACGGGTTGTCATCGGAGACATGCGGCCGGCTGTGGGTCTTGGTAACGCCCCAGTCGGCCAACAACAAGGCGACGGGCTTGGAGGTCATCGAGGTGCCGCGATCGGCGTGGATGGTGAGCGAGCCAGGGGCGATGTTCTGCTTGCGACAGGTCTCGCCGATGAGCCGCTTGGCCAACTCGGCGCTTTCGCGTTCGGCGACCATCCAGCCGACGACGTAACGGCTGAAGATGTCCAGGATCACGTAGAGATAGAAGTAGGTCCACTTGACCGGCTCGAGCAGCTTGGTGATGTCCCAGCTCCAGACTTGGTTGGAGCCGGTGGCCAGCAGTGGCGGTTTCTGGTAGTTGGGATGACGGAGTTGAGCGCGGCGCTCGCGGACCTCGCCAGCCTGCTCCAGGATGCGGTACAGGGTGCGAACCGAGCACAGGTAGGTTCCCTCGTCCAGCAAGGTGGCGAAGACCTCGTTCGGGGCCTTGTCCTGGAAGCGCTCGGAATGCAGTAGGTCGAGGATCCAACGGTGAGACGTCGTAAAGTACAGCCCTAAAAAACCCGTGACAAGGCAGTGGACATGGCGAATGAAAGTGGCCCCCATTGTCAAGACCATTTTTCGGGGTCAATAAGCTTAGGGTCGGCGGGATCGTGCCGCGCGTATCGAATTCCAACGAGATGGAGCGCTCCGGACAAATCACCAAACGCGGCAGCAAGCCGGGACGTACGGCCTTGGTGCAATGCGCGTTGATCGCGCAACGGTTCAGCCCCTATCTGAAGCGATACTACGAAAACATCAAGGCGCGGCGCGGGACGGGGAAAGCCATTATCGCCCTGGACTTGTCCCCGAAACTGAGACAAACGGTTAAGACACAATTTTCAGCGAATGGAGAATTGTGTCATGGGAACGCGACGAAAATTCACGAAGGAGTTTAAGGAAGAAGCCGTCCGGCGGCTGGGATTGGGGGTTTCGG
>DATGKM010000010.1:0-21906 GCA_035294665.1 Bryobacteraceae bacterium | reverse complement strand
CCGAAACCCCCAATCCCAGCCGCCGGACGGCTTCTTCCTTAAACTCCTTCGTGAATTTTCGTCGCGTTCCCATGACACAATTCTCCATTCGCTGAAAATTGTGTCTTAACCGTTTGTCTCAGTTTCGGGGACAAGTCCAGTCGGTCTCAATCAACTCCAACGCGCCCGGCGAGAAGTTCGGATTCGGTGCGGCACCGGTGACTGGGTTGAGCAGATTGAGCGGTTGCATCCGGATGAGATGCCGCCCTAGCGATCCAATATAACTGGCCTGGACGACCGTCTCGCGGGTCAGTTGCCGCTGCAGGTTCAGGTTGTATTGATAAGCGAAGGGCGTTCGAAAGTTGGTCGGATCGTACTCGATAGCGCTCCCGAACGGCGGCAGGCCGGTGATCCTGGTAACGAGCAACGATGGATCGACCGGCACGGTGACGGGTCCTCCCAAAGCGGCTCCGAGAACCAAATTGGTGACCTTGAACGGCGGTCCAAATGCTAATTGCGTAGCATTGACTGTCGGCAAATCGTAATAGATACCGGTTCCGCCGCGCAGCACGGTCTTGGCGTCTCTTGTGAGTTCGTAGGCGAAACCCAGGCGGGGGGCGAAGTTGTCGTGGTCGCCGTTGTGCACCGGCGTGCCGGGAGGTCCCAGAGTGGCTGTTGCAAGATCATTCAGTCCGACGATAGGGCTAAAGCGGCCGTGGGCCTCGCTCGGCACAGTGTCGAGTTCATAGCGCAGGCCGAGGTTAAGCTTCAGCCGGGAAGAGACACGCACGTCATTCTGGATATAAGCGGCGTAATTGGTGAAGCGCACGCCGAAATCCGTTTCCGCCGCTTGATTGAAGAAGGAGACTGGGTTGTTATTGAGTAAGTCGGTGACAGTATTGAAGAAGTACACACCGCTCGAAAGCGGTTGAAGATTGGGATTATCCTGCACGCGCCGCACCCAAAAACCCGCTTTAAAAGTGTTTCGCCCCTTAAGATAAGTCACATCGTCATTGAAGCTGAAGAGATTGTTGTTCTGAAATTCCGGGGGAGTGGGAGACTCGGCATAAGGCAAGCTGAAAACTTCGATTCCTGGCAGGATGGCGTCGCCCGCCGCATTCAACGGAATCGGCTCGGCGCCTCCGAAGCTGTCCGCCGACCCAATGGTCGCGTTGGCGCTGCGCACAAATCCGAATCGTGCCTCATTGAAGAGCCGGGAGCCGGCGCGATGCACTTCCGAAAGGCTGATGCTTTGCAGCCTCGACCGATTGCGCGTCATGGTGTTGAGATAAAACGACCGCAGCACGCCAAGCGAATCGCTGAACGAGTAGCGGGCGAAGAAATCGTCGCTATCGGTAAAACGGTGATCCAACCGGGCGCTGAAAGTCGTTTCCCCCACCAGGTTAGTAGCGGTGGCGAAGTAGCCGGCCGTGCCATCGCCATTATCAGGACCGTTTGGCAAAGGGTACTCATCGATCAGCTTCTGGATCGCCGGGCTGGCCTCCGAGCGAGCGGCCAACGAAGGCACCCGCGAGTCCACCGTTACTCCGACGCGTTGCCGCAATCCCTCGAAAGAGGCAAAGAAAAATGTGCGGTCCTTGCGAATAGGCCCGCCCGCGGTTCCGCCGAAAAAATGATTGCGCGCGGGCGTGATAGGAACGCCATGGCTATTGTTGAAGAAATCGTTGGCATCGAGGGCACTATTGCGCAAATATTCGTACGCGCTGCCATGAAATTCGTTCGTCCCGCTTTTAGTGGTTACATTGATAACCGCTCCCGAGAACCCTCCGAATTCCGCGGTTTGCGTCTGTGTCTGCACCTTAAATTCAGCGAGCGCGTCTACCGAAACGAGCCCCATGCTGCTCCCGGACTGACCGACCGCCGGATCGTTGCCGGGCGCCAGACTGATGCGCCCATTGGCGCCACCACCAGCATTGACATTAATGCCATCGATCAAAATGTTGTTGGAAAGGTCTCGCTGGCCATTTACATTGAATGGACCGGCCGGCGACGCAGGATTGTCCACAGCACCGGATACTCCGGGAGCCAACCTGGCCAACCGGAGGAAATCGCGTCCATTCAGCGGCAACTCCCCGATTTGCCCGGCCAGCACCAGGCCTTGCTCAGACGTCTCGGTCTCGACCAATGGCGCCTGCGCTTCTACATTGACGTTCTCTTGGACCGCCGTCAGCGTTAACTGCAGGTCGATTCGCCGCGTGGCATTCACCAGCAACTGAACGCCGGCCACTTCTGCCGGTGTGAACCCGGTCGCCGTAGCTCCCACGGTATAAACACCGGGAGGAAGCAGTTCGAACGAGTAGTCGCCTTGCGCGTTGGTTGTCACTCGCCATTGCAGGTGGGTATCGGCGTTGTTGGCCTGGACGGTCGCGCCGCTAATGGCAGAGCCGGATGGGTCGGAGACAATTCCCACAATCCGGGCAAGCTGGGCATCGAGCCGGGCCGGAATCGATACTAAAATGAGGGAAATTGAGACGATCGCCAGGGATCGCTGCCGGTATGATCTCACACTTATCCTTACGGCTTTTGCCCACGCTGTGGTCACTTATATAGTCGGTACTTCCTGGATGGCTCGGTTCTCGGTTGTTGTCAGTTCGAGATCGCGATAGTTGCCTGATTGGTGCTGGTGAGCCCCCCGATCTGGATCTGGAGCGGCACGGCATTGCCGCTAGTCACTCCCTGCGGCACCGCCGCGTTCACCTGGTAAACGCCCACGAATTGCGGCGAGAGACCGGAAAATAGGACCGGGGGCGCCTGTATACCGCCAATTAGCACTGTTGGTGTAGTGAGAGTGTTACGAAGCATGTCCAAGGAATTTGCTCCGTCGGCCGGCGGCGACTGCACGGCTCCGAGGCCTGTCGCCAGGATTTGCAGCACGTCTCCGCTTTTTGCGGGATGACTAGGTAGCCCCGGAATCGACCCGCTGGGTGCCGCCAGAGAGCCATCTGCAAAGAAAGCAATGGCAGAACCCGTCCCACTATTTACGGTGAAAATGCCCGGGTTGAATTGCGCCATCTGGATGCTCGTGGGCGTGGAAGAGGAATTCCCGACGGTGACCACCAATGGAGCTGTGTTGCCTTGCACCTCCCAGGGCACCTGAAGATTGAGCTGATCGCCAGTACCGCTCACGCATAGGTGACATACAAAGGTGAGAGGCGCGGCGATCCCGCCGATGGTCACGCTGACACCGCCCAGGGTAGTGGAAAGCGGAATCGAATCGGCCGCCGCCATAGTTGTTGCCAGATTGCTTCCAAAGACCGAGATTAGCGAACCCGGCGCCACCCCCGCGTTCGGCGCCAGGCCGAAGCTGGCGCCATTCACTACACCGCCTGCCGCCACTACCGGCGCTTGGGCCCATGCGCCAGCACATGACAACGAAAGCATGCAGATCCAAGAAGCTCGATTCACGCGAGACCCCTCCTTCAGTCATTTTATGAGGCAGCCGCGGCGGCGGGAAGACTAAAAGCCAAGAATTTACTTTTGTTTAGCGGAAAGCCGCGTGGCATTGTACTGCAGGGTTTCGGCTACTTCTTTGTGCTTGCCGGCATCGAGTTCGACAGCGTGCTCCGCTTCGCGGCGCGCTTCCTCACTGCGGCCCTCCAACAGAAGCACGCGGGCCAGCATCCAGTGCGGCTTGAACCAGTTGGGGTGCGCTGCAATGGCTGCTCGCAGGCTGCGCTCGGCGTACACTGTATCGTTGGCCGAGGCATAAAGTGCCGCCGCGTTGTACCAGGCGTTGAAAGGGTCTTCCGCCGTCCGCGTAGCGCGCAACGCTGCATAACCAGCCTGGGCAGCGATTTGGATGCGCTGGAGCTTGTTGGGAGCACGCTGCGCCAGCACGGCCATAGCGCGCGAATACCACAGATCCGAGCCGGCGCCGGGGAGCCGCCACCGCTCGAAGGCGGAGTAAAATTGGGCTGCAGCCATGCCGCTGTTCTGTTGGATGCTGCGGCGCGCCAGTTCCAGCGAGCGATCGGCGGCCGCGAAACGGAAGGCAAAATACAGGAGAATACAAGCTGCACAGGCGGCCGCAAGCCTCTGCGCACGATATCGCGCGCCCATGGGAAGAGATTGCTCCACCTCGCCGGCGCACAGCGCCATTGCGACATAGAACATGACAGCGGTTGGGATCGTGAAAACCGTAAACTGCTGTGCCACGATACCCGTCACAAGCGCGGACCTCAACCAGGCAGACGGTGCACGGGCCAGCGCCAAAGCGCACAGGGCCGCCAGAATCGCCAGGCCCGGAAATCCCCCCGATACCAGAGCATCCAGAAACATGTTGTGCGGCGATTCATGGGCGAAGTCGGGGTAAGACTCTGCCAGTTGCTTGGATTCATAGTGCGGAAACTGTGCGGTGAAGACTTCGGGGCCAAATCCGGTGGGGAGACGATGGATAGACATTGCCAGGCTGTCGCGCCACAGTTCGAGACGCGCGCCGCCTCGCGGATCTTCCCGGAACCAACGCACACGGCTGTGCAAGTTCCAACCTGCCGGCGAAACGTAGAATGCAATCGCTGCCACACCGAGCACGGCCGCTACGGTAAGGGAGCGGCGCGTGGGATGCCAGGCGCGCCCGAAGACCAGCGCCGCGCACCCGGCCACAGAAGCCAACAGGGCTCCGCGCGTCCCAGTCAGTACCATTGCACAGGTGGCGGCGGCGGCCGCGGCAGAAGCGCCGTAACGCAAGAGCGGACGCTCTTCCATCTGAGCCAAGGCCAGGCTCAGGAATGCGGCCATGGCGAGCCAGTTGGCGAAGTAGCTGACATAACCGAGCGTCCCCGGGGGCCGCACGATGGCCCAAATGCCCTCCCCGACATGGTAGGCGGCCGCCGGCAGCAGCGGGTCTCTGCCAAAGTACTGAAGTATGCCGTAGATACCAGCCGCCAGCGCAGCCGCCGCTACTCCGCGAAGAATGATGCGGACGCGGTTCGGTCGCCCGGCGGCATGGAGCGCCACCAGCCAGGCCAGCAACAGGATCGCGCTCTGTTCGACAACACCAAAGCGGCGCCAGTTGCCGCCGAACCACGACAACGCGCGATTGGTGGAGAAGGCAGCCGAAAGAACCAGCGAGGCGGCGCTGCCAAACAGGAGCCAACTGAAACGGGAGCGAAGCCGAAATCGGCCACCGCCGGCGATCAGGGCGATTGCGGTTCCGCCGAGTAATACTACTACTTTCGGAGTGACATCAAAGTAGAACCAGTATTTAGGCGCAATCGCTAGGGCGATCATACCGATGATCGCGGCCACCAGGACGGCCATACCGCTTACCAGGTGTTCCCGCCCCAAAACACTTCCGGAATCGTACGCAAGATGACTCGAATATACAGATGTAACGAGCGGTCGCGAACCGATTGAAGATCGAGCATCCGGCGCGCCTCCGCGCTTAGCAGGTTACGTCCGGAAACCTGCCATAAGCCGGTGATGCCCGGCTTCCCGCGCACAATTTCGCGTGCGTCTGCTCCATAAATTTCGGTCAACTCGGCCGGGGTGACAGGGCGGGGACCTACTAGCGACATGCGCCCGGCTAAAACCAGCAGGAGTTGTGGAAGCTCATCCAGAGAGTGGCGCCGGCAAAATCGCGCGAAACGGCTCGTCACCCTGGCATCTAAGGGCCCTTTCAACCTGGGGCCAGCTTCGTCGTCGATTCGCTCAACCGCAAATACCTGTGAGAGATTGGTGAGTCGGCTCGGTGCGTCCCACATGGTGCGAATCTTCGGTACCCACAACACGGCCCCATGCTGGCCGACGCGGCGATGAGCAATCCACGGGGATCTCTTGGAAAGAATCCACGTGATTATGCCAAGCGCAAGAAGTAAGGGCGCCAGCGCCAAGAGTAAGATCAGCGACCCGAATCTATCGCCGGCATCGGCTATTTTCGGGAAAAACCTCCTCTCCGGCGCCGCGGCGCTTGGGAATGGGATCGATGACAAAGTGGGACCTCGTGCCTATCGTGGCACGGAATCCCGGTTTTACCCACGATCGAAGAGCCACTTTAGGCAAATTTTACAGTTGCTTCGCGCGTTTCGCGTGCTCCCAGCGCGTGCGCCATCTTTCGCGCGAACTCGCTCGAGGAAAAACGGCGGGCGTATCGCTGCAAATCTTGCGGATTGATGCGCGGCTCTAATTTTTGCAATTCTGAGAGCGCAGCCCCCAACTGTGCCTCATCCGGCGAGGCATAAACCACGCCTCCGGCTGGCTCCCGTAGCGGCACGCTATCGAGAACGCCGCCGCGGCCGAGCGCAACCACCGGCTTACCGCTCGCCAGCGCTTCCACAGCGGTGATGCCGAAGTCCTCTTCGCCCGGCAATATCAGAGCGCGGCACGATGCGTATAACTCTCGAAGCTCGCCATCAGACACACGCCCCGCGAATTCCACCGTGCCGCCCGCCATCGCCTTGAGTTTGCGATAGTCCGGGCCCTCGCCGGCAATCACCAGCCGCAATCCACGGCGAGCGAACACGCGCACAGCCGTATCGATCCGTTTGTATGAAACAAGTTCGGAGACAATCAGGAAATACTCGCGCGCCGGCTTCCAGTAGAAGGATTCCACATCCACCGGGGGATGAATTACCTCCGATTCGCGGCGGTACGCTTTCCAAATGCGGCGGCGGACGTTTTCGCTATTGGCGATGAAGCGGTCCACTCGTGCGGCGGAAGCGAAGTCCCATAAGCGCAAATAATTGGAAAGAGGAGTCATGAATGCGCGCGCGACGCTCGAGGTCACATACTCATTGCGGTATTCCGGGTATAGATCCCAAAGGTATCGCATGGGAGTGTGGCAATAGCAGATGTGGCGGGTAGTGGCGGGCAGAATCACGCCTTTGGCCGGGCCGGACTCACTGCTGATCACCAAGTCGTAACCGCGCAGGTCGAAACTCTCCAGCGCCATTGGCATCAGTGGGAGCAGGCTGCGATACCATCTACGCCACGGATTCAGAAAAGACGTGACCAGGCGGTGTTTTCGCACCTCTTCGCTGAGCGCGTTCGGATTGCAGAATAGAGTAAAGATGTCCGCCTCGGGCAACAGGCGGCAAAGGGCATCTAGTACTTTTTCGCCACCCCGGCGATTCAACAGCCAGTAATGCACTATAGCCGCGCGCATCTGGCTCAAGTTTAACGGCTAATTACTGTTTACGGTCGTAAACGATGCGGCCGTGTTATTCATTGTGTTGAGCATGCTGCCGCAGGTTGAAACTAGTTTGCTGGACCCATTACAAATCGGCGTCAGCCTGCCACTCTCCGGAACATACTATCCGGGCGGGTTTGCCGTCTCGCTGGCAACCAATTCGCAAGATGTGCTGGATGCCGCCGCCGAATGCTGGGGCGAATCGAAGCAGGAATTTGCCATTGAACCGGTCCAGATCCGGGTCGTGGTCCAGCCGGAGGGCAGTCTCTCCCCAGAGCCTACGTTTCGCTGTCAGCGCCATTTGCTCGCAATAGTCGGCGATGCAGACAACTTCGCCATAGCCGATCTGGATCGCCTTTTCGGATTCCTGCTGGTCTCCTCTCAAACAGCCGCGGATCACCGCTGGCTGCGCTGGTTCTTCCTGGAGGCGGTCGTGTACTCGCTGCTGGCTCAACGCCACGTTGTGCCGGTACACGCGGCGTGCATAGTAAGGAACGGGGCGGGTGTATTGCTATGCGGTTCGTCCGGCGCCGGAAAGAGCACGCTTTCCTGGGCATGTGCCCGTAGTGGCTGGACCTTCATTGCCGACGATTGCACCTGGCTGCTCGCCGGTTCGACGGATCACGAAGCGATCGGCCGTCCGGAAAGGGCGCGCTTCCGCCCGGACGCCGTGACCTTATTTCCGGAACTGGCGGGGCTCATCGAAAGAGCGCGGCCGAACGGCAAAGTTTGCATGGAAGTGCCGCTCAAAGCTTTTCCGGAAATCGAGACGGAATCCCGCTGCACCGTGCGCTGCCTGGCGTTTCTTGACCGCGGCCCTTTCTCGCCTTCGCTGCGAAAGCTGGCGGCAAGAGAGGCTCTCGAACTTCTCTTGCGGGACCGCCCCACTTATGGACCGCAAACCGACAAAATCCATGAGGAGGCCTTCCGAACGCTCGCGTCACTCCCATCCCACCGGCTCCGGTATAAGACGCTAATGGAGGGCCGCAACCTGCTGACCAGCCTTATCGACCGCTGCGGTACGGCTTTTGATGAGCTTGGTGAACCGCTGGCATAATTGTCCGGGGCTCCCCGCGAGCGCGGCTGCGGTTCTGGCGGCTTTGCATCAGTGCGAGCCGCGGAAAGACGCGCTAGGAAGGCTCAATGATCGCGAGTGGCGCGAGGCCTTGAGTTTTAGCGACCGTTCGCGGCTCACTTTGCAGCTACGCGAAGCCGCTCGCGAAGCCATGCCGCAGTGGGTACGAGAGCGAGTGGACGAGGATGCCGCCAAAAATCTCCTGCGGCTGTCACGCATCCAAAATACCTATCGTGACTTGGCGGACTCGATCCACTCCGCTGGCGCTGATTTCCTGGCTCTGAAAGGCATTACGCAATCCGCCCTGTTCGGCGGCCGCCCGGATATGCGCGTACAGTACGATATCGACCTTTTCGCCCCTCGCGAGCACCTCTACCGTGCGCGCGATGCGCTTTTGGGCTGTGGCTATGAACCGGTCGACGCAATGGCGGATTTCCCCACTGACCATCTTCCGGTCATGATCCGCAAAACCGGGTGGGAATGGCGCGGCGATTACTTCGATGTGGAAATCCCACTGAGCGTCGATCTGCATTTTCAGTTTTGGGACGAGAGCGTCGAACGCCTCGACGCTCCGGGAACGGAACTATTCTGGGGCCGTCGCATCACGCGTCATATCGGAGGCTGCGACTTGCCGGTCCTCAGCCCGGCCGATGCGCTGGGCTACACGGCGCTGCATCTGCTGCGCCATCTTCTACGCGGCGATCTCAGCCCGTTTCATGTATACGAGATGGCTGGCTTGCTGGAATCTTTGGCTGGCGACAGAGCCTTCTGGAGTGAATGGCGCGGGTCGCACGCTCCCGCCCTCCGGCGCCTGGAAGCAGTCGCCTTCGAACTGAGTTGTGAGTGGTTCGGCTGCAATCTGGCGGCGGAAGCCAATGAAGAAATCGGCCAACTGAGTGCGCCGGTTAGCGCGTGGTTCTCGCAATTTGCCCTATCGCCTGCTACTGCCGCGTACGATTCCAATAAAGACGAGCTTTGGCTACACTGCGCCCTGCTCCACTCACGCCGGGACGTCTGGAGTGTGGCGCGGCGCCGCCTGCTTCCTCTCAACCTCCCGCCGTGGGGCGGCGGCATCCACGTTCCTGCAGAACGGTGGACCTGGCGGAAACGCGTTGGCGAGTGGTTCCGCCACTTGGCCTATCTTCGCCAGCGCGCCGTTCGCCATGCAGCCGCAATACCGCGCGTGGCGGTTTCCGGCTCGCGCTGGTGGTGGCGCGCCAACGGCCTCGGCGAGCAGTTCTGGCTTTTTGTTTCCTCGGCCGTGCTGTTCAACTTCGCGCTGTTCATCTTCGTGCTTCTCTATAACCTCTATCTTTCCAGCTTGGGATTTCGTGAAGACGCGCTGGGCTTGGTGAATGGTGCGAACCGCGCTGGAAGTCTCGCGGGCACGATACCCGCTGCTTTCCTCGCGTACCGCTTAGGTTTGCGCAATACTCTGCTCGTCGCGATCGGCGTCACGGCGGCAGTCGAGCTAATGCGGGCGCTTCTGGTTTCGCCCGCATCGGCGGCGGCGCTGGGATTCGCCAGCGGCTCAATCTTCTCCCTTTGGGCCGTCATCTTCGCTCCGGTCATCGTGGGAGTCGTGGAAGAGAAGCGCCGGGCCACGGCGCTCAGCGTTTTCGCCGCTGTCATGATCGCGGTGGGGATCGGAGGCAACTGGATCGGCGGGCAGCTTCCGGGCTGGCTGCATGGCACAAAACGCGTGTTAGTGCTTTCCGCGATACTTTCGGCGGCGGCGCTTTGGCCGGCGCTGAGACTCAGGCTGGATAAGGCGCCGCTCGAAACGCCGCGCAGAGCCGCGCGAGGCGCCTCGCGTATTTACCCACGATCTCGCTTCCTGTGGCGCTTTCTGGCCGTGATGGCCGTCTGGAATCTTGCCACTGGTGCGTTCAATCCTTTTGCGAATGTCTATTTTTCCAACCTACACTTCTCCGTCCGGCAAATTGGCAATCTGTTCTCCATCTCGCAAATTGTACAAACGGGGACGGTGCTATTGGCGCCGCTCGTGTTTCGCCGCTGTGGTATCGCTGGCGGCATCAGTTGGATGATGCTGGCCACGGCCGTCGGCCTCTGTGGTCTCGCCGCGCAGCCGGCCTCCGTCGCCGCTGCTGTCGTTTTTAGCGCATACATGAGTTTTCAGTGGATGAGCGAACCAGGTATGAATACGCTGCTGCTCGGCGAGGTGAAAAAGGAAGAGCGCAGCGGTGCCGCCGCCCTGAATTACCTGGTGGCTTTTGGCGCCCAGGCATTGGCCGCTTTTGCCGCTGGAGCGCTCGTGGTCCGTTTCGGCTACGGCGCGGTGCTGGCGGGCGCCGCCGGCGTCGCCGCTGTTGCGGCCGGCCTGTTCCGGACGCTGCTGGGATCTACCCGAAAGGAGGCGTCCCGGCTTTCATCGCTTCCAGCAATCGAAGCTGGAAACATTCAGGAGTAAAACGTGTTTCCCAGGCGTCCCTCGCCGCTTGCGAAATCGAACAAAGCCGCTCGCGGCCCCCGCGGAGTAAGTCGATCGTGCAGCGGGCCATTTCCTCCGTCGACCGCGCCAGAAATCCAGTCCGGCCGTGCTCGATCACTTCCGGGATGCCGCCCGAAGCGAAAGCAATCACGGGAACCCCGGCGGCGAAGGCTTCTGGAATGACTCGCGTCGTCGCTTCCCCTGGACCTGAGGGTACGAGCAACACGTCGATCTCAGCCAGCGCCTCGTAGACATTCGCGGCCCAGCCCGGAAATTCGACAGGCAGTCCGCGAGCCGCCGCGCGAACCTGCTGGTAATACCGCACGGCGCCGCGCGAGAACAACGGGGCGCCGTAAATTGAGAAGCGGCATTCCGGCAGGGAACGATGGATAACCTCCGCGGCTGCAACGAACTCCATCTGTCCCTTCTCCGGCGAAATGCGGCCGATGCAGCCTATGTTCGGTTCACTGGACTGTCGATGGCGGATCCGCCTCGGACCAGCCACTCCGTTGAAGATCACTGAGACCCGGCCGGATTCGACGAAGGGCTTCCAGCACTCGGCCACGAAACGGCAGCACGCCACCACCGCCGCGGGCAAGCGCCGCAAAGCCTCGCCAGCTATTCGCCGCGCGGTGGGGCTCGCTAGGTTGCTGTGCGCATGAAACAGAACCGGGATCGAGACACCTGCCAGAGCCGCCGCCGGCAAGAGACGGGGGCCATTCAGGTACAACCAATCCGCGTGAAATCTTCCCACATTGCTCCTGATTTCGGCGGCGAGCCGTGGCAATTGCAGGAGAAATCGCCCAACGTCGGCCGCCGATTTGCCGCCCAAGCCATAAGGCCCGATTGAGATGCGAAAAGTCTCGAAGCCGAGTTGCCGAATCAGGCGAAACAGATCCCCCTCTCCGGGTAAGCCCGCTGCCACTTCCCACCCGCTGGCCCGCATAGCTTCCAATCCGGCTAGCAGGCAGGTTTGCGCCCCTCCCAATTCGCTGAATTGGTCGAGTACCAGAACCTTCACGCGCGCACCGCCAGCGCCAGCACGAAAAAGTAGATCGGCAGCACGCGCCAGTATGTCAGCAGGTCGCCGGAAAGCATTTGCACTATCTGGCCGCACCAGAAGCAAAAGATCCAGGTCCCACAGAAGGATCTCCCCTGGTCGGCCGCGCGCGAAGCTCTCGCCGCCGCTCGGAGAATCGCGATATGAACCCACACCAGCGCTGCCAAGCCGGCGATTCCGGTCTCCACCAGCAGGCTGAGATACATGTTGTCGGCCACTAGCGGCGCGCCCAGATAATCTGTGTAAGGAAGTGTCTTGTATCCGATGCCCCACAAAAGGTGCCACGGATTTTCACGAATCCACGCCATCAGTGTCTGCCAGCTTGCCATTCGTCCGGAGAAGACGGCTTCCGTCGCGGAAAACAGGTACTGAGCGGAAGCCGAGAGCCGCAGCCAGTAAGTATCGGCGAAAACGGGAAAGATCTTCCACGTTACGGCCGCCACCGTAATCCCGATGGCTGCGAGAGCCGCCAGCTTCCTTGCGCCCAAGTTCCTTCGATAGCGCCATAGCATCGCCGCGCAAGCCACGGCCACGTTCAGCAAGGACGCGCGGGAATACGAGAGCACCAGAGCCGCGAACAGCACGACCGCCCCCGCGACCAGCCATTTGCGAGCTACCGGAATTGCCGCGCCCCCGCGCGCCAGGCAAACCGCGATCATCGCTAGAAAAAACGCGCAGAAGTTACCCAGCGTGCTCGCTTCATAAAACAGACCCTGTGCTCGCCGGTAAACTCCGGAGTCGAGCCACACAAATTGCGGTCCGTAGCCCGCTGGCGCGGGGAATTGATAATAGAAATCAACACACGCAAAGAGCGCTGCAATTACAGCCGCGCAGAACAACCAGCGAATCGCACGGAAGGAATCGGCCGGGCGCCCGGGGCCGTACGCGGCAAACAGAAACACATAAATCGCGATGACAAGAAGCCCCGCTCGTGCCAGGCTCAGGGCGGCCAGTGTTGCCCCGGAGTAGATTGCCGCTGGGGCGATGCTGGCGAGGATAGCGCCTGCCAGCGAGGCCAAAGCGGCGTTCAGCGAAGTTCCGGGAATGCGCCACTCGGCCAGCCATACGGCTCCCGCCAGAACGCCCAGCCCTGCGAAAAGCAGGCAGGGATGCGGCCCGGTATCGCCCAACGCAAACGGCAGCGGTGGCAGTAACAATGCGGCGCCAAGGAAACCGCCAATCCAGCGCGGCGGCCGTGCAAGCGTCCAGGCCGCAATCGCCGCGAGCACGCCGGGAGCCGCCAGTAGAAGTTTCCACTTCGGATTCGGTGCGATCGCTATTGCCGCCGCCCACGAACCCAACAAAACGGCGGCCCGCCGGTCATTCGCCTGCCATCGCCTCTCGCTGGCAAGCCACAAATCCGGGAGTGCGTTGCTAGCCATGGCGCGCTCTGGCCAGTGCTTCGATTACCTCCCGCCCCGCGCTCTCCCTGTGCGACTTCAGGTTTAGTGAGAGCGCCAAATAAATCATGGGAAAGAGCACGCCCAGGAATAAAGCCGCCAGCAGGTTGAGTTGGATATCCGGCGACGAAGGCCTCTCGGGAACTACGCCTGGATCGATCAAGCTCAGCCGCTCGCCACGATACCCCAAATCGTTCCGCGTTTCGAGCAGCCGTGACTCGATAGCGGCCAGCGCTTTCTGGTCGGCTGCGCGCTTGGCCGCCAGGTCGTCTCTCCGCGCTTGCCTCTGCGCAAGTAGTTTTTCGTCGGCCGCAATTTGCCGGTCGTAGCCCTCGATCTCCCTCTCGATTTCATTTAGCCGCGCCCGCGCGTTGCTCAGTTCGTTGCGCAGCAGGTCGGCCTCCCTTGAGGACGCATGCGTTGCGCGCTCGCTGGTATCGGCAATTTCCAAGCGCGCGTTGCCCGCCTGCTCGCGCAGCTTGGCGCGCAAATCCGTTATTTCCGCGATCGCATCCCGCAGATCTTCTACCGGCTCGCTGGTTGCTATCCCCGCCCACTGCGTATCGTCGCGTTCCACCTCGGCGCGCGCCTCGCGAAGCTGTTTCTCCACCGCGGTTATCAACTCTTCGCCGCTCTGCGCGCCGAGCGAACGATTCAGTGCAACCGCTTCGTCCGCCAGGAATTGCGCTAACGCCTGTGCTTTCGGCGCATCCGGCAGCGTAGCGGCAATCTCCAGAATCCTGGTATTGCGCGCCAGCCCGACGTGCAGCACGCGCTTCTTTAAGCTTTCAATCGCTTTGATGCCGGTTAAGCCCTGAAGTTGAAAACGTGCGGCCGCTTTTTGAAAAAGGCTATCGCTCGCGGCGAATTGCTCGTACGTTTTGAGCGATTCCAGATAAACCGGGCTGACCGCCATCGCGGCCCGCGGATCGGCGCCTGCCGGCGGTTCGATCAAAACGCGCGCGGTTGCCGTATACTCCCGCCGCTCGGCCAAGCTTACCGCGCCGGCAACCGCCAGTGCCACGGCACAACTCAGGACGATAAAACGCCAGCGCGACCGCAGGTAACCAATGTAAACAAGCGCGTCCACAGAATCCGCCATCGATTCCCTGAGTTAGTGTAAACGACCGGCGGCGGTTTTCGGCCTCTGCACTTGATCTGGCTGTGTAAATTCTTCAGCCGGGACTGGCCGCGGCGGCCACGAGCCGTTAAAACCCAGGCAAGCCGGGGCTCGCTCGTCGGCTACACCATCGCTCATGCGATTGGCCATCTATTGCTGGGCCCCGGACACACACCATGCGGCTCGATGCGGGCACATTGGCCCTGCCCGTCAAATGACGGCATTTCGGCGCCCTGCCGCCACGCCCGGCCGCCTCCAAAGGGCTTGCTCTCCCAAAGCCCCCGTTCCCTCAATTTCCGGAGCGGCTGAACGACCCCGGCCCAGAGGTTCCCCCGGAAAAACGCCGGTGGAACCTGCGCGACATTCACCGTATCTCCCGCGGCTGGCTTTTCCCGTACGTCCGCTCGCGCGTGATGCCCGGCGAGTTCCACCCCATCACTGCGTATCTGTTCCGAGCATATTCTCCGCAAACAATATGTCTACGGATACGTCGTGTTCTTTAACATCAACATTTGCCGCAACAACCTGGAAGACGTCCGCCTGCTCACCGAATACGCGCACCAACACCGCGTGGCCACCGATTATCACATCAATGAAACCCCGATGCTCGAACAGGACGGCCATTTCAAGCACCTCTACGACAATCCCACCTACATCCGGCCCGAGGACTGGCGCGCCGTCGATGAGTGGATCGATTGGCTGATTGCCAAAAACCGCGCCGGCTACCAGATGGTCAATTCCGTGCAGCGCCTCCAGGAAATCAAGGCCTTCCTCCGCATGTCATCCGGCGCCGATCTTGCCGAGTACGGCTGGAACGGAGACGGCGTCAATGGAGACGCCGGAACCGGCCTGCTCTCCGGCATGCCCGGCATTGAGCAGCGGCCCGATGGCGAGTTGCAGTTTGCGGAATGGAACTGCCGCGCGGGCCAGAACAACGTGATCATCCGGACCGATGGCACCGTGGCGCCCTGCTTCCCCATGTACGGCGCCACCTTCGATTGGGGAAACATCGACCGGCCCAGGTTCGAACAGCCGCGGCTTGCCGATATGAAGAAAACCTGCCAGCGGCATTGTTTCTCCACCTTGAACCACAACCTGGCCTATTGCTACAACGATTCGCGTGTCGTCAAGTGGCTCTGGTCGAACGTAATCAAGCGGGGATTCCGCGGCGGCGTCCGCTCTTTCGAAGACTGAGGCGCTCTCCGGGCCTTCCCAAAACGCTTACAACTCCCAGGTGCGGAAGATGTGCTGGTGCGCCGCCATGTCCACGCGCTTGCCCTTGAAGCGCACGCCTTCCATCTCCAGGCGGAAGCGCTGCTCCGCCCCCGCTTCGTGCTTCAGCTTGATTTCACCCCCGGCGCCCAGCACCCGCTGCCAGGGCAGCAAGCCGCCCGCGCCGCGCAACGCCTGAACTACCTGCCGATGATGCAGCGGATAACCGGCGGCCGCCGCCACCTGTCCATACGTCGCCACCTTGCCGCGCGGGATCTGCCGCGCCGCTTTGCGAATCGCGGCCTCCATGGTCTCGGTCTTCCGCGCGCGCGCCAGTTTGCGCGCGGCCTCCCGTGCTTCGAGCTTCTTCTTCATAGCCGGTAAAGCTTCCGGGCGTTCTCCCGCAGCACCATGCGCGCCAGTTCGCTCGCGCGCTCCCGCGTGATCTCGCCGTCGCGCACCATCCCCGTGAGCGCGATGGCCAGCGCCTCCCGCCCGTTGCGCGCCGCGATCCACGCCGATTCCTCCCAGCCAAGTTGATCGGAGTACGGGTACCCGTCGGTCCCGAACATCACTTTCTCCGGCGCCCATTCGAGCCACTCCCGCAGGTCCCGCGCCAGCGCCGCGGGCGTGCGCGCCAGGTCCTGCATCGAAAAATCCAGGTACGCATTGGGCCGTTCGAGCAGCGCCGTAATCTCGCGCGTAAAGGGCCAGCCGCCATGCAGCATCACGAAGCGCGTCTGCCGCAGGCTGCGATCCTCCAGCACGGATTCGAGCAGCAGCGGATTCGCGCCCGCAATATCGAAATAGCTGCCCGCCCCTGCGTCGCAATGGATGTGCACCGCCATCCCCAGCCGCCCGCATTCGGCGGCGATGTAGCGAAACAGAAAATCCTGCAATTGTTTGTATTCGGCCTCGGGCGGCGGCCCGCCCTGGCGCGCATACCGGGAATAGACGCGCTCCGCCGCGGCGCGGTCCACCGCATCGAACTCGAGCGATCGCAGGTACGCCGCCTCGAATTTCTCGGCGATCGCTCCGCCCCGCTTCTGCCGCTCCAGCGTAGCAGTCACTACCCGCGTCAGGTACTCGGAAAGAGTTGGCGGCAAGCCTTCCACACCGGCATCCTTCCAATACCGCTCGCGCAGCGCGTCTTCAAGCGCGAAAAAGGCTTTGCGGTCCGGATTGCGCGCCGCCAGCGCGCTGTTATCCAGCGGAAACAGCAGTGCATCGGCGTAAGGAACCCAGCGGAAGCGCGGCGGCCCGATCCCCGCGCCCATGGCCACCCGGTTGGCGATCGTCGTTTCCACCCCTATCTGGTCGAGAACCCATGCCGGATAAGCGTTTCCCTTTTCGCGCATCACCGCCTGCTTGTTGGCGGCCGAGCCGTAAAGCGCCCGGTCGGCCTCCACGACTGCCGGCGCGTCCGGCCGGAATACCGGCGGATCGGAGGACGGCTCCAGGTTCTCCACCGGGAGTGCGTCGAACTCACGGTCCGCCGGGCCGTTGAGAACGGGACGCACGGGGTGGGCGTGATTATCGATAGCCCGAATCTGCCGCACTTCGGCCAGGATCGAGGGATCGGCGGCGGAAACGGGCTCCCGCCCGCATCCGGCGGCCAACAGCGCCACACAGGCGCCCGCGGCGGCGCCGAATCCGGCGGCGCCCCTAACGAACCGCGGCACTGGCGGCCGGCCGCCCGCCACCCGTAAAGATTGCCAGATCCACCGCATCCGCCATTGCCTGGTAACCGGCATCGTTCGGGTGCAGGTGATCGCGAATGTTGTAATCGGACCGGATCTGTTTCGGGTGATTCGGATCTTGAACCACTTTATCGAAATCCACCACGGCGTCGGCCGCTCCGCTGGTCCGGATCCACTGGTTCACGGCTTCCCGCATCGCCTCGCCCGTCTCGCTGTAGTACCCCGCGCCTTCGTAAGGAGTCAGCGTCGCGGCCAGCACCTTAATCCCATGCACGTGCGCGCGCTCCACGATCTGCCGCAGGCCCGCGATCAGTTCATCCGCCGTAACCGGTTCCGCCGCCCCGAACGCGCTCCCGGTGGCTCTGCCGATATCGTTAATGCCGAGCATCAGCGTCATCCACTTCACGCCCGGCTGGCTGAACACGTCCCGATCGAGCCGCGCAAGCCCGTTGGCCCCCGCCTGGTCGCGCAGAATGCGGTTTCCGGAAATGCCCTCGTTCACCACCGCCCAATGGGCCGTGGCCGGGTTGTTCACCAGCCGCCTGGCCAGCAGGCTGGGCCAACTGTGATCCGTATCCACCGTCGAGGTCGCCCCGTCCGTAATCGAATCGCCGAACGCCACAATCGTGCCCGCGTCCGCTGGCGCAGTCACGTACAGTCCGGAAATGTAGAACCAGGAAGCCGTGGTTTTGGCGTCAGCCAGCGAGGCCGCGGCAGTCATATCGCCGTCCACAACGTACGTCGTGTGCAGCCCCGTGGCATGCATCGTGGGCGGGCCCGATTCGCCGGGAAGATACAGGCTGATTACCACATCTCCAAGCTGCGGCACCTGCAGGTTCACCGGGTCGCTCACCATCTCCGCCCCCGGAGGAATCGTGGCGGAAGCTTTGCCGCTGAACGTCAGCCCATGGTCGCTGCCGGAAACAATGGCCGGGCCGCTCTGCCGCAGCGCGATGTGCGCGGCCCCGATCGTGACCGGCTTCGTCCCGAACGTGTTCGATAATTCCACCCGGGCCCGCGGCCCGCCAATACTGGCGCGCACGATCATGCGCACCGTTTGGTCATGGAACGCCGTGATCGGCGCCGGACCGTTCGGCCGCGCCGGAGCCTGCTGCGCCCCCCGCCCTTGCGGCGCGCCCGGCGGCGTCAACACGCGCGTTTCCTGCGGAGCAGCGGCCCATGTGGCCACCCAATGCTCCTGGCCGAAAGCCGCGCCGGAGCAAATCGCAATCAGGGCAATGCGGGCCCACGAATTCGTCGGGATGGACATAATGCACTCCAGGTGTTTCATCTTATCGAAAAACCGGGCCGTCTGCCCCGCTGTAAACTATAAAAGCAGGCTCGATGATGCAGATGCTTTACACCCAGCCGCTACTGTTCGAGGCGGGGGATCGCATGGACCGCGAAGAGTTTCTCGCGCGCTGGGAAGAAATGCCCGATTTGAAGCGCGCGGAATTAATCGATGGAGTCGTCTACTTGCCCTCGCCAGTTTCCCGTCAACATAGCGGTAAAGAGATTCTTCTCAGTTTCTGGGTTGCCACCTATGCGAGCCGCGTCGCCAAAGTGGAGGCTTTATCGAACGCCACCTGGATGATGGAAGCGAAAAGCGCGCCGCAGCCCGATGTGGCCCTGCGCATACGCCCGGAATTCGGCGGACAAAGCCGGAACGTGGATATATATGCCGGCGGCGCTCCGGAATTGGCGGCCGAAGTCGCCCGGTCGACGCGCTCCTACGACCTGGGGCCGAAGCTCAAACTGTACGAGCGCGCGGGTGTGCGGGAATATCTCGCGGCCCTCATCGAGGAGCAGCGCCTGGAGTGGCGGGTGCTGCGCGAAGGCCGTTATGAACTACTGCCCCCCGGTCCAGCGGGCGTTTACCGCTCTACCATTTTCCCCGGTCTCTGGCTGGATGAAGCGGCATTCTGGGCCAACGACAGCGCCGCCGTGCTCCGCGTCCTCGAACAGGGCATGAGTTCTCCGGAGTTTGCGGCTTTCTCCCTCGGTTAGCCTGCGCCTGACGCCGCCAAGGCGACGCCCAGCCGTTCCTTGTTAAGCTGAAAGCGGCAGGCTTCGATGCCCGACTTTTGCACCTGCGGCGCGCAGTTGCCGCCCGACGCGCTCTTTTGTCACAAATGCGGCAAACCGCAACGGGAAATTTTGCCGCCTCCCGAAGAACCCGCCCCGCCCCCTCGAGTGGCGCCCCCGCCCAGTTGCATCCCCAGCCCGTTGCGGGATGCGCTGCCCATGAACTTCCACAACCCGGCCGCCGTCCGCATCGGGTTGATCGTAGCCGCCGCTTCCACTATCGTCTTCTTCATCTTGCCGTTTATCAACTGGCTCTTCGGCGGCTTTCTGGCTGTCTTCCTCTATCGCCGCCGCACTGGTTCGCTGCTGAACGCCGGCGCCGGAGCACGCTTGGGCTGGATCACCGGCGTGCTCGCCTTCGTCCTCTACATTATTCCGTTTGCGATTCAGATTCCCCACATGAACTCCATGATGCAGGAGCGCCTCCGCGGCATGCCGGGACAGGACCCCGCCCTCGTCCAGCAGATGACCCACTTCTTCCAAAGCCCGCCCGGCATGGCCATGGTCGTGACTTTTTCCCTAATGGTGATGTTCCTGATCATCACGTTCCTTTCCATGGCCGGCGGCGCGCTGGGAGCCAAAATGGTCGGCAGACACTAAAAACTCCGCCACCATCCCAGGTAACGATCAATCCCGTTCGCGGCGCTACTTCAAGGAAGCCCCGCACGAATTCTGTTACTATTGTTTTTGCCAAAGCCGCTTGTAATCTATGACCGCTCCTTTATTGCTGGCACTGGCAGTCTCCCCCACTACACGGATCATCAACGGTCTGTTTGACGATACCTTCGCGGGCGTGCACCAGTTGGCTTGGTTCGACTGGGCCATGCTCATCCCGTATTTCACCGTTTTGGGAATCCTCTCCATCTACGGCGTCCACCGCTACGAGATGATCCGCGCCTATTTCAAACATCGCAAGCACGCCACGGGCGAGCCTGCCGTGCGGTTCGAGACGCTCCCCCCCGTGACCGTGCAGCTTCCGGTCTATAACGAACGTTACGTCGTCGAGCGGCTGATCGAAGAATCCGTCAAGCTCGAATACCCGCGGGAGTTGCTGCAGATTCAGGTATTGGACGATTCCACCGACGATACCGCCCCCTTCGCCGAGGCCCTTTGCGAACGCTATCGTGCTCTGGGCTACCCCATTGAATACCATCACCGCGCGAACCGGATTGGTTTCAAAGCCGGCGCGTTGCAGGAGGGGCTTAAGACGGCAACAGGAGAGTTCGTGGCGGTATTCGATGCCGATTTCTGCCCGCCGCCCGATTTCCTGCTCCGCACCGTTCACTACTTCGCCGATCCGAAGGTCGGTGTGGTGCAGACCCGCTGGAGCTACCTCAACCGCAACTACAGCTTCCTCACCGAAGTCGAGGCCATGCTCCTCGATGGCCACTTCATTCTGGAGCAGGGCGCTCGTTCCCGCTCCGGCCTGTTCTTTAATTTCAACGGCACCGCCGGCATTCTGCGCAAATGCATGATCGCCGATGCGGGCGGCTGGCAGCACGATACCCTCACCGAAGACACCGACCTCAGTTACCGCGCGCAACTAAAAGGCTGGCGGTTTGTCTATCTGCCCGGCCTCGATTGCCCCTCCGAGCTCCCCGTCGAAATGCACGGTTTCCAGGTGCAGCAATCCCGCTGGGCAAAAGGGCTGACGCAGGTAGCCAAAAAGCTGCTGCCCGCCATTCTCCGTGCCGATATTCCCACCCGCCACAAAATCGAGGCCTTTCTCCACCTCACCCCCAATATCTCCTACCCGCTGATGATCGTGATTTCGGCGCTGCTGCTGCCGGTGATGATCGTCCGGTTCTATATGGGGCCCCTGCAGATGCTGTACGTGGATTTGCCCTTGATCGTAGCCTCGTTCTGGTCGATCTCGCTTTTCTATGTGGTGGCCCACCGGGAACTCTACCCGAAAGACTGGAAACGCTCGATTCTCTTGCTGCCCATGCTGATCGCTTCCGGCGTCGGCCTGACCATCATCAATACGCGCGCGGTGCTCGAAGCTCTGTTCGGCATCGCCACCGCTTTCGCCCGCACCCCCAAGTACGCCGTCGGCGACCGGCCGGTGAATCTCGAAGTGAAAAAATACCGGCGGCGCAGCGGCTGGCTGCCCTACGCGGAAATTGCCGTCGGCTGCTACTTCTTCGCGATGATCGTGTTCGCCATCCAGACCTACAACTACTTCGCGATTCCCTTCCTGGCGCTGTTCGTGTTCGGCTACTGGTGGGCCGGCTTCGGCACCCTCTACCAGGAGCACCAGGGCCGTCTCCGCTGGCTGCGCGAGCGCAAACTGGAACTGGCCAGACAGCTATAGCAAACGGCTGGGCGGTTGACCTGTGGGCCGCGCTACGAATCCCAGTCACGCCATTTTCCACTTTTTTAAATTCCAGCCATCCCCTTCAAATTGCGGCGCTTAGAAAGATTCCCCTCCCCACGCGATGCCGTTTCCCAACCATCGCCGGGTTATCGTGTAATCGGGGAAAAAAAGTAGGGCAGGCGCTTCCGCCTGCCAACCGGGCGTAGCCCGGCCCCTATCGAAATTGGGACTGTTCGTTCCATTTCGCCAGCCACTAGGTCCGGCGGCCTCGTCCGCCTCCTGACTCCTGGCTCCTGACTCCTGTCTCCTTTGGGATTGTTTGTCGAATTTTATGGCTACCGTACAACAGATCGCGGCCA
>DATGKM010000009.1:0-6222 GCA_035294665.1 Bryobacteraceae bacterium | reverse complement strand
TTCCGGACGCTGCATTCGCTGAGGCTGGAGAACATCTGCCAGCGCTGGTACTCAGACATGCTGGCGATCCAGGAAAAGCTCTCGCTCTCTTGCGCAGCTTAGGTGAGTTTTCGGCAAGCTTGCATGAAACAGGGTGAGATTTCCTGGTAGCGTCGAGCGAGGGTGAGGAGACCCGCACGCGATGGTACCTGAAGCAGGCGATATTCCGGACGATTTGGAACAGCTACGCCGCCGATTTGAAGAGTTCCGGAAGGCGCAACCGGGGCACGCGCGTTTGCCGGAGAGTTTGTGGGCAGCCGCCACGGAACTGGCCAAGCGCTACGGAGTGAATCCGACAGCACGAACATTGCGGTTGGAGTATGGAGGCCTGAGGAGGCGAGTAGAGAATCAGGGCCGACCGAAGGGGAAGCGCAAAAGGGCCACGCCGCCTAGCTTTCTGGAGTTCGTGGCGCCCGGAGCTCAGGCGGTTACCAATTGCACGGTAGAAGTGGAGTCGGCGCAAGGTGGCAAGCTGCGGCTGGAGTTGAAGGCCATGGCCACAACGGAGCTGGTAAACCTGATCCGCGCCTTTGTGAGCCAGTAAAGCGATGCTGCAGATCGCCCCGCAGATGCGCATTCTGGTTGCGATTGAACCGGTCGATCTGCGGAAGGGCATAGATGGGCTGGCGGAATTATGCCGGGAGAAACTATCCGCCGATCCGTTCTCGGGCTGCCTGTTTATATTCAGAAGCCGGCGCGCCACGGCCATCAAGTTATTGCAGTATGACGGCCAGGGATTTATTTTGGCGCAAAAGCGGCTCTCCAGAGGGCGTTTTGTCTGGTGGCCGAAGGGTAGCGGAGCAGCGCGAGGGCTGGAAGCTTATCAGGCACAGTTACTCGTGGCTGCCGGCAATCCCGATACGCCCGCAGCGCCCCTGTGGCGCAGCGTGAGTTCCTGACAAACCATATCGACGTACTTGCGTTCTGTGCGGATTTCTGGCACACTGCTGCTGTGGCGGAGGAATATCGTTATCGTGGGCGCAACATCGGGCGCAGCGAGATTCTGTTTGTGCGGCAGTTCATTGCCGAGCACCCAGAGATGAGCCGCTACGCATTATCGCGCCAGCTTTGCGAGTTATGGCAATGGAAACAAGCCAATGGGGCGCTGCGCGATATGGTGTGTCGCGGGCTGCTGTTACTGCTTCATCGCGCCGGTGAGATCCACTTGCCACCCACACGGTGTGGCTTATCGCGGGATTGGGCGGAGTATGAGCGCCCCGAACCGATTGTGCCCGATAACCGGCCAGTGCGCGGCCCGCTCGACGGGTTACTGCCGCTGGAGTTTCAGCAAGTGCGGCGCACCGAACAAGAACCACTGTTCGATAGCCTGATCGAGCAGTATCATTATTTGCGCTATCAGCAACCAGTTGGCGAGCATTTAAAGTATCTGGTGTCAGCGAAGGGGCAAGTGATCGCCTGCCTGGCGTGGTCCTCGGCGGTGCGGCACTTGGCCAGCCGTGACCGCTTCATTGGCTGGAGCGCCGAAGTTCGCAAGCGCAATCTGCATCTGCTGGCATATAACAGTCGATTCCTGATTCTGCCCTGGGTTCAAGTACCGCATCTGGCTTCGCACATTCTGGGGCGCATGGCGAAGCTGGTGGCGCGCGATTGGCAGGCAATGTATGCGCATCCTATTTATTGGCTGGAAACTTTCGTCGACCCGGCACGTTTCCAAGGCACCTGCTATCGCGCGGCGAACTGGCGGGTACTGGGGCACACAACAGGACGCGGCAAGAATGCGCCCAGCAAAAAGCCGAGATTCCCGGTCAAGGAAGTGCTGGCGCTGCCGCTGACGGCGCGCTTCCGCGAGTTACTCGCGCACCTATAAAAATGCGGATCTCGCGCCGGCGAATCGATATAAATCTGGAGGAGCTGGACCAGATTATTGACCGCGGCAGGCAGTCCCCGCTGAGTGAGTCCGATGGCCGAAAGCTCAAAGCCGCACTGCACGCCATGGCAGAGCGGTTAGCCGCGAACCGCAGCACGGAGAAGACTCGTGCTGTGCTTAAAGAGACGCAGACTCCGGCCTCAGCACAGCAGACAGAGAACGCGCAGCCCCGCCCTACCGGGCATGGCCGCAACAGCGCCGCTGAATTTACGGGCGCGCGCAAAATCGCTGTTTGCCATGCCACGCTGAAGCCGGGCGATGCCTGTCCGGAATGTCTGCGAGGAAAGATCTACCAGCAGAAGCAACCCGCAACGCTGGTCCGCATCGTGGGACGCCCGCCGCTCGAAGCAACCGTATTCGAGATGGAGCGATTGCGTTGCAATGCCTGCGGCCAGATCTTCACCGCCCATACACCACCGCAAGCGGCGGGCCCTGACAAGTACGATGCGACCGCCATTGCGATGCTCGCGCTGTTGAAGTATGGCGCCGGCACTCCCTTCCATCGCTTGGGACGGCTGCAGCAGCAACTCGGAATGCCGCTGCCGGCGGCCACGCAATGGGATCTGCTGCAAGCTGCCACCCCGCCACTCCGGCCCGCATGGGAGGAACTAATCCGGCAAGCGGCACAAGGTGGCGTGTTGCACAATGACGACACCGGCATGCGCATCCTGCATCTGGCGCGCGAACCGGGCGATAAACGCACAGGCACCTTTACGAGCGGCATCGTATCGATCGTTGCGGGACGGAAAATCGCGCTGTTCTTTACCGGGGCGAAGCATGCGGGCGAGAACCTGGCGGAAGTTTTGAAAAAACGCGCTCGCGATCTTGCGCCGCCGGTTCAGATGTGCGATGCTCTCGCGCGTAACAAGCCCAAACTGGACGGCACAAAAACTCTGCTGGCCAACTGCCTCGCGCATGGCAGACGACAGTTTGTAGAAGTGGTGGAGAACTTTCCCGCAGAATGCCGGCATGTGCTCGAAGCGTTGCGTGGCGTTTATCACAACGATGCGGTGGCGCGCGAGCAGAATCTGTCCGCCGAAGAGAGGCTGCGCTTCCATCGGGAGCATAGCGGCCCGTTGATGGAAGCGCTGCACGAGTGGATGCAGGCGCAGTTCGCCGAAAGAAAAACGGAGCCGAACTCCGGGCTCGGCAAAGCGATCTCCTATTTACTAAATCACTGGAAAAAGCTGACGCTGTTTCTGGCACATCCCGGCGTTCCCATCGACAACAATATCGTGGAGCGCGCTCTGAAGAAAGCGATTCTGAATCGCAAGAATGCCTTGTTCTACAAAACGCTGAACGGGGCGGCAGTCGGCGATCTGTTTATGAGCCTCATTCATACGTGCGAGTTGAATGGCGCGAATCCCTTTGATTACCTCGCCGAACTGCTGCGGCATGCGCAGGAGTTGAAACAGAAGCCGTCGGAATGGATGCCCTGGAACTAGTGTGCTGCAGAAGTACACGATGAGGAGGTCGTTATGACCTAGCCTAATCTGGACGAGCTGTGCAATCGATGAGGGTGGGCCCCTCGAGATCGGTTTTCAGGAGCAGGTCTCAAACCGCCTCCAAGCTGCTGCGGTTAAAAGCCGTTGGTGGTGAGCGTTGGAGGAAAAGCGTGAGGAAACTTGCGCAGGTGAGCATCCGAGAGACGAACGAAAGTGAACCCATCGATGACGCGTCGTTACGCATTCTAGTGCCGTCGAAACCAGGCACGTAGTTCTTGTCTGGGACAGAATCCGCTGGGTACCTGATTACTGAGCGGGTGGCGGTCGGCGTAGAGAGGGCGTGAATCGGGTGCAGGCGATAGCACGGAACTGCAGGAACCAGTCGTCCCGATGACAAGGGAGAAGCTCAAGCGGCCAAAACCGCGAGGCGAGAGTACCGAGGCGGGGCACTGGGACGGACCGACTCGTAGTAGCAGTGAAGGCTCTGTAATGGGGCTGGAGCGAAGGGGTCGGGTCAGGCGGTCGCATGACCGACACAACTGGAAACAGGATGATCTTGATGCGTGCGACAGACAAACCGTTCCATATCGATAAGCGCTCAGTGTATGAAGCGTATAAAGCGGTCAAATCCAATCGCGGAGCGGCTGGAGTGGACGAGCAGACCATCGAGCAGTTTGAGGCCGACTTGTCAGGGAACCTGTACAAGATCTGGAATCGGATGAGCTCGGGAAGTTACTTTCCACCACCGGTACGCGCTGTCTCCATTCCTAAAAAGAGTGGAGGAGAAAGGATTTTGGGTGTGCCCACTGTGGCCGATCGCGTGGCGCAGATGGTCGTCAAACAGGTACTTGAGCCGATTCTAGACTCGATCTTTCTGGCAGACTCCTACGGATACAGGCCGAACAAATCGGCCTTGGACGCTATAGGGGTGACGCGAGAGCGGTGCTGGAAGTACGACTGGGTTTTAGAGTTCGACATCAAAGGCCTGTTCGATAACATCGACCATGACCTCTTGCTACGGGCCGTTCGGAAGCATGTGACGTGCAAGTGGGTGCTGTTGTACATCGAAAGATGGCTCAAGGCACCCATGGTGCAGGAAGATGGGACCACTGTCAGGCGAAGCCGCGGCACGCCGCAAGGCGGTGTGGTCAGCCCAATCTTGGCCAACCTCTTTATGCACTACACGTTCGATCTCTGGATGGCACGGACGCACCCTGGCCTCCCGTGGTGTCGGTATGCAGATGACGGGCTGGTGCACTGCCGTAACGAGCAAGAGGCGCAGGCACTTAAATCTGCGCTTCAAGCTCGCCTGGCGGAGTGCCGTCTGGAGATGCATCCGACGAAAACCAAAATCGTTTACTGCAGAGACGGAAAGCGGAAGGGCAAATATCCGAATTTCAAATTTGACTTTCTCGGGTTTTGCTTCCGACCACGTCTGGTACGGAATTTTCGAGACAAGACACTGTTCGGGAGTTTTAATCCGGCAGTTAGTCCCTCGGCGATGAAGGCCATGCGGACAACGATTCGGGAGTTGAAACTCTGGCATCTAACGCAGTTGACCTTGGGGGATATCGCTCGGGAACTCAATCCACTCCTACGGGGTTGGATTGCATACTACGGACGTTATGCTCGTTCGGGACTGTACCCGTTGTTCCGGTACATCAATTTAAAGCTCCGGGCATGGGTGATGCGCAAGTTCAAGCGCTTTAAACACCGCACTATCCAAGCGAGTCGGTTTTTACAACGACTGGCTGAGGAAGGTGTGGATCTTTTCGTTCACTGGCGGATCGCTTTGGCCGGCACGTTTGCCTGATGGGAGCCGAGTGAGGCGAGAGCTTCACGCTCGGTTCTGCGAGAGGCTGGGGGTGAAATTCCCCGGCCTACTCACCTCGTGAAGCGCTGGCGCGGCTCCGCACATCAACCGCGGCGTAATATGATGGTCCGGCTTGGATGGCCGAAAAGGATCGACTGCGGCCAGGCAAGCCGGATATCCTGAAATGCCTGTAAAACGGCCCGCTCAGAAAGCTAAATCCGACCACGTTTTTGGCCAGGCACGCAGGCGGCCGAAACTGTTCCGAGCGGGTCTGTACGCCCGCGTGTCCACGAATGACCAGCAGACTCTCCCGATGCAGAATCGCGCCCTGCGGGAATATGCCGTCCGCCGCGGCTGGGCCGTTGCCATGCAGGTCCGCGAAATCGGCTCCGGTGCGGAAAAGCGGCAAGCTCGCGAGCGATTGATAGAAGCGGCGCGCCGCCGCGAAATCGACGTCGTGCTGGTGTGGCGGTTGGATCGCTGGGGTCGATCAGTTACAGATCTGCTCGCTACGCTGCAAGAACTGGAGCATCTAGGAGTCGGCTTCGTATCGCTGACCGAAGCACTGGATCTGACCACACCGGCTGGTCGCGCCATGGCGGGACTGCTCGCAATTTTTTCTGAGTTCGAAAGAGATATTCTGCGCGAACGAACTCGCGCGGGTCTGGCCGAGGCTCGTCAGAACGGCAAACGACTCGGTCGCCCGATCACCGCGGCCATACACGCGGCGGAAATCCGGAAACTGCACCGCGCCGACGTCAGCAAATCCGAAATCGCCCGGCGCTTGCATATCGGGCGCACCTCCGTCCGCCGCATTCTGACGGGTTATTCCTTCCAGAAATAGATCAGGCTACTTCGCCACGCACGCTTGCCGAAAGCTCACCTTATCTGGCGCAGTACCTGCAGTGAGAACCTCGCCCACAGCATCCGCGAATTTAAGCGTAATCGGTTTTCCATCGCCGTAGCGGCACGTGTTGTAATTCAGCTTTGTGAGAGCAAGGATGTCGTTCAGCACAGTTTGGATAGATGCGGACCCT
>DATGKM010000008.1:0-3214 GCA_035294665.1 Bryobacteraceae bacterium | reverse complement strand
AGGCCACTGCGGAGCAGTTGCCACCAAGGGAGAGATGGCGACTGATTCTCAGTGCCGCCTTTCAATATTTTCTCCCCGGCAAGCCGCTCCGCAGTACCGGTCGATTGGCCGAAGCTACCGGCTAACTGCCGTTTTTAGGTTAAATCATACTGGCGATCGACATCGCACGGAAAAACAGCGCCGGATGTTACACTTCGAATTAGGTATGCTGCCCGATCTTCAACTGGTCATCCGTATCCAGGAAATCGATCGCCGTCTGGCCGATCTGGCCCGGGAAATTACGGCGCTGCCGAAGCATATAGCCGAAATCGAAAAGAAGCTGGTATCCCACGAGCGCAAGCTGGAAGCCGACCGCGCCGCCCTCTCCGCCAATCAAAAAGATCGCAAAAATTGCGAGAGCGATATTCAAACGCAGGAGCACAAAATTTCGAAGTTGAAGGACCAGATGCTCCAGGCCAAAACCAACGAGCAATATCGCGCGTTCCAGAACGAAATCGATTTTTGCCAGAAAGAAATCCGCCGCCTGGAAGACCGCATTCTGGAGCTGATGGGCGAATCCGAGCCGCTGGAAAAAGCGGTGAAAATCGCCGAGGCCGCGCTCAAAGCGGAAAAGGCGCAGGTAGAAGCCGAAAAACAGGAGGCCCGCAACCGCACCGCGGCCGACCAGGCAGCCTCGCGCGAACTCCAACAGGAGCGGGCCGCCATCGCGGCCCAAATCAGCCCGGCAGTCGCCCAGCAGTACGAACGCGCGCGCAAAGGCGGCCGCGGCACCGGAGTCGCCGAAGCCCTCGACGGCCGCTGTAGCGCCTGCCACATGGCGTTGCGCCTCCAATTCTTCCAGGAACTGAAACGGGGCGATAGAGTGATGACCTGCGAAAGCTGCCACCGCATTCTGTACTACAATCCGCCGCGGACTATCGAGGATCTTACCGGCGAGCCCGCCCCGGCCGTTCACAACTGAGAGGCGTCCCCCGTGCTTTGGGTGGGCGAAAAAACCTTTCACCGGTGCGATCGCACCGGTGAGCTTATTGCTTTGCCTTTTATTTTCAACAAAAGCGGCTCTTTCCACCGGTGAAGTTCGCCCGTCCGGCCAGCCTTCGCGGCGTGGCCGCCGCCAAAATTCAATCCGTATCCGGCGGTTCTGAAGGCGTTTTCTGGTTCAGAAAATATTGCGCGGAAAGCGGCGCTTTGACCGAGCTGGCGGCACGCGGAGGCGCGCTGAGATTATAAAACCCGGAAAGATCGTCGCTCGACCGCGCGTCGGCAAAGTTCAAAACGCCTTCCTGAATGCCGAAGTTGTTTTCGATGAACCTCAGAATGCTGCCAAAATCGTGCCGCGTATTATCGATGTACTGCACCGGGGTGTAGGCGGAAACAAAGATGAAGGGGACGCGGAACCCGTACTGGTAGTCGCCCTGAGGCTGGGGAAGTATGGTCGGCGGCTCGTGATCGTACCAGCCGCCCCAATCGTCCCAGGTGATCAGGATCGCCGTATTCTGCCAATATCCGCACGAATTCGCGATCGCGTTGAAGATAGAAGCCACCCAGGCAGGGCCGCCGCCGAAGGACCACAACGGATGGTCGGAATTCGGCGGCGTCGGCGTTACCCAAACCATGGAGGCCAGGTTGCACGAGGTGATATCGCGCAGCACATCGGCCGGATTCAGATCCACATTCTGAGCCCATTGGGCGCCGGTGCACTGGCCGCCGGGGCCGGTGGATTGGCAGATATGCTGAATCGCATTGGGCGCCGTCCAGATCCAGTTCGCGCCCACGGAATAATACTTCCAGCTTATCGGCAGCACGTCGGAAACCGTGGAATGCTCAAAGCAGGGATAGATTTGTTCCGTGGCCCCGGTAGGGTAAAGCAGTTGGACCATGGTGTTGGCCACGGCTGCACACCCCGCCTGATCATTAATGGCATTATTCGTTACAAAGATTCCGGCGGCGTCGTCGGCGGCGCTGGGGGCGGAGGTTCCTCCGAACAGAATCTCGTGTGCCGGAAAGCTGCCTCCCTGGTTGGTCTGAAACATGTAGTTTGCCCATCCGAATTGGGTGGCTAAAGTGAGGTACGGATTCAACACCCCCGTGGTGTTGGCTACGTATTGGTATTCCGGCTTTGGCGGGCAGATTCCAATGCACGTGTTGGTTCCAGCGCCGTCCATTTGACAAGTACCCGCGCTGTTGGGATCGCACATTGCCTGGAAATTCGCATGCGCGTGGCCGAGATCGAATAGCGAGATGACCGAGGCCGGCGCCGGTTGCGTAACGCCCGTGGAAGAAGTTTTGTCCAGCCAGTTCGCCGTCTGGATGTCGTACTGCCCAGGGCCCGGCGTGGTGCTGCACGTAGCCGCCGATCCGAATGGCGGCGCGCACAACTCGTGGAACAAATTATCCGGGGTCCGGTTCTCCTGTACGATCAGGACAATGTGCTGGAAGCTGGCGATCGAAGCCGGAGCGGCACGGAAACCAAAAAACAGAGCCACCCCGACCGCGAGGCCACACATGGCTGGAGGAGATATTCTGTGGCGGCCCTTTTCGATTTTCATTTGGTAGTAGTTTATGCGCGCGGCGGCTCTATGTCACGTCCGCCGGAAAGAATTTCTCAGGTACTAGTAATGGGACTGCCAGGCGATGATCCCAGGATGCGCCTTATAGTGAATCGTTTTGGAGTTGCACTTCTAACTCGTCTCGCTCACACTTTCACTTCGCTGATCTGCACGATCGGCCGAATATTTGTATAGTTTTGGACATCGCTCTGGATCTCGGCCGCGTGCGGCAGGAAAGCTGCCTGGAAGGCTTCGGCGGAATCGAATGTGGCATGCACCATGGCCACAAACGGCGCCGGCGATCCGGGCTCGAGGCCATTCACTCCATGCTCCACCCGAATATCCTTCATGGCGGCGCCCAGGCGCTTGCGGAACAGCGGGATGTGCGTCTTCAGGTAGTAATCCATGTCGAACGTGCGGCCATCGCCGGCCGGGTACAAAACGGATACGCGAATCATGCGCTCCCTCCCAATGCGCGCTTCGGCAGCAGGTGCTTCTGGATTTTCCCCATGGCGTTGCGGGGCAGAGAATCCACCGCGATAAATTCGCGCGGCACTTTAAACGACGCCAGTTTTTGGCGGCAGCGTTCCGCCAGCGAGGCCGGTTCGATGGGGCTGCGCAGCACCACGTACGCCACCGGCGCTTCGCCGCGCACCCGGTCGGCC
>DATGKM010000007.1:0-8934 GCA_035294665.1 Bryobacteraceae bacterium | reverse complement strand
AGGCCACTGCGGAGCAGTTGCCACCAAGGGAGAGATGGCGACTGATTCTCAGTGCCGCCTTTCAATATTTTCTCCCCGGCAAGCCGCTCCGCAGTACCGGTCGATTGGCCGAAGCTACCGGCTAACTGCCGTTTTTAGGTTGATGCATCCGATGAGCAAGACTACTCCCACCGCGGCCCACAGCAACAGCAGCGGCCGCCCGAGCGGTATCTGGCGATCGTCGGCCATGGCGCGCTGCACCGAAACCAGGCGGTAGCCGATCGAAACGCCCGGACGTGCCCGGGGCTGGGCATCGGGGGAAGATGCCAGAACGCGCAACAGGATCTTTTTTCCAACGATGCGCGGATCGCCGCCCAATTTACCGGTCCACAACCTGTGGCTTACGACCACCACGGCAGGCCCACCGGGACGGTCTTCGGCCGGATCGATTTCGCGGCCCACCCACGGTTTCACGCCGATTACCCGAAAATATCCGGCAGAAACCCGGAGTTCCTGGACATATTGCGCCGCTCCCGACGCTACCAGGCTCGCCGTTTTAGGCAGTGCGTGCAAAGCGAGGTCGAGGCTGTGAGCGCGATCGCGAAGATACTTCCAGGTTTTTCCATCTACCGAGGGGTTTTCGTCCTCGCCATGCGGACCGCGCGCGACTACGGAAACGCGGGCAAGCCGCTCTGGCTCCGGAAAGGGAAGAGGGCGGAGCAGGATGTTGTCCACGATCGCATAGATAGGTTTGCGCCGATGGAGAGCGCCAGAACGAGGGTGGCCGCGAGCGCAAAAGCCGGGCTTTTGCGCAGGATGCGCAGGGCAAGGCGGATATTGCGGGCCAGCCCGTCCAGCGCGGCGGCCACCCTTTCCATGCTGGAAAGTATACCGCCGCGCCGCTAAGCTTTATTCAACCGAAGCCGGTTTAAAAAGTGAACCGGGCCACAATTGTTCCCGTGCGGGGATTCTGGTACAACTGGCCCGTCGAAGCGCCAGTGAGAGGGTTGCTAGTCACCGAGGGCGCAGTCTGGAAACTGGCCACGGTCTCGTTAATGACGCCGAAGCCGCCGCTGAGCTGGCCGAACTGGTTACGCGTAACCGCAGCCGTCGGGTTGGTCGTGATGGGCGCGCCCAGTTCCACGCGGTTGAAGATGTTCACAAACTCGGCGCGGAGCTGCAAATTGAACCTGCCTTCGGGGCCAAACCGGAAGTTGCGGCCGAAATTGAAATTCTCGCTGGGGTAGCGGGCGGTGCGGAAATCTCCGTAATAGGTGCCGGTAGCGGGACCGAAGGTGCCGTTGAGCGGAACCTGCCACGCCGCGGGGTTCAGCACGACGTCATTGTAGGGATTGATGCAGTGGCAGTTCAGGTTCTTGGTGTACAGCGGCACGCCGGGAACGCGGAAGTCCTCGCTGCCCCCGATGTAGTTGGTGTTGGTCGCGGCGGGCGGCGCCAGGGGGAATCCGCTGCCGTATTGCAGGAATGCGCCGAACTGCCAATCCTTCGTCAGCGTCGCGACCAACCGGTTCTGGAACCATTTCTGGGTGGTGTAGAGAATGTTCGCGTTGAAAAGGAATGGCTGATCGAAGGAGTTGAACGACTTCCGGGAATTCACGTAAAGGTTCGGGCGTATCACGGTGAGCGCCTTCGACCAGGTAAAGGTACCATTCACCGACAAACCATGCGAATAACGCTTGGTTCCTTTGACCTGCAAAGACTCATACCAGGTGCCGCCGGTGGCGGAGTTGATGTCGTTGATGGTGGAGAACTGCGGATAGGGCCGCAATGCGTTCAACAGCGTATTGCTGCTGGAGTAGCCGGAATAGGGAATGATGTTGCCCAGACGGCTCACCACCGCCGTGCTCGCGAGCGTCTGACCGAGCAGCAGGTTATCGGCAGGATTGGTGTATGGATACAGTCCATATGCGGCGGCCGCGGCCGGCGAAACCTGATTCAAATAGGCGTAAGGGCCACTCGCTAACGCGGAGCCTGTGGGCCACCAGACACCTTGGTTGCCGAGGTAAGTCGCTTCGATCACGGTATTGGGCGTGATCTCGCGCTGCACGCCGAAACTCCACTGATTTTGGCGTCCCGGGCGGGCCGCATTGCGATCGAGATACTCGAGGAAACCACTGGTGGTCTGGCCAGGCAGAGGGGTCTGACCGACGTTGAAGTTGGGCCAAATGGGTTGCGGAATGGTACCGGGAGTCTGGATGTTGGCATAGGCGTTCACGCCCGTGGGAGAGCTGGCCAGATCGCCGGTATTTTGCAGGCTAATATCGGCCGGGAATCCGTAGACCACGCCCCAACCGCCTCGCAAGACGGTTTTGGGGGTGAGCTGGTAGGCGAAGCCGAAGCGGGGACCGAGGGCGTATGGGTACGCCTTAACGAAGGTGCAATGGCAGGTAGCTTCGAAGATCGCGGCGCCCAACCGGCCGCCCGCCGCGGGGTTCGGCGTGCTCGGGCTGAAATCGGCGGAACGGCCGTATTCCTCGTGCGCCGCCGTTCCGTAATCCCACCGCATCCCATAAGTGAGGCTCAGCTTGCGGGTGATTTTCCAGGCATCCTGCACGAACAGGGCCCATTGCTGTTTGAACATGCGCGCGTCGACCGGAGCGTATTGCGTGGCGGTGATCACATCGCCCAACAGGAAATTCGCATAGGGAAAACCGGCTTGATACGCTCCGGTTACGAGCGAGGCAGGCACGCCAGTGGCGCCCTGACTGGTAGTGGAAGAGTACGTCAAACCGACTCCGGTGGGCGGAGCGGTGATTTGTGCCTGGAACCAAACCTCGGTGCCGGCTTTAAACGTGTGGTTATTGTGCACCCACGTCATATTGGCGTTGCCGGAGGGCCGCTCGGTGCGAGTGTGCGTGTGCGCCAGAGCATCGCCAAGCTGCGTCATGCCACCGAGTTGGGTGGCGCCGTTCGGCTGTGTTGCCACAAGGCTGCCCGTTGCCGGGTTCACCGAAATGGTGGGAAAGTTGAAGCTTCCTTCGCAGCCGGCCAAGCTGATTTGCGAGCAGTTGAAAATACCGCCTTTGGCGGTGTACGGGCTATCGTCCAGGAATGTAATGATCGAGAAGCCGGCTCCCACATGGGCCAATAAGGTGGGGGTCACGGTGTAGTCGTAATTCAGTCTCTCCGAATGGGAGTAGATGAAAGTGCCACGCGCGGTAGAGATCAGGTCGGGAAGTCCGTTGTCACTGCCGTTCGGCACCGAGAACAGACTGTCGGTGCGGGTGTGCTGCCAGTAAAACGAGAGCTTCTGTTTCGAATTGATTAGCTGATCGACCTTGAGCGAGGGGATGGTGGTGTTGCGATGACCCGCGTTGAAGCCGGTGTAGTTGTTGTACAAAGCGCCGGTGGTGGCGGGCAGGAGCTTTTGAATGGCGACTGCCGTGGGGTCAAAACGTGAAGCCGGAATTATGTTGTTGGGAAACGGCTGCGCTACGCCTACGCCGTTCACCGTGGTACGAGTGGCCGGATCGAAAATTTCGTTGGCGTAAACCGGCTGGCCGTTCGCCATTGTCGCGATGGGAGCGGTGGGCACGCCGAGCGATGGATTGAAGTTCGCGCCGCCGTTGGGAGAAATCGCGCTGAAATCGCCGTTCATATAGGAAGGCGCGGGAAGGGTATCGGTGAAGGACAGCGCCTGGTTTTCTTTGTAATACTCGTAACTCCAGAAGAAGAAGCTCCTGTCCTTGCCGTTGTAAATTTTGGGAATGCTGATCGGGCCGCCCAGCGTGCCGCCGAAATCGTTGCGGCGGTTACGTGGACGGAATTTGCCGCCGGTGAAACCGGCATCGTTATAAGAAAACGGATACGCCGCGTTCAGATCTTCATTGACGAAATACTCGTATGCGCTGCCGTGATACTGATTGGTGCCCGATTTCATCGTGATGTTGAACACGCCGCCGCTGGCGGTGCCAAATTCGGGAGCGTAGTTGCTGGTTTGGACCGCGACTTCCTGAATCGCATCCGCGCTCGGCTGGTTTTCCTGCAGCGCATAGGCTACGGTGTGATTCGTGTTGTCCATTCCCTCGAGCCGGAAGGAGGATGCCTGGTTCGGCGACCCGTTGACAATCATTACGTAGTTGGGCGAGTATTCCACGCCGGGCAAAAATACCGTGGAGTTAAACGGATTGCGCACACCGGAACTGCCGGCATTGGTGCCGCCGATCCCCAAGACCGGAAGCTCATCCAGTTGGGAGAGCGTAATGTCGTGCGCGATATCGCCGGTTTCCGTCTTCAGCAGGGTGGCTTCGGCGCTCACGGTTACGGCTTCCGTGGCGGAACCGACTTCCAGGGTGAGATTGAGCGGCACTGTCTGGCCTGCGTCTACAGTGATTCCGGACCGCACGAGTTTCTTAAAGCCGGCAGCCGTTACGGTGACACTATACGGTCCCGGTGGCAGCCGGGTGGCGGTATAGACCCCGGTGGCGGTGGTTTCCGTGGGATACGGAATATTCGTATCGGTGTTTCTCACTTCCACGGGAGCGCCCGCAACCACCGCCCCCGCGGGATCGGTCACAGTTCCGGTAATCGTGCCGGTGCCGGCTTGGCCAAATGCCGAAACGGCGTACAGCAGGGCACACATGGAACCTGCTGCAATGCGAAATTTGAACATAAACCCCTGTTCCTGATTTTGATTAAGCTTCGGGGAGAATTGTATAAGCAGATACGTAACAAAGTCAAGGGTGGCGCGTTCGAAAGAGTGGCGGGTTCAACAGGGTGGTGTTTTTTGGTGTGGCGGTTTGGGGCTGCCGATGTAGTTCGATCGTGTGCGGCGTTCGGCGCGCTTTGCGTGTCTACTGGCTGGGTCCAACTGGGCCCGCGGGGATGATCCCGATATGGGCCGGGGCGGACCACAACAGGCGACCGTTTTCCGCGTACAGGTTCAATACGGTCCGGCCCTGGAAATCAACGCCCAGTTCACCGCGCTTCACGCCTTTCGAATCCACCACCACAAAGCGCTGAGCCGAGATTTCCGTCGCACGCTGCTGCGCGAACACCGTCCCCATTCCGCCCGAAAGTGCGCCGCCCACGAAACCGGCAGCCAGCGCGATGGCGGCAAACGTCCATTCTTTCCGCATCGTCATGGTGCATGCACCTCACGACAATCGACGTAGGCGGAAACGGTTGGTTAGTCCGGCCAGGTTCAATAGTACGAAAGCGTCTCGATTCCCGTGCCGCCTTTGAAGCTCGAAACGACGCGCCCTTGCGCCAGATCGATTACCGAAACCGTGCCATCGCCGTGATTCGCCACCAGGGCCGTTTTGCCATCGGGCGAAATGGCGAAACCCATGGGGTCCTTGCCTACCTGCAGCACCACCTGCTTACCATGCAAATCGTCCACGTTGATGATGTTCACCTGGCCGCTGAGGCTGCACACCAGCAGCTTCGAGCCATCCGGCGTAAAGCGGGGTTTGAATTCGCCGCGCGGGCTGCCTTCGAGCGCAAGATTGAACAAGACCGCATCCGTGGATGGATCGATCACGATCAGTTCCGGTTTCACATGATCGACCGCCACCACGTACTTGCCGTCCGGGGAAACCGTGATGCCCTCGGTGCCGTTGGGCGCCGGGATGCGCCCGATCATTTTGCGGGCTTTCAGGTCGATGACGCTGACAAAGGGCCGGTCGTTTTTGTTCGCGGCGTATGCTTTTCTGCCATCGGGCAGAACCGCGGCCCAGTGGCTGGTGCCTTCGGTATCGATGGCGGCCAGGATTGATCGCTTTTGGGGATCGATCACGAGCAGCTTGCGGCTGAGATCGCAGGTGACATAAAGCGTGCCGTTGCGGTCGACCTGAATTCCGTGCGGCGCTTGGTAAGGCGAGACGTCGATGGTCCCGGTCAGTTTGCGCGAAGCCAGATCGACGACGGCGATCAGGTGGCCCGGATGGGGATTGCGGCCATAGACGCCATCGCCGTAAATGGGGATGTAAACGATGGAATGGTCGGGGGAGAAGGCCAGATCGTGCGGGGCCTTCTCCGTTTCAAAGCTGGAAATCTCCCGGAAGGTGGCCGGATCGAAGAAGCGGATGTGAGCCCCCAGTTTGTCGATGAGCACCAAGCCGTGCGTGCCGGTGGGATTGTTGGGGTCGCCATTGCGGTTTGTGCCGGCCCCCTGGAGGGACAGCGCGCACACCAAAGCCGCGAATAACGGCAACTTCATGGGATGCTCCTTTCCGAAAAAAGGGTCCGACCGGTGCGATTGCACCGGTGGATAAGCAGTTTTGTCCTTTGTTATCAACAAAGCCGTCGGGCTAAACCGGCGAAGTCCACCGGCCGGGCCCGCCCTAGGCCGCCTGCGCGGCCGCCTTGGTGGCTTCCACGTCCGCCACCAGCTCGATTTTGTCGCCCAGCGCCGGGCCGCCGCCTTCGAGGGTCTGGTTGAAGGTGAGGCCGAAATCGCGGCGATCGAACGAGCCCTGGATGCTGAAGCCGCCCCGCTGATTGCCCCAGGGGTCTTTCACTTCGCCGCCATGCTCCACCTCCAGCGTGACGGGCTTCGCCACGCCGCGAATGGTCAGGTCGCCGGTGACGCGATATCGGTTGGGCCCGGCCGATTCGATTTTGGTGCTGCGAAACGTAATCTGGGGATGTTTTTCGGTATCGAAGAAGTCCGCCGTCTTCAGATGGCCGTCACGGCGGCCGTCGCCGGTATCGATGCTATTGGCGTCGATTTGAATTTCGACTTTCGAATTGGTGGGCTGCTGGTTGTCGAAATGGATAGTCCCGCCCCACTGGGTAAAGCGGCCATGCACCTTGGAAACTACGAAGTGCCGGATGGTGAAACGCAAAAAGGAATGGACCGGATCGATTTGCCACGTTTCTACTGCCACGGTAGACTCCTTAGGTTGAATTTACTGCCAGAGGGAATATCATACCGGATATGAAAACGGTGTTGATGCTGCTCGCCGCCGCGGCGCAGGTTCTGAGCGCCGCCGGGAACTGCGAAACCTTGAAAAGCATGGCGCTCGAACACGGCGCGGTGACGCTGGCGCGGACGGTAGCGGCCGGCGAGTTCACGCCGCGGTTTTCTCCGGCGGGAGGAGCGGCTTTACCCGGCGATAACGTATTCCGAAAATTGCCACAATTTTGCCGCGTGGCGGCCACGCTGCGGCCGGTGGAGGATTCGGAAATCGGCATCGAGGTGTGGCTGCCGGAAACCGGGTGGAACGGCAAGCTGGAAGCGGTGGGCAACGGGGCGTGGGCCGGATCGATCGGTTATGCGGCGCTGGCTGCGGCTGTGGCCGCGGGCTATGCCGCCGCAAGCACCGACACCGGGCACAAGGGGAACAACGTGCAGTTCGTGGTGGGGCACCCGGAGAAATTAGTGGATTTCGCCTGGCGCTCGGTCCATGAGATGACGGTTGCGGCCAAGGCGATTGCGGCCGGCTATTACGGCAGCCGGATCAAGCGCGCTTATTTCAATGGATGCTCCACCGGCGGGCGGCAAGCGCTGACGGAAGCGCAGCGCTTTCCCAACGACTACGATGGCATCGTGGCCGGGGCCGCCGCCAATTACCCCACACATTTGCAGGGCGCGCAGGTCTGGACCGCGCAGGCCGCGCACCGCATTGCGGCCGGCTACATTCCGCCCGAAAAATACGCCGTGATTCATAAATCCGTGCTGGAGGCTTGCGATGCGCTCGATGGCGTGAAGGACGGCGTGCTCGAAGACCCCACCCGTTGCCATTTCGATCCGGCCTCGATTGAGTGCAAGAACGGCGATGGCCCGGCTTGTCTGACAGCTCCGCAGGTGGAAACAGCGAAGCGAATTTACGCCGGCCCAGTCGATTCGCGTACGGGCAGAAACCTGTTTCCGGGGCTGGAGCCCGGCAGCGAAATGGGGTGGGCGACGCTGGCCGGTCCGAAGCCGATGGATCTGGCGGCGGAGACCTACCAATACCTGGTGTTTCACGATCCGCGCTGGAGCTTTCTGCAATTCGATCCCGTGGCCGATATGGCGGCGGCGCAAAGGGCGATCGGGCCGCTAATGGATGCAACCGATCCCCATCTCGAACCGCTCTTTGCCCATGGCGGCAAACTGCTGATGTATCACGGCTGGGCCGACCCCGGTATTGCGCCCCGCAACAGCGTGAACTATTACGAGAGCGTGGTGGAAGCGACGGGTGGCGCGGCGAAAGCGCGCGATTCCATTCGGCTGTTCATGGTGCCGGGCATGGGCCATTGCCGCGGCGGCGATGGCACCGACAGCTTCGATGCCGTTTCCGCGCTCGATAGCTGGGTGACTCAGGGGAAGGCGCCGGCTGAGATTCCGGCCGCGCACGCGACCAAAGGCGTGGTGGATAAAACCCGGCCTTTGTGCCCCTACCCGCAGGCGGCGGTTTACAAGGGAAGCGGCGATGTGAACCGGGCGGAAAATTTCACCTGCCGGTGAAGACCGGTTCGGTTGGTGGAGGCCCGGCCGGTTGCGGCGCCCGCGGCAGCAGCCAGTTTGCCACGCCCAGGGCTTTGATGGTCAATTCCGGAAACAGACCGTGAGCGCGCGCCAGCAGGTTCGCCGGCGTGCCCAGAACGCGTTCGGCCCTGCCGCCTGCGAGCGCCGCCACGATCTGCCGCGCCGCCCGTTTCGCGCTCATGGAGATCAGCGGAGTGCGCGTACGAACCGGTTCGCATCAGACCCGGCGCGATGGTCGATACCTCGATTCCGGAGCCGCGCGGTTCGGCGCGCAAGCCCTCCGAAAAGGCCACGGCCGCGAACTTGGCGCGGCTATAAGAGACCAGGTGCGGCACAGAACGATTATTCGCGGAAGTGACGGAACGTTGCGTCCGACGCGGCAGCCACACCGCAGTTGGCGAACTGGAGAAGGCGATGCTCACATACTTGAAAGAGCGGAATCGCAATTCCAAGCCGTTTGTCTGGACCGCGGATGCCGATTTGATCTTGGGGAAGGTGGAGCGACTTTGTCAACGGATTTC
>DATGKM010000006.1:0-4822 GCA_035294665.1 Bryobacteraceae bacterium | reverse complement strand
AGGCCACTGCGGAGCAGTTGCCACCAAGGGAGAGATGGCGACTGATTCTCAGTGCCGCCTTTCAATATTTTCTCCGCGGCAAGCCGCTCCGCAGTACCGGTCGATTGGCCGAAGCTACCGGCTAACTGCCGTTTTTAGGTTAAACGCTTGGCATCGCTCCCGTCCATGCCGCTGAACTTCGATCGCCAGTTATACAGCGTCTGGTCAGTGAATCCGAGTTCACGCGGCAGTTCTTTCGCCGACCGCCCGGCCTCCAACTGCTTCACTGCCGCGATGATCTTCTCTTCGCTGTGCTTCGTCTTCTTCCTCTGAAAAGCCCCTTTTCGATTACGGGGCTTTCCAAATTATTCCTGGTAGAGATTTCCGGGGGCAGGTCAGGGGGAGCCCGCTATTTCTTTTTCGCGCCGTCGGTTTCCGTGTAGTGCTGCAGGTCTTTTTCGCCCTCGACGCAGGCGTATTCCATCTGCTGATAATTCGGGTCCGGGTTACGGCCCAGGGCGAAGGCAATTTTGAACGGTCGGGTGAACACCTTGGGGTCGTCGAGCGTGGCTTCGTAATTGATGGTGTTGGCATCCACCGGCGTAAAGCGCTCCACCACGTGTAGCGCATCGCTGTGAAAGTTGCCGGCCATGTCGAACCAGGTGGAAGGGTTCTGGTTGGTGACATCGACCACCAAGGTGTCGCCTTCCCAGCGGCCGCGCGAATCGCCTTCGAACAGGCGGATGGCTTCGGGTATGTGGGGCCGGCCATCCAGCGGGATGATGCGGTAGGAGTGAAAGGCCTCGTACAGCAGCACCACGCTGCCCGGCGGCTGCAGGATCTGGAATCCGAACGGGGTGTACATCTGCCGCGGCACGCCCGAAAGATAGCAGTGGGCCTGCGGGTCGTTGAACATGTGGTGCTCGATGTTGTCGGCTTTCTGCTTCGCCGCCCAGGGTTGATACGGGATTTTGCCATCCGGCGGATCGACAATCACACCCTTGCCGGCCGGGACACCGAATTCCGCTTTTTCGTGAGTTTCCAGATCGAAGGCCGTGAAGAAGTTCCTGGTTTCCCAGTAGCCCTGCATGTTGGGCTTGCCATCGGGGAGGCGGGTGAAAGGACCGGCCTTTTCCTGCTTGCCTTGCGTCCGGCGGCGGGGCTGGGCTCCCACCGGAAGCGGGAGCAGCAAGCACAAGGCACTCAACAGGCTCAAGACTTTCATTTGCTTTGCTCCGGTTCGGTTTCACGGTAGACGTGGCACTCGTACTCGTAAAGCTGCGCGTCCGGTTCGGCGTGGCGGTAGAGCGGCATGGCGATTTTCCAGGGGCGCGTGAACACTTTGGGATCTTCGATAGTGGCTTCGTACTGGAGCGTGTCCGGGGAGGTGCGGGTGTAGCGTTCCACCACGTGCATGGCCTCGCTATGGAAATTGCCGGAAGAATCGAGCCAGGTTTCGGAGTTGTTATCCGTGACGTCCACAACCAGTGTGTCGCCTTCCCAGTGGCCGCGGGAATCGCCCATCCAGAAATCGATGTCGTCGAGGTGCGGCTTGCCGTTCATGAAAATCGTCCGGGAGGCGTGGACGTATTCGTAGGTAATCGCGATAAATTGCGGGGTCTGGAAGATCTGGAACGGATAGTGCATGTAGGCGATGCGTGGCACGCCGGGGAGAAAGCAGCGGTTTACGGGATCGAGGGTGGCGCGTTTGGCGAAGTTCTCCTTTTGCTTGGCGGCCGCCCAGGGCTGGTAGGGGATTTTGCCGTCGGCCGGATCAACGATGACGGCCGTACCCGCGCGAATGCCGGCGGCGGCGCTGTGGGCTTCGAGGTTGCCATCGGCGGTGTTGCGAGCCTCCCAGATGCCCTGCAGATCGGGGTGCCCGTCGGGCAGGCGGGGGACAGTGGACTTCTGCGCCTGAACCACGCCGCAAAGACACAGAAAAATCGGAGCCGCGACCGTCAAGGAGCGGTTCTTACGAACCGCCAACAATCCTCCCTGCATAATCCTACGCCGCCGATCCGGCGCGCGACCAGAGCCGTTTCGACGCCAGCGCCGCGCCTTCGCTCAGCGATTTCATTTTGAGCCAGGCGATCGCGGGATAGATGGGGCCGAAGCCGGCGAAGGTGCCGAAACCGCAATCGGTGCCGGCGATCACGCGGTCCTTGCCCAGGATTTGAGCGAAGCGCATGATGCGCTGCGCCACCAGTTCCGGGTGTTCCACGTAATTGGCGGTGGTGGAAAGGATGCCGGGGATGAGAACTTTGTCCGCGGGAAGCTTTTGCGTTTTCCAGACTTCCCATTCGTGCTCGTGCCGCGGGTTGGCGCCTTCGATCAGCATGCCCATGGGCTTGGCTTTCAGCGCGATGGGCAGGATGGTGGTGAGAGGGAGATCGTGAGTGTGGGGGCCTTCGTAGTTGCCCCAGCAGACGTGGAAACGGACGCGATCGGCAGGCACATTGGCCAGCGCATGATTCAGCGCTTCGACGTGTAACTCGGCCAGGCGGAGGAATTCGGCCTCGCTCGCGTTTTTGAAACGGCTATGCCGCCCCATGGCGAGGTCGGGGCAATCGAGCTGCAGCAACAAGCCCGAATTCACGATGGTTTCGTACTCCTCCCGCATGGCTTCGGAGAGCGCGGCGGCGTATTCTTCGTGAGTTTTGTAGTATTCGTTGGGCTGGAAGACCGCGATGGTGCCGGGCGAAACCGCGTTCATGAAGGCTTCGGTGACCTGCGTTTTTTCGAGCGCCGCTTTATACCGCGCGATATCGTTCTTCAGCCCGTCGAGAGATTTCACTTTGACCGGCCCTTTGCAGACCGGGCGCAGATATTTGGCGGAAGCGCCGGCCTGCACGAGGCGGTCGCGAAACTCGGGAAAGTCGTCCAGGTCCTGGGGAGTGGGCCGGGCGGAATCGCCTTCGAACCCGGTGAGGCGGTGCCGGATGTAAGTGGCATAGCTGATTTTTCCCATTTCGCCATCGCTGACGATATCGATTCCGGCCTCGGCTTGCTTGGCGACCACATCGGCGACGGCGCGCCGCAAAACAGAGTCGAACTTTTGTGGATCGACAGGTTCGCCGCGGTCTTCGGCAAAGAGGCAATCGACCACGTCCTGCGGACGGGGAAGGCTGCCCACATGGGTGGTTAGGATACGGTCTGTGCTGGTCTTCATTGATTTCCTGGCTTTTATTTGTCGCTGGGGGATTTCTGCGATTGAGGGCCGCCATCGTTGGCGGAGCCGGCAAACAGCCGTCTGCCGTCTGGAGTTTCCACGCTGCGCGCGGTCATGGTGTGGGAACCGTCCTTCGCCAGAAAGCCTTCCACGGAAACCTGATCTCCCGGTTTGAGTGTGTCCCGCCGCCAGCCTTGCCGGTACAGCCCGTTGGGCGGGGCCGTTTCGCAGGACCAATTGACTACCTTACCATCCTCCCCGGTGACATCGATGTAGATCCAGGAGTGCGGGTTCACCCAATCGACCTTGGTAACTTTACCCTTCAAAGTGACGGGCTTGCTGCCGTCGTATTCGGCGGCGAAGGAATGATGGGCTGCCAGGGGCAGAGCCGAAACGAGAGCGAGACAGGCTGCCGGTAAGAGCGCACGGCGCATTTTGAATTCCTCCTCAAACGAAAAACCGCGCCGGACCGAAGCCCGGCGCGTATTTGGGAAACGCATTGGGATAGCGCATTTGGGGAAACCAGCGGAAGCCCCGGGCCCACTAATTCAGCGTAGCCGTTTCGGGAACGCGGATGGGTTCGAGGGTCTTCATCATTTCCTCTTTGCGATCCGCCCACCAGGGTGGCAGGTGCAGGGTGGTGCCGAGTTTGGATTCCTCTTCATCCTTCAAAAACCCGCCGGGCACATTGCAGCAGCTCTCAACCAGGATGCCGCCGGGGCAGCGGCAATACATGGAATGGAAATAGAAACGGTCCTTAATTTCGGAAGCGTCGGTATAGCCCAGTTCTTCGTAAATGGCTTTCTGCCGGGCGAGCGCATCGTCATCGGCGCCCCAGAGGGCGATGTGGTGATGGGTGCCGGCGCCGAAAGTCCAGCTTCCCGCGGGGCGGTCGGGCTCATGCAGCAGCGTCACGGTTTTGTTCGCGCCCCCGGTTCCGGTCTCAAAACGGTGATAGCAGCCATCCACGCCCGTCTTGCGGAACCCAAGCGCTTCCACGAAGAAACGCTCGGTTTCGGGAATCTCGCGAACCGAGAGAACCGCTCCGTGAAAGCCGTGCACGGCCTCGCTCTTTTTGATGTCCGGCGTGCTCCACGGCTCGCGCGTGTCCTCTTTATCTTCGATTACCTCGAACTCGAGGCCGGACGGGTGGGAGAAGCGAATGAATTTCTGCCCGAAACGCTCGGCCGGCGGCTGCTGCGGAACTTTGTTCTTTTTCAGGTGATCCTGCCAGAACGGCAGCGACCCCTTGGAGACCGAGAACGAGGTGGCGGAAACCTGGCCCGAACCCTTTCTCCCCTGCAAACGGCTGTAAGGGAAAGAAGTCATGATGGAGCCGGGCTCGATTTTGGCATTGGAATAATAAAGATGATAGATCGGGATCTTGCCGTCCATCAGCACGGTCTGCTTGGCCATGCGCAAGCCCACGACCTGCGTGAAGAAGTTGACATCGTCCTGAGCGCCGCCGGCGCAAGCGGTTATGTGGTGGTAGCCCGTAAGCGGATAATCCATACGTTCCTCCAAAACGGCTAAATACGATTGCTGGCGCAAGAAGGATTGCACCTCAGATGAAATGCATGCAATTTGACCAGTGGCGAGCATTATATCGGGGCGCTCAGGCGGGTGTCAAACGCGCGAATTGGGTCGCCTAAAATGTCACCAGGAACGGCT
>DATGKM010000005.1:0-50847 GCA_035294665.1 Bryobacteraceae bacterium | reverse complement strand
ATTTCTTGCTGATCAGGTCCGTCAGTTTAATGTCGCCGTGTTCGCTGTCGATCGCGGTGATCACTCCGGCTACACGCGTGAACGTTCCCGATACGACCTTTTCGGCCGTGATCGAGAGGGCATCCGGATCCCTGTTGCCCAAAACCCGTACCTGGTCGCCGGGCTTCAGGTCCGCCAGCGTGCCGGCTTTCGAATCGGCGTATTTAGCGGAATCGGAGGCATAGCGCCGGTATTCGGTCTTATCGGTTGCCACCACGTTGTACTTTTTGTCGCCCACCGTCAACACGAACCTTTTCGCCGCCGGATCGATGCTGGCGAGAATGCCGGAAGTGCCGCGCTTGCGCCAATCCTCCTGTTCCCGCTGCTGCAACTGCGCGACATCGGCCTTATTCATGATCACGATGGTGCGGGCTTCGAACTTGTCGCCCGATTTGGTTCCGGCGGCCAGCAAGCGATCGCCTACGCCGATATCGCCGAACGTAATGCGGGTGGCCTTTTTCAGATCCGTTTCGCCGGGAGGAACACGCAGCACGAAGGCTTTCTCGCCGATGCTAATGTCTACCGTTCCACCCTTATCCTCCTTCAGCATCAGCCCGCGGTGATCTTTATCGATGGAAGTGACTTCCCCGAGCGTGCGGTCGGCGGCCGGTTGGCCTTGTGCGAAAAGCTGGCCGCTCAGCGAAAGCAAGGCAAGAAAAGCCGGCGCAAGAAGAGGCTTCATTGGCGTAATCCTCCAGTTCGGTTCCCCTAGTGGGGCGAACTATAGCGAACCTCAGGTTACATTACTTGTGCGGGACCTTGAAAGTTGAAAATGGGAAACAACAGGCGGGATCTTCCGCCGGAAAGCCGCGCCCGAACAGAACAACGTCCCGCGCGGCTCCGGCGGATACAACAGAATTCCTAGCGGAGATCTTTCTTGGGTTCGTCGCTGCTCTTCTTTTTGCCCTTCTTCTTCTTACCTTGGTCCTGCTTGGGCTCGTCCTGGGCGTATGTTACAGTCACGGCGCTAATCGCCAGCGCCAGGCCAAACATAAGGGTGAACAGTTTTTTCATGTGGTCTCCTTTTTGATACGACTCTTGCGTCGTTCTCTGAGTTTATAGTACCGGATTTCACATGAACTCGCCGTTAAGGTGAAATTAAATCCATTTCATGTGATGAATAGCCCCGGCACGGGGAGCTGCGCGGAATCTGAGGCGCCGAGGAAGTCGTATGCAGCTCCCCTGGATAAGTCACGAAGAGCGGCTTAGTGAGCTTTCTGCGTGTCGTCGGTCTTCTTCTTTTTGCTCTTCTTCTTCTTACCGTTTTCCTGCTTGGGTTGATCCTGGCTGAAAGCCACGGACACAGTTCCAAAGGCGATCGCTGTGCCCAACATCAGGGGCAGCAATTTCTTCATGACACGTCTCCTTCTAAATACGACCGGTTCGGTCGCTCTCTCGGTTATAGTAGCGAGCCGCGGATGAACTCGCGCTTAAGCGCCAATTAAAATCGGTTCATCTGTGGCAGTCACAACGAATTTTGGATTTTTTTCTGGCATCAAGTTTCGTATTTTCAAAGACTTGATCGCCGGCGCCGGGCTGGAACAACGTTTCCCCCTGCTACATTAGGGGCGTAATGAGGAAGCCGGAAATGGCAAAACGGCTGGCACGGCGATCCGGTGTGAGCGCCGCCCAGGCAGCCGACCGCCTGGACGAGGCGGTGTATCAAATCCTGCGGAAATTGCGGCGGGGGCAGGAAGCACCTTTGCCAGGCTTGGGTAAATTTCAAGTTGGGGCCGATGGGAAAATCCGCTTTCAGCGAGAGGATACCCGGGGCGATGAGTAACCACGCGATCCACCCCTGCTCCCCGGCGCAGGAACTGGCGTACATGGTGATCCACGCCCTGGCGCGCGGTCTAGCGGTGGAGGTCGATGGCTTGGGAATCTTCTATCCGGATGCCTCGCACGGTTGCCGCTTTGAGCCGGCAAAGCCACAGGTATTTTTGGCGTACGTCGAGGAGGACCGGGCGGCCGCCGAATGGCTTTATGAGGCGTTAGAGACGGAGGGCTTCAGCCCCTGGATGGACACACGAAAGCTTTTGCCCGGGCAGAATTGGCCCCGCGCCATCGAAGCCGCCATCGAAACTTCGGACTTTTTTGTGGCTTGTTTCTCTTCGCGGTCGGTCAACAAGCGCGGCGGATTTCAGGCCGAGATCCGCTACGCCCTCGATTGCGCCCGCCGCATCCCGCTCGACGATATTTTCGTTGTTCCCGTGCGGCTGGATGGCTGCCGCGTCCCGCGCGCCGTGCAAAAAGAGCTGCAATATATCGACCTGTTCCCGGACAGGGATCGCGGGCTCCGCCGCCTCAGCGCGGCGCTGCGGCGGAAAAACCGGTTCTAATCGGAAGAGCATCCGAAGCATCTCGGGGTCCTCTATTGAGCCGCCGGCTCCCTCTCCGCCACCACCACGATCTGCATATCTTTGGCGATGTTCACGATTTTCTGCACCAGGTCGCGCGAGAACAGATTCAGCGACCAGTGGCGCTCTTTGGGGCGCGCCAGGAAAATCTGCGTGATTTGATTGCGGCGCGCAAAATCCACCACGGCCGTGGCCACGTCCGAACTTTCCAGAATGCGCGTTTCAATGTGCAGATTGCGCGCGAAATTCAGGTGCTGCGCGATCGCCTCGCGCTCGGCGGGCGGCAGCCCCGCCAGATCGCCGGAAGGCTGCACCGCCACCGCGAAGCACTCGGCGTCCAGGAAATCGCCCACCCGCTTGGCGCGGCGGATAACCATGGCGCTGGTGGGATCGGGAGTGATCAACACGAGTAGCTTGTGAGCCACGGCCTGCCCGGCGGACGCGCCGGCCGGCGGCAGTGCGCCATCGAAGGCCGTGCGATGCACTACTTCGTGCGCGGTCTCGCGCAGCGCCAACTCGCGCAAAGCCACCAGCGTCGATTCCCGGAAAAAGTTCTGCATCGCCTGTTCGGCCTTCTCGCGGCTATAAATCACGCCGCGCGCGAGACGGTGGAGCAGCGCCCGCGGTGTCAGATCGATCATGACCACTTCATCGGCCTGCTGCACTACCCAATCGGGAATCGTCTCGCGCACGCGGATTCCGGTGATCTGGTACACCTGGTCGTTCAAGCTCTCCAGGTGCTGGATGTTCATGGTGGTGAGCACGTCGATTCCGGCTTCCAGGAGAATTTGCACGTCTTCCCAACGTTTGGCGCGGGGCGATCCGGGCACGTTCGTGTGCGGGAACTCGTCGACCGCGCAGCACTGCGGGCGGCGCGCCAGAATGGCATCGACATCCATCTCTTCAAACGCGGAGCCACGGTACTCGATTTTCTTTCTCGGAACGATCTCCAGGCCTTCTGTTTTCAGGATCGTGTCCTTGCGGCCGTGCGGCTCGAAGTAGCCCACTACCACATCCACGCCCTTAGCTTTCAATTCCCGGGCTTCCACCAGCATCTGGTAGGTTTTGCCGACCCCGGCGGCGTAGCCCATGTAAATTTTCAGCCTGCCCCGCCGTGTATCCGCCATGCGTTATCCTTCAGACCGTGCGCGCCGGGCTATTGCGGAAACACGCGTACGTCCATGCCCCGGGCGCCGCGCAGAAGTTTGTCCACCGGATTGCCCCAGACCCCGGAGCCAAGCCCGGAGCGTTGGCTGTGGCCGATGAAGATCTGGGTGATGCCGCCTTGCGTGGCGAAATCCAGAATCGATTGCACCGGATCCTCCCCTTCCAAAATGACAATGCGCGCTCCCGCCGCCCGCGCCAATTCGAGCTTCTCCTCCAGAGCCGCCTTATCGGCCGCCGAGATGCGCGGCTGCTTCACGTACGCCACCAGCAGCTCGCCGTGAAAGCGGCCGGAAATCAGGCGCGCCGTGTCGATCATCTCCCGCGCGTTGGCGCGCGGCGTGACGCATACCAGGATGCGCTCATGCGCCCCGAATGTCTGGCGGATACCGTGTTTTTCCAGGTATTGATTGAGCTGTTGATCGACCACATCGGCGGCCAGCAGCAGAGCGATTTCCCGCAGGCGCGAAAGCCGCAGCGCGCGCTCCTGCGCGCTGGCCGCTTCTTCGGGCGTGCGTTCGATCGGCTCCTCCGGGGGCGCATCCACAATTTCGATTTCATCGGCGCTTTTCAGAAACGCTCCGGGCACGGTTTGATCCACGTGTTTGCCGGTGATCTTCTCTACTTCGGCGCGCAGCTCATCGACGTATTGAATGTTGATGGAGGCGATGACCTTTATGCCGGCGCACAGTAGTTCCTGGGCGTCCTGCCAGCGGGTTGGATTGCGCGCACCCGGCGGATTGTCATATGCCAAACCGTCGATGAAACACACCGCCGGGTGGCGCCGCAACAAGCCTTCCACATCCATAACGGCGTTGCCACCGATCCGCAGAGGAGAAACCACTTCCAGCTTCGCCAGCAGAGCCTCTTCTTCGGGGCGCATCCGGTCCTGCACCGCGCCGATCACCACATCCTGCCCACGTTCTTTGCGGCGCCGCGCCTCGTCCAGCATGCGTAACGATTTTCCAACGCCGGAAGCGTATCCCAGGAAGATTTTCAGGTGCCCTCTGGTGGCCGCTTCTTCCTGAATTTGGCATTGCCGGAGGAATTCTTCCGGACTTTTGCGGGACGGCTCGCGAACCATACTCTACGTTCCTATTTTCATTCTTCCACCATGCGCAGCCGCAGGTGCCGCAGGTTGGGAATCAGGACATCGGGCCTTAGCGCGAGCAGTTCCCGCGGCGGCGTGATCCCCGTTTTCACGGCGACGATCCGGATGCCATTAGCGCGCGCGGCCACAATATCGGCGGGAGCATCGCCGATCAATGTGACCGGCGCACGGGCGCCGATCCAGCCGCGGCGGCGCGCCTCACGGATCGCCAGCCGCGCCAGGCCCGCCCGCGTCCTGGCCATTTCCCCGAAAGCGCCGAAGCGGAAATAGCGCCGCAGGCCCGCGCGCTCCAGCTTGCGCCAGCCAATGCGCGCCAGGTTGCCGGTTACCAGTCCGAGCAGCAAACCGCGCCGCGTCAGCCGGTCCAGCAGAGGCTCTACCCCGGGGCAGTGTTTCCTGTGCAGGACCGGGCATGTGCGCAGATAACGGCGCTCGGCGGCGCGCATGATTTCCGGCAGCGATTCCTTTACCAGCGCGCGCGGCGCTCCGGCCCGCCGCAGCATCACCGTCAGAATATCGGGATCGAGCATGCCCTGAACGGGAATGCCGTCCGTCGTGGTTTCCAGTCCCGTAATCCGCCGGATACCGTAAACCAGCGCCTCGCGATGATGGGGGCCGGCACGCCGCACCAGCGTGCCATCGATATCGAACAGAACCAAAGCGGGATAGGCCAAGCGAAAACAAATGATAGCAGCCGTGACACGGCGCGCGGGCGGCGTTGGCTGGTGCCAAGTTGCAGAAGTAGGCGCATCCACCTTACCGGCGGTTGTGGCTCGGCAGAGCCGCGCGCGTAAGCAAGCGGACCCGGCGCGAACTTGCAACTTGGCGCTCTCAGCGTGGGATCTCATTGGCTAGAACTCCTGCAGGACGGCGGAGCCGGTCTCCAGCAGGGACTTGAGGTTGGAGATGATCTTTGGCCAGCCGCCGGACACCGCCTCTATTAATTTCGAGTGCCCATCCTGCACAGCGAGTTCCCTTCAGCCTTGAGCTCAGGCTTATCCTGGTGCTGCCACCGAATGACCAACCGCTTGGGCGCCATTTTCCAGGAAGATCCCGCCGTCCACTGGCTCTCGCAGTGAACTCCGAACCAGTATTGCTTCATGAACTCCACGTCTTCGGTAAGCGCGGACCACAGCTTCTCCGCGGTGGTGCGGATGTAGGTCACGTAAAGAAAGGTCGATCTAACCATCTGTTTTCTCCAATCGTTTTTTCAGATTTGAAAGCGCTTTGAGGCGCGGCTTTTCGAATTTGGCGATCCATCGCTCGTAGATCTCCTGTAGCGGCACCGGGTTGAGGAAGTGCAGCTTTTCGCGGCCGCGCCGAACCGTCGCGACCAGATTCGCCGCCTCCAGCAAATCGAGGTGCTGCGTCACGCCCTGCCGCGTCATATCCAGGTGCTCGCATAATTCGCTGAGCGTGCGGCCGTCGTGCGCATGCAGCAGGTCCAGCAGCTTGCGCCGGCTCGAATCGGCCAGGGCCTTGAAAAGGAGATCCGTATTGCGGCGCTCCGCCATGGGATTAATACGCAAGCAACTACTTACCTATAATCGGCAAGTAGTTGCTTGCATGTCAAGTCCCACGCCGCCGCCTCGTGCAGGATCGGTTAAGCTGATCGGACGTGCGGGTAACGGTTAAGACCATCAATGAAGAGATCGAACCGTGAATGCACACAGCCTCGGCAGTCTCGCCCTCGACCAGGTCATCGATCCGTATGGCCCAAGTCCTTTCCAGGGGCGATGCGATCTCGGACTATTTGCTTCAGCTCCTTGATTTCTGGAAAACGTCCTTCTCCGGCTCGCGACCAAACCGTGTGACCGTTGATACGGATCTCGAAAATACCTCCTGCGCCGGGAAGTAGCGCCAGCTCGCCGATATCAGTCGAGAACGTCGTCAGAAGTTCCTGAGCCATCCACGCGGCGCGTAGCAGCCATCGGCACTGCGTGCAGTACTCGATTTCAATTCGAGGCGTCTTCTGAATCATTGTTGTGCAGTTTAGCTCGGATCGGGAGCACCCGCGACAGGAGCGGCGGCTTCGGGACTGTCCGTTTTTAACCCATCCGGCGGAAGTGGCCAGGCTTTCTGCCCCGGATCTTCAGGCTTGACACCGGTCCCGCGGTGCGCTTAGGATGCCTTGAGCGCGCATCCGGAAAACCGGCAAGGAGATGTGATGAAGCTACGCTATCTGCCTCTGATATTGGGAGCCGCCATGGCGCTTGGGCTGTCCCAGGCACAGCCGGTGCCCCGGCTGGCAAATGGCAAACCGGACCTGAGCGGGGTGTGGGATCATCCGCGCGTGGGCGACATGAGCAAGGACGTAAATGGACGCTGTGCCGGCGGCACGCCCGGCTGCGGCAGCATTGGCGCGCACGATCTCGATTCCCTGCTCACTCCCTTTGGCCGCGCTGAGAATCAGAAGACCAAGTTCGATTACGGTGTGCACTGCCTGCCGTGGGGTTATGTACGGTCGTGGGGAACGCCATATCCCCAGGAACTGATCCAGACGCCTGCCCGGCTCGCCATTCTGTTCGAGCAGAATAATATGTTCCACGTGGTCCCCACCGACGGCCGCGATCACCCGAAAAATCTCGAGCCTACCTGGATGGGGAACTCCGTGGGCCATTGGGAAGGCGACACGCTGGTGATTGACACGATCGGTTTCAACGGCAAAACCTGGCTCGACACCGAACCGGAGCGGCTCACCAGCGACAAACTGCGCGTGATCGAGCGCATTGATCGGCCCGATTTCCAGCACATCCGGTACGAAGTGACGATCGACGACCCTAAAATGTACACCAAGCCGTGGAAAAACACGCGCACTTTCGTGCTGATGAAGCCGGGCGAAGAGATCCTGGAGTACTCCTGCGAGGAAAATAATAAGGAAGTCACCGAGGGCCACATCACAGACGCCTGGACTCACAAGTAACGTAGTTACTAACGCGGCCGCCCCCGCCGATAGCGCCCGATTTTGCGGAAGAACTGTTTTCTTCGCATTACCTCCTGTCCAAAACAAGGGCGTACGCGCTTACCGCCCTTTGTGGGGATTAGTGACACTGGCAGGGAGAGCCGAATATCAAGCAATCCATCTCGGACCTACCAGCTCAAAATCTCGCGCACATTCCGCGCCAGGCGCTTGCTCACGACGAATTCCTGGTTATTATCCAGGGTCATCAGCCAGCGATTGCTGCTCAGCGCAGCCATCTTCCGCACATGATCGACATTCACCAAAGCGCTGCGATGCACTCTGCGGAAACTGCCGCCCTGGAGTTTCCGTTCGATGGCCTTCAGGCTTTGCGTGGCCAGGTATCGCCGCCGGGCGGTGACGATCCAAACCAGTTCTCCTTCGGCCTGAAACGCCAACACCTCATTGGCATTCAGCAGGAAATACTCATCCCCCACGCGGCCCACGATTCTGCGCGGTCCGGGCCGGCCGCCGGTTGCCGCCTGCGCGCCGCCGGCAATTTCCTGCAGGCGGGCCAGCGCTTCGGCGGCTTCCGCCCGCGTGTCTACCAGTTCGCGGGCCCGCTCCAACGCGCGCGTCAAACGGGCGTCCGGCACAGGCTTGAGCAGATAGTCGATCGCGCCCTCCTCGAATGCCCGAATGGCGTATTGATTATAGGCGGTGACTACCACAATCACAGGCAGATAGGGGCCGCCGCGCAACCGGGAGATTACTTCGAAGCCGCCCATCTGGGGCATTTCGAGATCGAGCAGCACCAGGTCCGGCCGCCCGGCTTCGATCGCGGCGAGCGTGCGCGCGCCTGTGTCGGCCTCCCCCATCACCTCGATATCCGGGCGCAATTCCAGCTCCTCGCGCAGAATTTGCCGGGCCACCGGCTCGTCATCCGCGATCAGCACGCGCAGCGGTTTTCCGGCCCGGGCAAGGGAAGCGTGGGCGTTCATGCGGGGATCGCCTGCGCGACGCCGGGAATTAGAAAACTCACCTTCGTTCCGCCCGGATTGGATTCGATCTCCAGACGTGTGTCTTCTCCAAAGCACAGCCGCAGCCGTTGCCGTACATTGTCGAGCCCGACTCCCCCGCTTGCACCCGCTTTCGCCGCCGCAAACCCGCACCCGTCGTCGCTCACCTCGATCGCCACGCCCCCGGGTCGGGCGCGCGCGCGCAGCGCCACGGCCCCCTCGCCCCGCGCCGCCACCCCATGCTTCACGGCGTTTTCAATCAGCGGCTGAACGGAAAGGATCGGAATGAGGATTTGCTCCGCGTTCCGGTCCACGTCGATCGTGGCGCGCAGCTTGTCGCCCAGGCGCAGCTTCTCAATTTCCAGGTAAGCCCGAATGATCTGCACTTCGTCGGCCAGTGGAATCAGGTTCCGTTCCGGCTTCAGGCAATAGCGGAAAATCTCGGCCAGGTTCAGGACCATGCGGCGAGCTTCAGAGGCTTCGCGGGGAATGGTGCCGTAGAGCGTGTTAAGCGAATTGAAGAGGAAATGCGGATTGATTTGCGATTGCAGCGCGCGCAATTCCGCCTGCGAGACCAGCCGCTGAATTTCAGAATTGCGCAGCCGCTCCACCTGCTCTACAATCACCGCGGCCATGCGTCCCAGTTCCTGAAAATCCTCGCTCAGATAGCGGCGGCCGCCCTCGCGCCGGCCAAGCAGAATTACGGCGCCATCGCCTTTGGCAAAGCGCACCGGCACCCACACCTCATGCCGGGTGCGCAGGGCCGGAGGCTGCACCACCGGCGCGGGCTCGGTCAGAGACATTGCTTCCAGAGCGTTCGCGGCCATTGGCAACACCTGATGCTCCGGGGTCCGCATGAACGCCGCCAGAATCGCCGCGGCTTTTTCCAGAAATGCGGATTCGCTTTCGGCTTTGCTTCCGGCCTGGCGGATTTGGCGGAGGGCCGGCTCGCGGTCGGAGCGGCGGAAAACCACGCGCGTCAGCAGAAGCTGCAACCGGCCGCGCACCCACACCAAACCCACCAGCACCAGGCCGCCGCCCACAATCGAAATGCCCTCCCAAAACGGATTGCGGGCCGCCCGCTCCAGAATCGCGAAGCGAGCGTTCAAAAGGATGCCCAGCAGCATGATGCCGGCGGCCACCACGCCGCTTGCCAGGAAGCGGACAAATGCGTCCGCCAGCAAAAACCGGTAATCCTGCAGCAAAACGTACAGCGCCAGCGGGATGCCTGCATGATGCAGCGCCAGCTCTCCTTTCCACGCGGCGCTCATCCGGCCAGGACGGAAATGCACAAACGAAATCGCCAGCAAAAACAGGCACATGCCCGCTAGAATGCGTGGCCCGGTCCGGCGTGAAGGCGTAGTCTCCCGTCTTGCCGCCCACATGGCGATCAGGGTGAGAGGGCCAAATCCCGCGATGATGATCCATAGCGCGGCCCAATGCAGCCGCTCTCCGGAGCCAAACAACTCCGCCAGGTGCAGCAGCATTGCCGTGCCGCTGAGAAAGTAGCCGCAAATCCAGATGGGCTGGTTTCTGCCTTCGAGCGAGAGGTGCAGCAGCAGCGCCGGAAGCAGGCTGAGCACACCAAAGCTCACCGCCGCCACGACGTCCGCGAAGCGCGGAAAGCTGCTCGAATACGCCAACACCACCAGCGATCCCGCGTTCCACCCCAGCGCCACCAGAGCCGCCACCGCCGGCAGGTAGCGCTTGGCGCCGGGGGCCTTTCGGCCGTCCCGGATCAGCAGCAGCAGCAACCCCGCGAAAAGCAGCAACCCCACCGAATGACCGATGGTGTTGATCAGCAGCGGTTCCTGTGTGTGGATCGATTCCAACATGCGCGGCGAAGCTATTTTGAGGATATCCTAGCGTACGGCCGCGGCTGTGAAACGTTGCCGGGCGCCGCTTCACTGATAGCGTGTATTTCGTGCACGCGCCCGCCGGATACTCGTTTTTGTGCCGTTCCGTACACCCACACCCTGGCGGGTCACGGCGTTTCAAACAATTTATTGCCCGGCTTTTGAACCGCTTAGATCGAACCCGGCGGCTCTTGCGGCCGGCGCGCCTTACCATGAAGATGCCAGGAAGGCGCCATAACCTTGGAGGAACCAGCAATGCCATCTGAACGAAGAGTCCCGTTACCAGGCAGTCATCGCGAACCCATGGCCGGTGCGGCAGTTTCCCGCCCTGTCCATGAGAACGAAATCATCAGCGCCACGGTCGTCCTGCGGCGCAGGACCCAACTCGAACCGGCGGAAAGATTTGCGTTCTCGCACGCTCATGCCGCTCACCGCCATACGCGCGAGGAGCTCGGCGTCTTGCATGGGGCCCATCCGGCGGAAATCGCCGCGATTGAGTCCTTCGCCCATGAATATGGGCTTACCGTTACCGCTAGCAGCCAGGCCCGGCGCAGCGTGGTGCTCTCGGGCCCGGCCGTTAATATGCAACAAGCCTTCGGCGTCACTCTGCATCACTACACCTCGCCGCGCGGCGAGTATCGCGGCCGCACCGGACCGGTGATGCTCCCCGCGGAAATCCATCCGATGGTTACGGCGGTGCTCGGCCTCGATTCGCGTCCCATCGCCAAACCGCACGTGCGCTTGCGCCCCGCTACCCACCTGCCCGGGACTTTCACCCCAGCACAGGTCGGCCGGCTCTACAATTTTCCCGCTTCCGGAGATGGCGCCGGCCAAACGATCGGTATCATTGAACTGGGCGGCGGTTATCGCACTTCGGACCTGAATACCTATTTCAAAAGCCTGGGTTTGAAGGCCCCCAAGGTCAAATCCGTGTCCGTCGATGGCGGCCTCAACCAACCCGGTAAGGACCAGGACTCCGATGGCGAAGTGATGCTCGATATCGAAGTCGCCGGAGCCGTCGCCTCTGGCGCGAACATCGTGGTTTATTTCGCGCCGAATACCGACCAGGGCTTCGTGGATGCGATCACCACCGCGGTTCACGACACCGCCAACAAGCCCTCCGTGATTTCCATCAGTTGGGGCGGCCCCGAAGATAGCTGGACCCAGCAGGCGGCCGATGCGATGCTGCAGGCCGTTACCGATGCGGCGGCCGTCGGCGTCACCATAACGGCAGCCGCGGGCGACAACGGTTCCGACGATGGTGTAGGCGATGGAAAATTGCACGTGGATCTTCCCGCCTGCCTCCCGCCCGTATTGGGCTGCGGCGGCACCCGCTTGATCGCCAATGCCACCGCCATCTCGAGCGAGGTCGTCTGGAACGAAACCGCCAGCAACGAAGGCGCGACCGGCGGCGGAGTCAGCAAACTGTACGCCCGGCCCAGCTACCAGGCTTCGGCCAATGTGCCCGTGCAACCCGAAACCAATTTCGCCGGCCGCGGCGTTCCCGATGTCTCCGGCGATGCCGATCCGGTCACCGGCTACCAGGTGCGGGTCGATGGCAAGAACATGGTCATCGGCGGAACCAGCGCGGTCGCTCCGCTTTGGGCCGGTCTGATCGCTTTGATGAACCAGCACTTGGGGCGCCCGGTGGGCTTTCTGAACCCCGCCATTTATCAGATCGGCGAGTCCGTTTTCCGCGACATCTCCAACGGCAACAACGGCTATTGGAGCGCGAAATCCGGGTGGGACGCCTGCACTGGCTTGGGCAGTCCGAACGGCGCGGCTTTGCTCAGCGCGCTCAGCGGCCAGGCCAGCCAGGCCGAAACCGTATAAATCCGCGTGACCGATTCCCGCGTTTTCCTTGAGGCCAGCCGCTCCCATATAGCGGCTGGCCAGCGCGCAGCCCGGCCGCCCGATCCCTCGGCCCGCGTCGAAGCGAGCATTCTGGTGCGGCGGCGCCGCCAGGCCGCTCACCTTGAAGCCATTCTCCGCGGAGAAGCACCCGCATTGTCTCGTGAAGAAGCCGCCGCCACCCTTGGCGCCGATCCCGCCGATCTGCAGCTCGTCTCCGCGTTCGCCGAATCCTACGGCCTGGCGATCCTCGAAGCCAGCCAGGCCCGCCGCACGGTCCGCGTTTCCGGCACGGTATCCCAGATGGAATCCGCCTTCGGAATCACGCTCCAATCCTGCGAATCCGGCGCGCACTCCTATACCTGCTACGAAGGCGTCCTCTCGATTCCCACCTCGCTCGATGGAATCGTCGTCGCGGTCCTAGGTCTCGACCAAAGGCCGGTAGCCAAAAGATCCTGATGTCGACTCCTAATTCCTGTCTCCTAACGCCTCAATTTCAGAACACATACTTCACCGCCAGTTGCAGAATCCGCGGGTCGCTGGCCGCCTGGATCTGGCCGAAAGTGCTGCTCGTCAGTGTGGTCACCGGGTCGAGCGGGTTCACATGATTGAGCAAATTGAACGCTTCGCCCCGCGCCTCCACCGAGTGACTCTCCCGGATCTGGAACCGGCGCGTGACATTCATGTCGATACCAAAAAATCCAGGCCCTTCCACAGTTCCCGGCCCCATGTTTCCGTACGTGCCAAGGGCCGGCTGCGCAAACGCTGCCGGGTTCAGCCAGCAGGAAACACTTCGGTTGGCGCAGTATACATTGGGTAGCACCTGCTGCGGCCTCTGATCGTCCGTGCCCGACAACGCTTGATCCAAACCGGCGGCCAGGGAAAAGTAGTCGCCCGAGAGGACTCTCACGATGCCCGAAACTTGCCAGCCGCTCCCCACAATCCGGGCGGTCCGGTTGGCGAACTGCGGAATGATATATACCGTGGACATGTTGAAGTTGTGTCTGCGGTCTTCCTCCAGCAGACTGCAATTCCCGCGCAGCCCCGCGCGCGAGGCGACAGGTGAAATTCCGGCGATAATCGGAATACTGATAAGCTGCTGCGTTCCCGTGTTGATGCAATGCGAAAACGTATAGTTCACCTGCATGGTCAGTCCGCCGCTGATGCGCCGCTGGGCAGTCAGGAACAGGCCGTTATAGCTCATCGTTCCGGTGGCGTTTTCCGTGACGATACTTCCGTAGTACTTTCCTTGCGACGGGTTTTGCAGATAGAGCTGCCGCCTCTGCGTAGTGTTGCTCACAGAGGAACAAGGCGAATAGCTGACTCCGTTAATCACACAGCTCGCTCCGGGAAGGTAAACCGCCGGGTCTCCCTCGATGCTGCTCAGCAGATGCGTCGCTTCGCTGCCGATATAGTTGGCTGAGATCAGCCAGTTCGTGCCGATCTGCCTTTGGATACTCAGATTCCACTGATTGACGTACACCGCCGGAAGGTTCGGCGGAATCACTACCCATCCGGCATTAGTAGGGAAGCTCACGTTCCGGGAGAGAGTATTCGGGAACGGGCTCCCGCCCGGATAACCAAGCCACGGATTGGCGAATCCCGCGGGGGTGCCCCCGCCGGGAGCCGTAATCACAATCGTGTCGTTGAAAGGCGGCGACGTCTTCACGTACTCGGACTCGTAGAAGTCCGGATAATCGCGAAATAAACCATAGGCCGCGCGTATCGTCATGCGACCGCTGCCCGTCGGGTCGAAGGCGAATCCGGCGCGCGGCGAAAAGTGCCCCCACTGGTTGGGATTCGTCTTCCCACCCGCCGGCACTCCCGGGTCGCCGGAATAGAGAACTCCGGCCGGAGCGTTGGGATATACCGTACTGTGTAGCCCGGCATTAAATGCCGCTTGCGTGAAATAGAAGCTCTGCCCGTCAGTCCATGAGAACGGCAGGTACGGGTCCCACCGAATCCCAAGGTTCATTGTCAGCCGGCTGCTCATCTTCCAGGTATCCTGCGCGTACATGCCAACGTACTCGCTGGTGAAGCCTATATGCTGCACGCCTTGCTGCGTGAAGGTATTCACGTCGCCCAGCATGAAATCGCCCAATCCCAAACCCGTATTCGTCGAGTTGAACGAGAACACTCCGTCCGAAGATGTCCAACCCGAAACATTCAGCCGCGCATGAATATGGTTGACACCGAACCCAAACTGGTGCGCTCCTTTCACCCAGCTCAAGTCCTCCGATTCCTGAAACGCCGTTGCGTTGGTAAGTCCGGGGACATTGCCGCCCTGCCCACCGATGCTGAACCCTCCCGAAACGCTCAGCCCCAGAATGGCATTGTTCGTCGGCTCGTAATAGGGAGTGATGCCGACCGATTGCGGAGTGATCTCCGCCGGCGGCTGTCCGCGGCTGTTGGTCGGGCGCAGCGCCGCCGCCCGAAAGCTACTTACCAGGTTGGGACTAATCAGATAAGTATCCCCCAGAGCAAACGACTGCGTTTGCCACAGATTCACCACCGGGTAAGTCGTATAGGGTCCATCGTTGGCGGAGCCGGTAGTCAGCAGGTTGCCGGGCACGTACCCGGATGGATCCACCAGGTGTGCGAGCTCATAGCGCCCGAAAAAGGAGTGCTTCTCATTGATTTGATAGTCAACCTTATCGATAGTCAGGTCTTCATTTGTCACAGGCTTGATACCGAACTCTACCTTGCCGCACGGGTCGGTTGCGATCGGCAGTTTGCCGCTGGCCATGATAGCCATCGACACCGGTGAGAACAGGCTCGGAGAGATCTGATTGTTTGCGAAAGGGGGTTTCAAAGTGAGCTGCCGGTTCCCGTTACACGCGCGGGAAGCGATCGCCGTCCAGTCGCCGTTCAGCATGTTCTGCGTCGGAAGATAGGCGAACTGCGGTGTCACCGTGCCAATCAGTCTCGTCCCCTGATAGCTGCCAAAGAAGAACAGCTTATCCTTCCTGATTGGCCCGCCAATCGTGCCGCCGAACTGGTTCCGCTTCAACTGGTCCGGCACCACCGCGAAGAAATTGCGGGCATTGAGGTCTCCGTTGCGGAAGAATTCGAATAGATCGCCGTGAAACGAGTTCGTGCCGGACTTGGTAACGGCATTCACCGCTCCCGCCGAGTGCTGGCCATATTGCGCGGACAGGCTGCTGGTTTCGAGCTTGAATTCCAAAAGCGCATCCGGAAAAGGTAAAGGCAGGTTCAATCCATTGATCGGATCGTTGTGAGAAGCGCCATCCAGCAGGTACGTGAGACCGTTGTGCATCCCTCCGGCGACGGATATGTTGACCGAAGGATAGTTGCGCACAAAGCTCGTAGTCGAAGAAACTGTGGCGGCGCCGGAGAGGACGATCAGATCGGTCACCTGGCGGCCGTTCAATGGTAACTCCACCACGCGCGTGCTATCCATCACCTGGCTGATTCCCGTGTCTCGCGTCTCCACTTGCGGCGCGGCCGCCTCCACTTGAATTTGGTCGGAGACCTGACCGACGTCGAGTGCGGGATTGATTACCGGGTTATCCGCCACCTGCAGCACGATGCCGGTTTGCACATAAGTGCGAAATCCGGCGGCGGATGCATCCAGCCGGTAAGGACCAACCGGTAAATTAGCCAGTGTGTATGCCCCGCTGGCATCGGTCGTGGCGCTGCGCTTCAACCCAGTCGCGGTGTTCGTCGCCGTCACTTGGGCTTCGGCGATCACAGCCCCCGTCTGATCTTTGACCGTGCCGCTGATCTGCGCCGTAGATTGCGCCCACAAAAAGCCAGGGCACACCAATAGCATGGAAGCCAGTATCTTAGTCATAGGGCCACCCCTCTAATTCGCCCGGCCATGGCGGCCGGCGCCGCTCTAGAAAATTTCAGGCCAGGAGAAAGTCAGAACCGCGTTTGCGATACCGTCGCGCGGCCGGGAGCGCTGGCCCGCGCAACTCAGCAGCATCTCTTTATGCGCGGGATCGAGATCGATTCCCGACGCCGTGTATCCGGTCAATTGATTCACCGGAATCTTCCAGCGGGGTGGAACATCACCGTTGTCGTTCACGCTCCAAACGCCAATCGATCCCCCCTGCATCGCCGAGACAATCCAGCCTTTCGGAGCGTAAACCTGGAAGGAACTGATACTCGCGACGCCGCTCTTTGGTCCCGTGATCACCCGCAACGGCTTGGCGTTCCCGCTCGCCGTGCGGTCGAAAATCAGCAGCGAGTTCCGGTGGTTCACCACCAGAACATTGTGAACCGGATCGATAGCGACCGTGGCCATGCCCCGTATCCCAGGTTCGTCAAATCCCGTGTTGGGGCCATGCAATACCCGCTTCGGAGCCACGTCTCCGTTCGCCATCCGGTCAAACACCAGGACCGAGGAAGGAACCGCGGGCACGTAAATTTCGTCATTTGCCGGATCGATGCTCACCCGATCGTTGCCCAGATTCGGCGGGCCATCGATCTGCGTGTGCGGCCCTTGAATCACTCTTATCGGCGGCTCCTCCCCGTGGGCATCGCCGTTGAAAGTCAGGACGGCTTGCGCAAGTGGGCTCGTCACAACGATCTCGTTGTGCATGTTATCGAAAGCAAACCCATGCATGGTCCTGCTGATCAGTGTCTTCTGGCCTTCCAACGCTCTCACCGGTGGTGAATTTTCCCCCGCCAGCCTGGCGAAGGCCGCTATCTGCGGATGGTCCACTCAATTGGGAACCAGGATCTGTTCCCGAATCGCATCGTACGCCAACGCTTGCGTTTTGCCAAAACGCAGCGACTGCTTGCCCTCCTCCGCGCTGCGAATAATCCGCAGCGGAGCGACATCGCCATTCGCCATCAGCGGATAAACGGTAGCTGTAGAGTTCCCGATATTCGTGGCCCAGACTTCTTTGTTCTGCGTATCGGCGAAGATCCCGACAGGATAACTGAGGCCTGTGTGCGGTCCCTTGATGGTTCGTGCCGGAGCCACATCGCCCTCATCGCCGCTATGAAACACGATCAGATCCTGACCCATGTCGTTGGCCACATACAGATCCCCTGTGTCCACATCGACCGACATTGCGCCCGGCCAGTCAAGACCGGTTTTCGGACCTTGAATGATGCGCAGCGGCGCCTCGTCGCCATTCGCCTCCAGCCGGTAAACCGTAATCGAAGGCGGCCCGAACCGGCCGGAACCGGGCACGTTGTCATCCGCGATATTCCCCCAGTTGTCCACGAATAGCAGCTTGCGCCTGGTATCGATCGCCATTCCATGCGAATCCGACAACTGCGTCTTTTCGCCGATCAGCAGCCGCTTCGGCTTCTCATCTCCTTCGGCGCCCCTCCGATACACCGCCACCTGCGGCGGATGCTGCACCGAGACGAAGAATTCCTGGTTCTGCTCGTCCATCGCCATGGCATACGCCCGGTGAGTGACATGCAGTTTGCGGATCGGTTTCGCATCGCCTGTGGCATCGTGCTGGAAAGTGACAATCACATCGCCGATATCGTTTTCCACCGAGTAAACGTCCCCATTGAACGGGTCGATGTAGACGCAACTGTTGAATTGCACCTCGGTGTTGTTTCCCACAATGACCCGCCTGGCTTCGGTAGGCGGCGTGCCCGGCTTCGCATTGTCCAGCCGGCTGAACACCCGGATACTCCAGAGATTGTTATCTTGCAGGAAAACCTCGTTACGCTTGTCGTCCACCGCCACGGAACTATAGATCGGAGCGGTGTCGCGCAGTATTCGCGCCGGCGGCCGGTCGAAATTGACGGTGGGTCCGCTCTCTTGAGCTTCCACGGAAGGTTCGCCGAAGTCCGAAAACAGATTGTGCGTGGAACTGACAGACACCGGCGCGTCCTCGCTCACTGGCCGGATGCACTCGGCCGAGTCGGGAACCTCTTCTACGGAGACCAATCGCGCCGAACCCTGGAACCGCTCCCACAGCCTTTCGACAGCCGAGGATCCCAGCAGGAAAACCGCCGCCCCTACTCCAGCGATTACGAAATTCCGTTTAGGCCTGGTAACCATGACCCCTCCCAGTTCCGCTACAGCCTATTCACGGCAGTAGCGAATGTCAAGCACCCAGCCGCTACCGGCCGGTTCCCGCCCGGGCGACAGTCAGTATCTTCAGCTCCATCGGCTTCGCACGATCGAACAGAATGCCCTCCACGCGCACCGGGGTATCGAGCGGCGCCGCCGGAGAATCGATCGCATCCAACAGGGCAAATCGATAATGGCCCGCTACAAAAGTCCGGTGGCCGCCGCTCTCTTCCACCTGGCCGCGCGCGCCAATCTGAAACTGAATCACGCCTACCTTCAGCGGCTCCAGAATTTTGCGGATGGCTTCCGGGTCGAATGCCGCGCCGGGCTTGTACGTCAGCATGATCGCTTCGGTTCGCAAGCTGATCTTGACCTGGTCCACGCCAGGCAACCGCCGGAAGTAGATTTCCGATAAGCCCGCGCAAATGCCGCAGGAGATTCCGGTCGTCCGCATCGCGATCTTTTCCACCTGCGCCGATGCTTGCGGCGTTGAAAGCAGCCATAACCCGCAGAGCGTCGCGATGAAAAATGCCGCCTTCATCCTGTGCTCTTTCCGGCGCGCGGTGTTAGCGGTAGCGAATCAGCAGCGCAATCCACCCGCCCACCACAATTACATTCAGCAAAAGACTCACTGCCAGAACGGTCTTCACTCCGGTCTTCCGGCGCGCCGGCGGGCGAATCCGCACCAGCCAGATCTGATACCCAAGCGACACGATTGCCACCGCCAAGAACAGCGGCTGCAAATGCTCCAGCCAAAGTTGGCAAGCCGCGCTCGCCAGTGACACTCCAAGTCCTGCCAGGACTTGCGGCAGCACTCATCAGCTCGGAACCAGCAGCGCCGCTACGATCGACACCACCCCGGCGCGTTTCGGATCCTGTATCCTCATGTCGGGTAGAAATATATCACAGGGCGCCCGGCGCCACCCCTTGGCGGGCACAGCCTGCGCCATGCAGTACGAGCGGTAAGCGCGAATCGGGCCGGCCTCATGCGCCCACGCTACGCTATGTTCGAAACATGCAAGGCTATGACTTTCGGCGAGTCTCTGTCACTGCCCTGATACCTGCCTTCGCGCGCGGCGATTACACGGCGATTCCCTGGGCCAAGGAAATCCTGGCGTATCTCCGCAGCCGCGGCGCTACGCTCTCCGATGGACCGTGGACGGAGGAATCCGCGCGTTTCTTCGCTCCCGTGTTCGAAGCGCGCTTTCGTGCCGTGAGCCGGGTGATCTCGGAAAAAGGCGCCACCCAGGTCCTCGAACTCGCGGCCGGCCTTTCTCCGCGCGGGATGGAACTGTCCCGCCAAGGCGCCCTGTACGTGGAAACCGATCTCGCGGAATCGATCGCCCGGAAGCGTGAAATCGTCACCGCGATTCTCGGCGCGGTCCCCCAAAACCTGCATCTCTGCGCCGCCAGCGCAATTGATCGCTCTCAACTTCTCGAGTGCTGCTCGCCCTTTGCGGCCGGGCGTCCCATCGCCATCGCTACCGAAGGGCTGCTTCGGTATCTGACCTTCCACGAAAAAACCCTGGTCGCCCGAAACGTGCATCAGATCCTCCAGCGCTACGGAGGATGGTGGATCACGCCCGACGTCCACCTCAGAAGCTTAACCCAGCAGCAGACCGCCGATTACAGGCAGCAGGAGCGCGAGACCCTGGGCCGCAATCTGGACGCGAATTACTTCGAAGATCTAGACCACGCCTATCGCTTCTTCGAAGGCTTGGGATTCGCTGTCGACTCCCGCCCGCTCTTCGAACGTCCCCAGGCTCGGATACCAGCTCCCGCAAGCGGCCAGATGGTGGACCGGAACGATTTTCGCCTGTTTGTGTTGACGGTTAAGTTTTGACCCTGGCCGGCCTTACGCCCGATCCCTCCCCATGCCCTCCGCGGCAAATGCCGAAATCCCGGTATCTACCCGCTGCGCCCGGCCGCCGCCAAACGCCAACTGCTTCAAAAATAGGGCCTTCCGTTTGGCCGCCCGGATGCCTTTCCTAATGGGGAACCGGATGCACAAACCAGAACTGGCTTCGCAACGCTGGCGAACCATGGCCCTATGCGCCACGGCGTAGACTGGAATTTCCCACGCAAATTGTGAGCGACTGCGAAAACATATCGAGGAACAGAACAAAATGAAGCGGAATCACCGGATTGTGGTAGTCAGCGCCGTATTGTTGGCGGCCGCCGCGATCGTCATCGGAATCGGCAAGTCCAAATCCACCGCCGCGGCCACCCCGCCGCCGCCGCGCACGGTGGAAGTCGCCTCCGTCGAGCGGCGCAATATTCCGGTCGTGCGCGAATGGATCGGCACGCTCGACGGCCTGGTCAACGCCGATATCCGGGCCCAGGTCACCGGCTATCTGTTGCGGCAGGATTACACGGAAGGCTCCTTCGTCCACAAGGGACAATTGCTTTTCGAGATCGATCCGCGGCCCTTTCAGGCGGCGGCCGACCAGGCAAGCGGGCAGCTCGCCCAGTCCCGCGCGCAACTCGCCCAAGCCCAGGCCGGTCTTGTTCAGGCGCAAGCGCAGCTTCTCACCGCCGAAGCCAACCAGCGCATGGCGCAGTTGAACGAGGACAAGTACATCCCGCTCGCGCAGGAACAGGCCGTCACCCAGCAGGAGGTCGACAACGCCCGCCAGACTAATCAGGCGCAGAAGGCCCAGGTGGAAGCGGCCAAAGCGCAGGTAGAGACTTCCAAGGCTCAGATCGAAGCCGCCCGCGCCGCCGTAAAAACGGCGGAGGCCGCGCTGGAGGTCGCTCAGGTCAACCTCGGCTTCACGAAACTCACGTCGCCGATAGATGGCGTCGCCGGCAGGGCCACGGTCCAAGTGGGCAACCTGGTCGGCCCCACCAGCAATGCCGTCACCACCGTCTCCACCCTCGATCCCATCCGCGCCAACTTCACCGTCAGCGAGCAGGAATATCTCACCCTGGCGCGCGCCGATTCGCTCCATAAGCTGCAGTTGAAAGTGATTCTGTCCGATGGAACCGAGCATCCGCATCCCGGGCGATTTTCATTCGCGGACCGGCAGGTAGATCCGAATACCGGCTCCATCCAGATGACGGCTCTGTTCCCCAACCCGGGCAACATCCTGCGTCCCGGCCAATATGCCAAGGTCCGCGCGGTGGTTGGGGAAGACCGCGGCGCTTTGCTCATCCCACAGCCGGCCGTGAGCGAGTTGCAAGGCAGCTATGAAGTCACCGTCGTCGGGCAGGATAACCGCGTCGCTACCCGCCAGGTCAAAGTCGGAGACCGCGTCGGCACAATGTGGGTCATCAATGAGGGGCTCAAGCCCGGCGAGCGCGTGGTCGTCGAGGGCCAGCAGGGCCTCCGGCCGGGCGCGGCGGTCGCGCCGAAGCCGTTCCAGGCCAACTAGGCCACTTGCGCGGCCAATTTTGATGCAAATGATTCGAATTTCCACCGCGGAGACACAGAGACGCGGAGAACACCGGGGGGGTCTCTTTGCCTCTGCGCCTCCGCGGTGGATCGGAGGCCTTCGGTCTGAGGCGGGGCCTCGTTAGCGGAAAGGAAACTATGTCCAACTTCTTTATCAGACGGCCCATCGTGGCCATGGTGATTGCAATTCTCACGGTAATTGTCGGCGTGATCATGATCGTCGAGCTGCCGGTCGCCCAGTTTCCCAATATCGCTCCACCGGAAATCCAACTGCAGGCCACTTACCCCGGCGCGGACGCCAGAGCGCTCGAGCAGGCCGTTGCCACGCCTATCGAGCAGCAGATTACCGGCGTCGACAACATGAGTTACATGTACTCGGTGAGTTCTACTAACTCCAACTCCACCGCCCTGCGCGCCGATTTTGACTTGAAAACCGATCCGAATATGGACCTGATTCTCACGCAGTCGCGCGCGCAACTGGCCGCCGGACAGCTCCCGCCCGAGGTCAACAATTACGGAATCACCATCCGCAAGTCCACTACCGCTCCCCTCATGCTGATCGGCCTATATTCGCCGCGCGGTACACGCGATGCCAGATTTCTCGCCAACTACGCGTATATCAATCTGATCGATCCCATCGGCCGCTCTTACGGCGTAGGCCAGACCAACGTCTTCGGAGCCGGGCAGTACGCCATGCGGCTCTGGGTGAAGCCGGATCAACTGGCGAAGCTGGGCATCACCGTCACCGATATCACCAACGCCATCCAGGCGCAGAACACCGTCAATCCGGCCGGCCAGATAGGGGGTGAGCCGTCTCCAGGAAATCAGCAATTCACCTATGCCCTGCTGGCGCAGGGGCGCCTGACCTCGCCTGAGGAATTCGGCAACATTATCGTGCGCGAGAATGCCAATGGCGGAACCGTCCGCGTCAAGGATGTCGCGCGCGTCGAGCTGGGCGCGCAGAACTACAGCGTGATGGGCCGCCTGAACGGCAAGCCCAGCGCCATTATCCCCGTCTATCAGTTGCCCGGATCGAACGCCGTGCAAACAGTCCAGGGGCTCCGTAAGCTCATGGCCGAAATGAAGCAGCGCTTCCCCGAAGACGTCGATTACGTCGTCTCGCTCGACCAGACGCTTCCCGTCACCGAAGGCATGAAGGAGATCCTCGAGACACTGGTAATCGCAATCCTTCTGGTGATCCTGGTGGTCTACCTGTTCCTGCAAGACTGGCGCGCCACCCTCATCCCGATGCTGGCCGTGCCGGTTTCTCTTGTCGGCACATTCGCGCTCTTTCCCCTGTTCGGGTTTTCCATTAATACGCTTTCGATGCTCGGCCTGGTGCTGGCCATCGGGCTGGTGGTCGACGACGCCATCGTGGTTGTCGAAGGCGTGCAGCGTCACATCGAGGACGGACTCGCGCCGAAAGATGCCGCTCGCAAGGCTATGCAAGAGCTCTCCGGCCCGGTGGTCGGCATCGCTCTCGTCCTGGCCGCTGTCTTCGTGCCCACGGCCTTCATCCCCGGCATCACCGGAAAGCTCTACCAGCAATTTGCCCTCACCATCGCCATTTCCGTTTTGCTCTCCGCCTTCAATGCGCTGACGCTCAGTCCCGCGCTGGCTGGTCTGCTGTTGCGGCCTGCCGCCGGAAACCGCAAAAAGCGCGGGCTGGCCGCAAAATTGTTCGGCATGTTCAACCGCTATTGGGAGGGCGCCACCCATGGCTTTGTCCGTTGGTCCCACGCCGTGATTCGCAAAGGCGCGCTCGTGCTGGTGCTGCTTGCCATCTGCGCCGCCGGCGCGGTGTTCTTCGGCAATCGGCTCCCCTCCAGTTTCCTGCCCGATGAAGATCAAGGCTACATCTACGCGAGCTTGCAACTTCCTGTGGCGTCGTCGATGGAAAGAACCTCCGAAGCCGCCCGCCAGGTCGAGAAAATTCTGGAGAACACCCCGGGTGTCCAGAACACCACCACCGTCATCGGGTTCAACCTCCTCAGTTTCGCCCAGACCACGTACAACGCCTTCTTCTTCGTCACCTTCAAGCCCTGGAGTGAACGGCAAACCCGCCAGGAACAGTATCAGTCGATCCGCGATCGCGTGAACCGGGAACTCGGCCGCCTGCCCGTCGGAACCGCTTTCAGCTTCGCGCCGCCCGCCATTCCCGGTGTGGGCACCTCCGGCGGATTTCAGTTCGTTCTCGAAGACCGCGCCGGCCGCGACGTGAAGTTCCTCTCCGATAACCTCGATAAATTCCTGGCGGCCGCGCGCAAGCGCCCCGAAATCGGCCAGATCAGCACCACCTTTTTGCCCAGCGTGCCGCAGCGCTTCATTCAGGTAGACCGGGATAAGGTGCTCAAGCAGGGCGTAGCTTTGAGCGATGTCTACCGCACCATTCAGGCTTACATGGGCGGCCTTTTCATCAACTACTTCAACGATTTCGGCCGCGCCTGGCAGGTGTATATGGAGGCCGAAGCGCCCTATCGCGCCGACACCGGCAGCCTCGATCAGTTTTACGTGCGCAACAGCCAGGGCCAGACCGTGCCGCTTTCGGCGCTGGCCCATTTCGAAACCCGCTCCGGCCCCGAGTTCACTCTGCGCTACAACGAGTACCGCGCCGCGCAGATCAACGGCAATGCCGCCGCCGGCTACAGCTCCGATCAGGCCACGGCCGCTCTCGAAGACGTTTTCCGCCAGACCATGCCGCGCGAAATGGGCTTCGATTACATGGGCATGTCCTACCAGGAACAGAAGGCGCGGCAAGGCGTCCCCTCCTGGATCATCTTCGGCTTCTCTTTGCTGTTCGTCTTTCTGGTTCTGGCCGCGTTATATGAAAGCTGGTCGCTGCCGTGGAGCGTGCTGCTGAGCACCCCGGTAGCGGTCTTCGGCGCCATCGCCGCTCTCTGGCTCCGCCGTGTGGTGCTCTCCGCCTTCCTCCCCGCCTACCTGGTGCAGATCGAAAATGACGTCTACATGCAAATCGGCCTGATAATGCTGATTGGCCTGGGAGCCAAGAACTCGATTCTGATTGTCGCCTTCGCCAAGGAAGAGTACGACCGGGGCCGGCCGCTGATCGAGGCCGCCCTCGATGGCGCACGGCTCCGCTTCCGGCCTCTGATGATGACGGCGCTTGCTTTCATCGTGGGTTGCGTACCGCTTTGGATCGCTTCCGGCGCCGGTTCCATCGCTCGCCAGATTATCGGAACCACCGTGATCGGAGGCATGCTGGCCGAAACCTTCATCGGCCGCTTCTTCGTTCCGGGCATCTTCGTCGTGGTGGAAAAACTCTCCGGCGTGAAGGCGCCCCGCACCGGACCCGAGCCGCTGCCTTCCCCGGCTCAAGGAGACTGACATATGCCAATACGATTTGGTGTTGCAGGCGTTTTCTCCTGCGAATCGCGCGTAGCGCGGAGGTTTTTAGGTGCGGGTCGGATCCCATGGTCCGCCCTCGCCTTGATTGCGTTACTCCTCGCTGGATGCACCGTCGGCCCCAATTACCAGCGGCCTAAAGTCGCCATCCCGGAAACCTTCCGTGCTCCGTCGCCACTCCCCGCGCCTGAGGCCGCTTCGCTGGCGGACCTGAAGTGGTTTGAGGTGTTCCGCGATCCACAACTCCAAAGCCTGATCCGCGCCGCGCTCGCCCAGAATTACGATCTGCGCGACGCGGTCGCCCGCATCGAGGAAGCGCGCGCCAACCTGGGCGTCACTCGCTCCAACCAGTTCCCGCAAGCCAGCGCCTCCGGCGCCCTTGAGGTCACCCGGCTCTCGCGCAATGGAGCCTTTCCGCTGCCCTCATCCTTTGTCGCCAGCCAGAATCGCAACTGGGGCCAGGCGGGACTGAATCTCCTGTCGTTCCAGATCGATCTGTTCGGACAGTTGCGCCGCGCCACCGAAGCCGCGCGCGCCAACCTGCTCAATGCCGAATGGAATCAAAAGACCGTAGTCACTACGGTCGTGAGCCAGGTCGCGGCCGATTATTTTCAGTTGCTCGAACTCGATTCCGAACTGTCGCTCTCGCGGGAAACGCTACAAACCCGCGAGAATTCGCTCCGTTTGACGCGCGACCGGCAGACCCATGGCCTCGCCACCCTGCTCGATGTGCGGCAAGCCGAGCAACTCGTCTATACGGCCTCGGAGAGCATTCCGCAGCTTCAGCGGCAGATCGAACAAACCGAAAACCAGATTTCCCTGCTCCTCGGAAAAAGCCCCGGCGCCATCGATCGGGATCGCAGCTTCAGCGAAGAGTATGTGCCGCCGGAAGTACCCGCGGGCCTTCCCTCGGCGCTGCTCGAGCGCCGGCCCGATATCCGCGCCGCCGAACAGTCCTTGATCGCCGCCAATGCCGATATCGGCGTAGCCAAGGCGGCATTTTTCCCCCAAATCAACTTATCGGGGTCGCTCGGCGGACAGAGTTCGGCGCTTGCCAGCCTTTTCTCCGGGCCGAACAGTACCTGGAGCTTCATTCCACAAATTACCCAACCGATTTTCACTGCCGGCCGCCTCAAATCCAACTTGCGGCTGGCCCGCGCCCAATACGAGCAGGCGGAAGTCGCCTACGAAAAATCGATCCAGACCGCCTTCCAGCAGGTATCGGACGCCTTGATCGCCCACCAGCGCAGCCGCGAGAGCCGCATCGAGCAGGAGCAACTGGTAACTGCTCTGGCCGATCGCAAGCGCCTCGCCTACGCCCGCTACCAGGGCGGCGTCGATACGCAACTCAACGCCCTCGACGCGGATCGCGACCTGCTTGCCGCCCAACTCACACTAGCGCAAATCCGCTACGCGGAACTGGTGAGCGTTGTCCAGCTCTACAACGCCCTCGGCGGGGGCTGGGAATCCTGATGCGCCACTAGCGCCTGGCGCCTTAATCGCATGATTTCGCGGTCAGAATACTATTTCCCCGCTGCCGCCGCGGCGTTTTCTTTCCCGAACGTCCGCTTCTGGATAAATACTGCCGGGCATCCGCCCCAAATTTCCCTAGCCGGAACCTTGGTGTGCGGCGGCAGGTACGAGTGCGGCTGGATGATGGCGTCTTCTCCGATTTGGCAACCCATGCTCACCACGCAATAGCCGCCGATCATGGCGCGCGCGCCGATTTTCACCGGCGCCGTCACGAATACGCGTTTGCCGCTCGGCAGGTTGCTCCAGAAGTGGGCGGCGATGGTCGAACCGGCCCCCAACGAGACGCCATCGCCCAAAAACGTCAGGTCGGGATCGGTAATTCTAGCCGTCGATTGCACCCCCTCGCCGCAATGCATGGAAGGCGCATAACTGCGCAGCACCAGTTCCCGCCCCCACATGGCCGATTGCAGAAAGGAAACCAGCGGCAGACTCTCCACAATTTGCACCCGAAACGCACCCGCAAACACCGTGCGGAATTTCGTCATAGGCGTGCCCGGGATCACCCCGTAGCGCGGCTTCGGATACCGGCGCCCTATCGGGCCGATCATTTTGCCGCAAAAGTACAGGAACAAAACCAGCCATACCACATACAAAGATGGCGAGAGGAGCACCCAAACGTACCACGGCGCGCCGCCTACCAGGTTTACCAGCTCTACCAAAATCGCGATCATACCCGCGGCCAGGGTGGCCGGTACGGCCCAAGCCCAGATTGTGGAAACTAACGCGATGACCAACATGCGACTCAGTATAAACAGCGTGAGGGGCTATCGCCGTGAGGGTTCCGGCCAGACTGGATCTACTACATCGGGGTTTGGCTCCGGCGGAGGCGGCATGGGCGGTGGCAGGGGCGGTTCGGGCTCCGGATCGGGTGGTGGAAGAGGCGGTTCCTTCTGCATGGTAATCCGTACGCAACCGGCGCGCCAGCGCGAGTTTTCGCTCGTAGCCCCACAACACTGGCAGCCGGGATGCATCTGCGTCACGTGCAGCCGCGACGGGGCTGCAAGAAGGGGAAATATGCGTCTCATCGCCGATTTCGTTTTTCTGGTCCTGTTCCTGGTCTTTCTCGCCGGTTGGCTGATTGCCTTCCTGGCGTTTCACATCGCCGGCGGGATTCACATTCTGCTCGCACTGGCCATTATTTGGCTGATTATTCATTTCGCCAGGCGCCGCCATGCAGTCTGATTTTGGCTGGTTGCGGGCCGGCGGCGGAGATTGCTTTCGCGCCGCTGGCCTGTAGCGCCGCCCGATTTGTGGATTGAGCGATCCAGGCAATCACAGCATCGCCAAACGCCCACCATCGTGCCAGATGTAGACCGCGCCTGGTTTAAAGCAGGATCAGGCCTTTGCGAATGCCAATCGCCACGGCTTCGGCGCGGCTGGCCGCGTTCAGCTTGCTCAGAATGGACGCGGCATGAAACTTGGCGGTGTGCTCGGAAATCCCCAGTTTCCAGGCAATCGTCTTGTTGGGCTCTCCCTCTGCCATCAGCCGCAGCACTTCAATCTCGCGAGGGGTCAGCACGGCCGGCTCGGCGGGCGGGCTTACGAACGATGTCACGGCCGGAGAGGCCAGCATGCCTTCCAGGTCGCGCGGATCCAGCACGGCCAACCCGTTTGCAGCCGCGGCTACAGCCGCCAGAATCTCGCCTTGCGAAGCATCGGGCGGCAGGACGGCGCGGACGCCTGCCCGCACCGCCTCGCGCGTCCAGCCGGGATGATCGCCGTTAGCGTTGGCGAGAAACACGATCGGAGGCGCGATCGCATCCGCGGCGGCCGGGAGGTCTTCGAAAGGCACCGCGGCCAGAATCACGTCCGGCCGCAACGCCTCTACGCCGGCGAGATCGGAGTAGGCTCCCGCCAGTTCGATTTCCGGGTCCGATCGCGCCAGCGCTTCCAAACCCGCCCGCACGACCGCCGAGCCGGCCGCGATCGCGAGACGGATCACGCCGCCTCCGCACCCACGATTGGCGCCGTTCGGATTTGGACCGCCGCCTCCCGGACGCGCGCGCGATCGCCCCGCAGGAATGCCAGCCGGACCACGGGAGCGCCGGAATCGAGCGCTTCGTTGAGTTGGTCGAGCGATTCTAAGGGCCGGCCATCCACGCCCACCAGAATATCGCCCACGCGCAACGAAGCCATGGCTGCCGCGCCTTCCGGCTGCGCTTCCAGGATCAGCAGGCCCCAGTTCTCGCCGTCGTACCTCACCGGCCGCAGAGCCACGCCCAAGCGCGGACGCGCACCGCGCCGCAGAAATTCGCCGATATCCCAGGCGGGCACCGCCGCGCCGAGGCCGTTCACAATCGCCGTGTTGATGCCGATCACTTCGCCGCGCGCGTTGGCCAGTGGGCCGCCGGAATTGCCGGGCGCCAGCCGCGCGGTAGCGCGCACCCAGTTCTGGCGGCCCATGCCGGGCAGCGGCCCGATGGAGTGAATCACTCCCGTGCTCACCGCACCGGCGAAGCCCAGCGGATTGCCCACCGCGATCGCCAGTTCTCCCGGGCGCAACCTGTTGGAGTCGCCGGCCGCGGCCGCCGCTAGGTCGTTCGCTTCAATGCGCAGCGCCGCCAGATCGCGGCGGGCGTCGTGCGCCGTCACCCGCGCTTCCAACCGCCGCCCATCCCACAACTCCACCTGGGGCCGTATGGAGCGGGCCACGTGAGCGTTGGTCAGAATGAGGCCATCCGCTCTCCAGACTACGCCCGATGCCCCTCCGGCTCCCCGCCCTCCGTTAGCGATCTGCACGGTGGAGCGGCGCAAGCGTTCCGCGATTTCTCCGAATCCCAGCATCTCAGTCCCTCCGCCGTTCTCCCACCGTGATGGCAATCTGACGCTCCTGGCCGCCGCGCAGCAGGCCGGCTTCGAGCGGCTGTCCCACCGCCACGGCTTCGAGCGCATTTTGCACGTCGCCGGTATCGCTCACCGGTTTGCCGGCCAAGGAAACGAAAATATCGCCCACCAGCAGCCCGGCTTTCTCGGCAGGCCCCCCGCGCTCCACCGACAGCACAATCAGGCCCTTCCGACGATCCTCCAGCGCCACCGGTTGCAGCCCGACCCCCAAGTACCCGCGCGCCACGTGCCCGCGGCTCAGAATCTCGTCCGCAACCCGGTCGATGGTGCTCGCCGGAATGGCGAGCCCGGCAATGCGCGAAAGACCGGCCGTGGCGATGCCGATCACTCCCCCGGCCGTATCGATCACGGCCGCGCCGGAGGAAGCCGGATACATGGTCAGATCCAGCCGGATGTACTGATCGAGCCTTCCGCCGCGCCAGGTGCGCCACGCGCCACTCACCGCGCTGATAATTCCCAAGGTCGCGTTGGCGCCGGAATTTTCCGAGCGGCCGATGGCCAGGGCAAGGTGCCCGGGCCGTGTCTCGATGGAGCTGCGAGCGGCCACCTCCCCCGCCGGTTCCACCACCCGGAGCACCGCGATATCGGTGCCTGAATCGCTTCCGGCCAGCGTGGCGGGGCGTTCCGAGCCATCGGGCAAAGTGACCTTGATTTCCTCTTCGCGCCGCACCGTATGTTCCGCCGTGACGATCACCCCCGGCCGCCAGATGACGCCCGCCGATGCGAATCGCGGACGCGCATGCACGGCCACTACGGATTTGCCGGCGCGTTCCACCGTAGCGGCAAGCCCTTCCGAGAAAGCCGCTATCGTCTCATTACCCATGGAAATTGCCTCCGGTTTCAGAATGCCCCCGGAGGGGCCGCGCTCACATCGGTAAAGCGGCCAGGAAAGGACTGGTAAAAAGGGGAGGTTCGCGGAAGCACGCGGCTAATGGCGCGTCCACTCCGCCTTCGCCAGAAGCGGCAAGTCGTGCACCCAATCCTGCCGCTTCACGCCAACGGGGTAAATCACGTGGGCCGGATCGTCTGTAGTGTAGGCCAGAACCCATGCGGCATCACACACGGCGGAATACACAGATGTAAATTCGCCGCCGGCCAAGTGTAAATTGTGAGTGGCTAAGCCGCGAAGGAGATCGACTCAATGCGACTCGGCCGTCGCGGAAACCCGGCCGAGTTCCGGAAAATCGGTGGGGCGCTTTTCGGCAACGAAGTAACTCTGCTGGGCCAGGCTGCGATAGATCGCGCCGGCCACGCCTGCCGCCACTGCGCCGCTGGTTTCGTGCCCGCCCGCCAGCATCACTACGACTACGAGTTTATGTGTGCCCACTTCGTTGAAGGAGCCAAACCACCCCATGTGCTCGGAAGCCCGGAAATCGGTGCAGGTGCCGGTCTTGCCGTAGATGGGATCGTCGTCGGAGGCCGCGGCCCGCCGCGCCGTGCCGTAATCCACCGCGCCGCGCATGCCCATGCGAATATCCGCAATACCGCTGATTTCCGAATCCAACTGGCGCTTCACCTGCGGCATGAAGTTTTCCACTTCCGCTTCCGACCGCGGATATTGCAGGTAATAGAGAGTTCCACCGTTGGCAATCGCCGAAACCAGCGCGGCGAGTTCCAGCGGTGTTACCGAAAAACCCTCGCCATAGGCAGTCATCATTCCCATCCCGCCCGCCGCCGGAGGCGCCTCCGCAATCGTGCCCGGCTGCTCTTCTGCGATATTCAAACCGGCCTTCTCGCCCAAACCGAGCAACTGCGCGTATTTCACCACGCGATCGAAGCCCAGCCGGCTGCCCAGAGTGGCGAAGTACTGATTATTCGAAACAGCCAGCGCCGTGGTCAGGTTGTAGCGCACGGCCCGCCCCGTGTAGATCCAGGTATCCGGGTCCACAACGTGCTCGGTCAGCGCCGCCAGGGAAGTCACCAGCTTGATGGTCGAGCAGGGAATGTATCCGCCCTCGAAGGCCAGTTTCTGGTTCACAATTGTGAGAATGCGGCCGGTGTCGGGGTCTACTACCACCACGCTGCCTTTCACCGGGCCGAGCGCGTCCACGGCGGCGCGGCGCACCACCAGATCTTCGCCATCGATATTGTCGCCCAGGGTGGGATCGACGGGCGGTGGCGCCGGCCGCCGCTTCCGTGCGCTGGTCCGGCGGGTGCTTTTGCGAACCGGTGGCGAGGCTGAGGCGGCGTCCAAGCCGCAGGCAAGTACGAGAGACAAAATCAGAAGTGGCTTCATCCGTAGTGGCGCGTACTACATGCCCGCGACCCTCGGGCCTCGGGAAATCGCTCATTATAGCAACGTACATCGCTGGCCGGAATCTGGGATATTGGCTATTACACATGGCTGATAGTCCGATAACCCCCAGGTCCCAGGATTTCGCCGCCTGGTACCAGGATGTGGTGCTCCAAGGCGATATGGCCGAACCCGCCGAAATCGTGAAGGGTTGCATGGTGATCAAGGCCAATGGCTATGCGGTCTGGGAAACTCTGCAAGCCGAACTGGACCGCCGCTTCAAAGCCACCGGCCACCAGAACCTCTATTTCCCGCTGCTGATCCCGCAGAGCTTTTTGCAGCGCGAGGCGGAACACGTGGAGGGATTTTCGCCGGAATTGGCCGTGGTGACGATTGCGGGCGGCAAGGAGCTCGAGGAGCCTTACGTCATCCGCCCCACTTCGGAAACCATCATCGGCCACTTCTTTTCGCGCTGGATCCAAAGCTGGCGCGACCTGCCGGTTCTGGTGAACCAGTGGGCCAATATCGTCCGCTGGGAACTCCGCACCCGCATGTTTCTGCGCACCACCGAATTCCTCTGGCAGGAGGGCCACACCGCCCACGCCACGCACCAGGAGGCGGTCGAAGAAGTGCTGCGGATGTTGGATGTGTACGCCGAAGTGGCCGAAGACGTGATGGCCATGCCCGTGATTAAGGGCGTGAAGACGCAGGCCGAGCGGTTCGCCGGCGCGGTGCGCACCTATTCGATCGAGGCTATGATGCAGAACGGCATCGCGCTGCAATCCGGCACGAGCCACGATCTGGGCCAGAATTTCGGCAAAGCCTTCAACGTGCAATTTCAAAACAAAGCCGGGCAGCTCGAATACGTCTGGCAGACCAGTTGGGGAGTGAGCACGCGCCTGATTGGCGGGCTGGTGATGACCCACTCCGACGATAAGGGCCTGGTGCTGCCGCCGCGCATGGCGCCGCGGAAAGCCGTGCTGGTGCCGATCTACCGCAAAGACGACGAACGGGCGAAAGTGATGGAAGCGGCCGAACGCATTGCCAAGGACGTGGGCGCGCGGCTCGATGACCGCGAGGGCCAGACCCCCGGCGCCAAGTTTTTCCACTGGGAGCGCCGCGGCGTGCCGGTGGTGCTCGAGCTGGGGCCGCGCGACCTGGCTTCCGGCAATATCGTGTTGAAGCGCCGCGATAACGGCGTGAAGAACACGCTGCCGCAATCGGCTCTTTCCACAGCGCTGCCGGAAGCGCTCGAGTGCATGCAGCGGGACCTTTATAATGCGGCGAAACAGCGCCTAAAGAACAACACGGTCGTGGCCAATTCGCTCGACGAGGTGCGGCAAATTCTGGAGCCGGTGACAGCCGAAAAAGGCGGCGGCAAATTCGTGATGGCCCATGTAAAGGACGACCCCGCTTGCGACGCCCGCCTGAAGGAGTTCAAGGCCACGGTGCGCAACGTGCCCCTGGTGGACGAGTTCGATGGCCCGGGCAAATGCATCCTCACGGGCGAGCCCGTCGACCGCCGGGTGGTGATCGCCAAGGCGTATTGAGGGGAGAGTAGGCCAACGGCGGGCGCCTTGCGTGATGCCATGTAGCGCTGCTGATCGGCGCCATTGCTGGCCAAGCGCGCACAGCCACACGCCCCTGCCGAGGGTTGCTTGGCAAGGTCGCGTTTTCCCGGCGCTATGACCCGAGGTGGTACAGTTGGGGCATATGGACCGCTATCGTATTGAGAGCGGTCGCCGGGGCAAGCTCTGGTCCTCCAGGTCTCCGGCAACCCGCATCACCCTCATTGTCCTTCTGCTGGTGATCCTGCTGGGCGCCCGTTCCATCGCCTCTTATGCCATCGACTATCAGTGGTGGAAAGAGATGGGGCAGTTGGACACCTGGTTCAGCCTGCTCACCTACAGCGTGGCCCCGCTGATCTCCGCGACCCTGCTGGCTTTCGCGCTGCTTTGGGTGGCCCACGCCCGCGCCCTCAAATTCGCCGGCACCGGTCTCGGCGAGCACCCCATTTATGCGCGCATCTCCGCGCTCCTGCTCCTGTTTCTCGGATACCTGATCGCCGCCGCTTCCATCGATACCTGGACGGTAGTGCGTTTCGCCGGCTCCCGCGGCCTGCCCGCCGCCGCTACTGCCTGGCACGACGCCATCTTCCAAAAACCCCTCTCCTTTTACCTGTTCGATTTGCCGTTTTATCTTTCGGTGCGCGGCTACCTGGTGGCGGTCGTGATTTTCTGCATTCTGGTGTACTGGATCGCCGCCCGCGGCTGGCAATTGCGTTACAAGCTGCCGGCGCTTCGCCACACCCAGGAATTCGATCCTTCGGTGCTGCGCCTCGAAGGCGGACTGGAGTCCCGCTTCCTGCGGGGCGCGGCGGTCGCCTTGCTCGTCGCCTTCGCCCTGCGCTTCTACCTCGCCCGCTATGAAATGGTCTACAACAATCACGGCACCTTCCTGGTGGGCATCGATTATGTCGATCGCAACATCGGCATTCCTCTGCAGTGGCTCATCATCTTCGCCTTCCTGGCGGCCGCCGCGCTGGTGTGGATGGGCCGCTGGATTCTGGCCGGCTCCATGGCCATCGCCCTGGTGGTTGCGTTTATCGTGCCGCGCGCCGTCGAAGCGTTGTACGTGCGGCCGAATGAAATCTCGCTAGAGCGGCCTTACATCGATACCCATATCCACGCCACGCGCAGCGCCTATGGCCTCGAACACAACGTGCGCGAAGTGGAATTCAAAGCCGACCCCGATGCGCCCATCGACGTCGCCGGCAACCAACCCCTGCTGGACAATGTCCGCCTATGGGATTGGCGCGCCTTTCACGACACCATCACGCAGATCCAGGCGCTGCGCCCGTATTACGTATTCGCCGGCGCCGATGTCGACCGCTACACCATCGATGGCCAATACCGCCAGGTGCTGCTCTCTCCACGCGAGCTCGATCTGAGCCAGTTGCCCGCCGCCCGCGCCAATTGGATCAACCCGGCCTTCATCTACACCCATGGCTACGGCCTGGTAATGGCGCTGGCCAGCCAGATCACGCCCGATGGTTTGCCCGTGCAGTTGATCGATAACGCCCCCTTGGACATCCGGACCAAGAGCCTGAAGATCACCCGCCCGCAACTCTACTACGGCGAAGTCTCGCACGAACCGGTGTTTGTCGATACGGCGCAGGAGGAATTCGATTATCCGGCCGGCGAAGGCAACGTGTTCACGCACTATAGCGGCAAAGGCGGATTCCCCATTTCCTCGTTCCCGCTGCGCCTGGCGGCCGCCGTCCGCCAAGGCGAGCCGAATATTCTGCTCACCGACTACCTGAAGCCCAACAGCCGCATGATGATCTACCGGCGGGTTCCCGACCGGCTAAAGAATCTGGCCCCTTTCCTCCAGTGGGATAGCGACCCGTACCTGGTCATTACCAACGACGGCCACCTGGTGTGGATGGTCGATGGCTACACTACCTCCGATGCCCATCCCTATTCACGCGCCGTGGACGTGCCGGAAATGGGCCGGCTGAATTACATCCGCAACGCCGTGAAAGCCACCGTCGATGCCTACGATGGCGAAACCCATTTATACGTCTTCGCGCCCGACGATCCCATCGTCAACGCCTACGAAAAGCTGTTCCCCAACCTTTTCCAGCCGGCGTCCGCCATGCCCGCCGACCTGCGCGCCCATGCCCGTTATCCGGAAACACTCTTCAGTATTCAGGCCGAAATCTACCGGACCTATCACATGCTCGATCCGCAGTCTTTCTATAACAAGGAAGATCTGTGGGATCTCGCCCGCCGCGCCAACGGCCAGGCGGAAGGCGCCGATAGCGTGAGTCCCACCTACGTCGTGGCCACCCTTCCCGGCGAAACCAAGCCCGAGTTTCTGCTGCTCACGCCCTTCACGCCGCGCAATAAAGATAACCTGATTGGCTTGATGGTGGCTCGCTGCGATGGCGATAAACTGGGCCAAATTCAGGTGCTCCAGCTTTCCAAACAAGAGCTCATCTTCGGCCCGATGCAGATCAATGCGCGCATCAATCAGGATCAGACCATCTCCAAGGATCTGACGCTATGGAACCAGCAAGGCTCGCAAGTGCTGCGTGGCCAGACGCTGGTGCTGCCGGTCGGCAACACGTTTCTGTACGTCGATCCGATTTACATTCAGTCCACGGAAGCGCGCATGCCCCAGTTGAAAAAAGTGGTCCTCGCGGAAGGCAACCGCCTGATCTACACAGATACCTACGCGCAGGCGCTCGCCCAACTGGCTCCGCGGGAAACCGCGCAACTCGCGGCCGCTCCCGCTACCCCGCGGGCCGGCGCCCAGCCCGCGGCCGCCAGTCCGGCGGCCGCGGCCCGTTCCGATCCGCGTATTGCCAGTGTGCGGGACCATCTGCGCCGCTACCGGGACTTATCGGCGCAAGGCAAGTGGGCCGAAGCGGGCAAGGAACTGGAAGCGATCGAATCGGAAGTAAAATAACGCCGGAGGCAAAATGAGCGATACCGCGGTCCGGCGCCATCTGGTCTGGCTGCTTGAGGGCGGGCATGCGCACACCAAATTCGATGAAGCCGTCGCCAGGTTTCCCAAGGACAAAATGGGCGTGCGGCCCGCAGGCGCTCCCCATTCGGCCTGGGAACTGCTCGAACACATGCGGCTGGCGCAGGAAGACATTCTGCGCTTCAGCCTCTCGGCGGAATGGGTGTCACCCGCGTGGCCGGAAGGATACTGGCCGCGCAATCCCGCGCCGGCTCACGATTCCGATTGGGACAAGTCGGTGCGCGCTTTTCGCAAAAATCTCGCCGAGTTCACCGGCATTATCCGCGATCCCACGCATGACCTTTACCATAAATTTCCGTGGGGGGATGGCCAGACTTTATTTCGCGAAGCGCTGCTGATTGCCGACCACAATTCGTATCACTTGGGCCAACTAGTGCTGCTGCGGCGGCTGCTGGGGATCTGGGGCTAAGCGCTCCTCAATGCTAATTCTGGCCCGCTCGCATTGCCATGCGCATGGGATAGTGACCGCTCAGCCGCAGGAATTCGCGCAGCAACAACATCTTGTGCGCCTGATCTTCCAAAGCCGAGGACTGCAGTTCCATCAGCCGGTCCGCCAACCGGACCGGAACCGGCGAGCGTTGCTCCCCGAATTCCAGAATGGAAGCTCCTTCATAATCGGCCAGAAACTGAAGTTCATCGCGGGAAAGCCCCGCCAGGAAGCGGCGGGTTCGGAAGCGGCAGTTACCATCGGCGCACTGAGCTAGCGCGTTTACCAAGGCGCGTCGCACGGAACCTCTCCTGCGGGTGTGGATACATACCAACTCGGCTGATCTGCCGAGTATTATTACCAAATCCCGATCCGCGCGCAAGGGGGTAAACGCGCATTTGCTCGGCCGCATCGGGAATTCCGCGCTAGCTGCCAACATCTAATCCGGTGGTTTTTGGAGGCCGGATGGTAAGCTCGATGAGCAGTACATGGCGAAGGTGAACCCGCGCTTTGTACCAGGATCACTCCTTGGGCGCGTAGTAACCGGTCCGGTAGTAAACACGAACTCCCGGTAATTCTCCGGTGACCGTAACTTTCACCCGGCGGTACTTGCCATCGTGCGCGGTATTCTTCGGATAGTATCCGAGGACATACTGCGCGCGCAGTTCACGGCTGATCCGGGTGGCGATACGCGGCAGATCTTCCAGGTCGTCGACCGTAAACAGGCGCCCTCCGGTCTGCGAGGTCAGATCTTCCAGGATTGACGGGCCTCTGACTTCCTCTGGCGCGCGGTGCGGATTGGCCTCGGCGTCGTCGAAGATGCCCATGGCATAAACCTGCGCATCGGATTCGATCAGGGCCTCGCGAATCTGGTGGAACGTATGAGTGCTCCAGTTATCTCCACCGTCGGAGAGGATGACGAGCGCTTTGCGCGAGTTGTGGGCGCCTTTCATCTGTTTCAGCGCCGTGTGGATGGCGTCGAATAGCGGCGTTTGGCCGGATGGCTTGATATGGGTGATGCGCTCGTAAAGTTCGTTGGCGTTGTAGGTGAGAGGGACGGATATTTTGACCCTTCCGGCGAACTCCACCAGAAAGAATTCGTCATCGGCATTGGCGGTGCGGAAGAACGCGGCGGCCGCTTCACAGGCTTTATCCATCTTGTTGCGCATGCTGCCGCTGGCATCGAACAGCAGGCCGATCGAGACCGGCGCGTCCTCCGAGGAAAACGAAGCGACGGTCTGCTCGACATCGTCTTCGAAAACGTGGAAACTGCCGGCGGTCAGACCGGTCACGGGATCGCCCCAGGCATGGCTGACGTGCGCGGGAATCAACACCAGCGCGGAATCCACGCGGAGCAGAGGTTGCGGGAGCACGGACTGGGAGTGTGGCGGCACGCGCGGAACAATCGCCACGTTCTGGGCCGGCGCCACGTTCTGGCCTACCGCCATTCCCACCCATACGAATAACAGGAAAGCCGGGCGGCGCGTCATTGGGAGATTGTATATCACGCTCCGGGCAATGCAAAGTGGCTCCGCCGGAGCTCTGTTAGGCTGCCCACCGCTCGCGATAATGCGCAACAAGTGCGAATCAAATCTTTTTTGCCGGTGCGGGTCTGGCGAAGCGCGCGGCATCGATCGCGGCGTTCGGCTCGACGTCGGTCAACTCGATAGACGATTGCCCGTCGGTCCATGTCACCGTCCACTTAAACGGAATCTTCACGCCTGCCACTTCGCGGTAATCGGCGTAATCGACCTGCGTGGGATTCACGCCCACTACCGAATTGGCGAAGCGTACCGAACGCGCCAGCAGCCCGTTTTGTTTATCGAAGAATAGCTTCACCCGCATGCCGGTGGGCGTCGAGCCCTGAAGCGTGACTACCTCGCGGCCGTTGATGCTGGTGGAAGAAAAGCCCGCGCGCCAGTTCGCCAGCGCCTGCTTGATGCCGGCCGGGAACATCAGTTCCGCATCCAGGCGCAAGCCGTCCAGGTCCGGGCCGGCAGGCACCGCCAGCAAAGGCGCGGGCCGGTCGGGCGAAGCGTACCAGCCGGCGCGGCCGTCGAAGGTGGTGGTGTTGTCCCCCAACGGCGTGTGCGCCACCACCGTCCGCTGCCCTGGCGCTTTCGCGTATACTTCCACAGGCACTTTGGAAAAGTCCGTATCGAAGCCGCCGTACATGCCTTTCGCCCTCAGGCTCTTCAGCGCGGCCAGTTTCCCTTCCCCCCCGGCAGCCTGCAGATACTTATCGAGCACCTCTTCGGCGCTTGGCCCCTTCAGCGTCTGCGGGGAAATCGCAATCTCGTTGGGATCCTCCGGAGGCGGCGCGCTATACTGCGCCAGCAGGCTGGGCGTGCCTTTCGGCAGCCCGTCCCCGCGATGGCACGTGAAACAGGTCACTACATGCCTGCCGCCGAAGTTCTCCTGGTTAATCGCGTTCACCATCTGCACCATCCGCCGCGCGGTCCGCTTTGCCGGAATATCGTCGGCGTATTTTGCCCAGTCGCCCAGGCTCTCCATGGTGTGGCAATTGGTGCAGTTATACCCGAGCGACGCGCTGAAGAATCCCATGGTGTCCATGAACTCCACCACCGAAATCCCCTTCAGCACCTGCACGTTCTTGAAGACATCCTCCACCATCAGAGTCTTGTCCGCCCCCGTTTGCGCCGCAGCCACACTCCACAGCGATAGCGTCAAGGCGGCCGCCCCCAGAACCGAACCCTTCGATTGCCATTTCATTCCGGCTATTATTCCACTATTGACGTTCGCGGAATACGCCCGCTCCCTGCTTCGGGGCACGGGCTTGCTCCGCGCGGCGCGCTACCGCCAAGAGCGTTACGCCGCGATCGCTCCTGTTCGACTGTATCCGCCCGTCGCTCGGCTCCCCGGAATTTTTCCTCCGCAAGGGCATTGGCTGGGCGTTGCGGGGCTACGCCAAGACGGACCCCAAGGCGGTGCTCCGCTAGGTGCGCCTGCATGAGAACCGGTTGAGCGCCCTCGGCAGGCGCGAAGCGCTCCGCCACCTGCCGGCCGCCGGGAAGGCTTAGCAGTTCCAGTCACTCCCATAACGTGCGGTACTCTTCCGGGTCCAACCCGAACCGTTCCATCTGCCTGGGTACATCCGCGCGCAGCGCTTCCGGAGTGCTGCGCACCCAGGCCTCGATTAAAGTCTGTACATTCACGCGCTGCTTGCCTTCCTCTTCCGCCAGCGCTTCGGCCGCGGCGCGCAACTCCCGTTCCGTGGCCTCGCGCACCGGCCGGGGGGTCTGGTTCAGTATCTGGTGTAAAAGCTCTTCGGCTGCTTCGTTCCAGTCCACTCCGTCATGGTACTTCGGATCTTCGATTCGCCGTTTTCTTCCACCGTGGATCGAGTTATGATCTTGATTTACTCCCCCGCTTTCTTAACGCCACTGTGAAAAACACTTACAACTCCGTTATTCTGGAAACCGATATTTCCGGCGCCGAGCGCCACGCGCGCGGCAAGGTGCGCGATGTCTACACGGCTGGCGATCGTCTTCTCATCGTCGCCACGGACCGGATCTCCGCCTTCGACTACGTGCTGCCAACGGGAATCCCGGATAAGGGGCGGGTGCTCACGCAGCTCTCCATCTTCTGGTTCGATTTCCTGCGCGAGGTCACCCCCACCCATTTCCTGACCGCCTGCGTAACCCAATATCCCGAGCCGTTCCGCTCGCAGGCCGCGCAGCTCGAAGGCCGCTCCATGCTCGTCCAGCGCGCGCGCATGGTGGAGATTGAGTGCGTGGCGCGCGGCTATCTTTCCGGTTCCGGCTGGAAAGAATACCGCCGGCAGGGAACGGTCTGCGGCATCCGCCTGCCCGCCGGGCTCCAGGAGAGCAGCCGGCTGCCGGAGGCCATTTTCACTCCCGCCACCAAGGCGCACACAGGCCATGACGAGAACATCTCGTTTGAAACCATGGCCGGCATGGTCGGCGAAGCCCTGGCCCGCCGGCTCCGTGATCTTACGCTCGAAATCTACAACCGCGCCGCCCGGTATGCCGAATCGAAGGGGATCATCATTGCCGATACCAAGTTCGAATTTGGCTTTGTGGGAGAGGAACTCGTCCTCGGCGACGAAGTCCTCACACCCGATTCTTCCCGCTTCTGGCCCGCCGATACCTACCGCCCGGGCGGCCCGCAGCAATCTTTCGATAAGCAATTCGTGCGCGACTACCTCGAATCGATTCACTGGAACAAGCAGCCCCCGGCGCCTCCCCTGCCCGATGAAATTGCCGCCAAAACCAGTGAAAAATACCGGCAGGCCTATGCCGCGCTGACCGGCCATTCCTTATGAACTGGCTGGATATTGTGCTCGGCCTGATCCTGCTGGCCTCGATTCTGTCCAGCTTCCGGAAAGGGCTGTCGCGCGAAATCATCGGCCTGGCTTCCGTTCTGCTTGCGCTGGTTCTCGGCGTATGGTTCTATGGAAATGCGGCCGGCTATCTTGGCCGCTATATCACTTCCCCCCTCGCCGCCGATTTCGTGGGATTCGCCTTGGTGTTCTGCGGGGTTCTCCTGATTGGCGGCCTGCTCGGCTGGATTGTTGGAAAATTTTTGAGAATTTCCGGCTTCTCGTTCCTCGATCACATTCTCGGAATGGGTTTTGGCCTGCTGCGCGGTGTGCTCATCGGAGTGGCGCTGATCACAGGAATTATGGCGTTCTCTCCGGCGGACCAGCCGCCCGGCGAAGTCGTGCATTCCCGTCTGGCGCCGTATCTGGTAAGCGGGTCCCGCGCAGTTGCCGCCATTGCCCCTCACGAGTTGAAGACTGGTTTTCGAAAAAATTACGAACGCGTAGAGGCGGCGTGGGAGAGAGCCACTCAGCGGCCCGGCTCCCGCGGGGGAGGCGAAGAATGAACGAAAAGTTCGAAGGTATTGCGCAGCAGTTGCTATCGGGGAACGTCTATCTGGAAGAAGCGATCGAGCTGCTGGAGCGCAGCATGATCCAGCGCGCCATGGAGAGCACGGAGGGAAACCGCTCGGAGGCCAGCAAGCAGCTGGGCATCCACCGCAATACTCTCCAGAAGAAGCTGATTGAATACGGGATCGCTAACGGCCACAGCCGTATCCGCAGGCCCGCCGCGCGCCAGCAGAGCCGCTCCCGCCGCGGCAAAGCCAGCGCGTAATCAGCTCCCGGTTCTTCTTCTCGGGCCGCGACGGCTAAGGCCGCCGATAGTGCGGGCGTGAACCGGGCGCGCATCCATGCCTTTATGCCTTGGCGTTCGCGTCGTAGACGGCGCGCCAGCGCGTCTCCCGCTCCACTCCGAAAAGATCGCAGTATTGCGCCTGGCCGCAGGCCAGCATCCGTTTGCGGCCGGAGGCGATGGCCAGCGCCTCGGCCGGCGATACCCGCAAATAGTGCGCCAGCGAAAAGCTGACGCCCGGCCCCAGCACCAGGTTGTGTACGCGCGATTTGAGCGGCACGTCCGCCGGTATTTCGTCGCAGACCAGAAAATTGGTAGCCACCCGCAACTCGCGGGCCGGCGTCGAGCCCAGGTTGGCGATGGCCACCTCCAGCGCCGAGTTCTCGCCCGGCTGCGATTTCAGGGCCAGTTTGAACTCGGTCGCGTGCACCCAGGCGCGCTTCGCCAATTCGGCGGTGTCCTTGGCGGCTTCGGCGGCCGCGCGGGCCGCCGCCGCGCTCTGTTCGGCGCCGCGGCCGCTGGCGCCCGCGGCTTCCGCGCACAGCCGCGCGCTCGCTTCAGCCTCTTCCGCTTTGCGATTGGCTCTCGCCACCGGAGCCCGCCCGGCACGCCATTGCCGGCACGCAATCGCCAGCGCGGCGGCGCTCAGTACCCATGAGCCCGCGGTTTCCCAAACGAGCGGCATCCTTATTTCCCGCAGGCCTCGATTTCGTCGAACAGGCGGCCGGCCCCGTCCCCCGTGAGCGTCCGAATCACGTGACTCTGTCCTTTCTCCACGGTAAACCGCACCGCCATGCCCTTGGCGCGAAACTGGGACGCCTGTTGTTGCATCTCGTCCAGCCAGCCCGAGTCCAGCTCCCCCACGTGCATGTTGATACACATCTTGGCCAGGGCTCCCAACCGCCCCGGCGTGGCGTCCGGCAGGTAGCCGGGGAATCCAGTCACCGAAAGGAAATACTGAGGGTACGAGGCCGCTATGTAAAACGCGCTCAGCCCGCCGTTGGACATCCCGGCGATGTGGAACCGGTTGCCGCGGATCTTGTATTCCCGCAGCAATTCATCGAGGAACTGCGGGAACACCCGCGCCCCCTCCTCGAAAAACAAGCGGCCCGCGGGGGCCGAGGGGATCACCACGATATAGCCGCGGCGCTGCGCCTCCGGCGCCCAGTTGCCGTTCAGCGTCACCGCCACCATATCGTTGGTTTGCGCTCCGGGAGGAAAGGCCAGAATGGCCGGATAAACTTGATCCGCGTCGTAATCTTTCGGCAGCACAACTTTGTAGTACAAAGACATTCCCGCGATCGTGGTGTTCTTATCTACCACCTTGGCCGGAAGTGTCTCGAGAGCGGCCAAGAGCGCCAGCGTGGCGGTCGAGACTTTCAGCATGGACCGATTCTACTGCAAAGAGAGGAGACGGTAGCGGCCTTCGGCTTGCAGAAATTCGAGGCGGGCGGAGCTGCCGGCCGCGAGCGTTGCGCGGCAACAGCTTTCGACCGGCAAACGTCCCTCGTTATGGTGGAATCCACAATGCGGTTTTGTCACGTCTTGGCGCTCACGTTTCTTCTAGGGCTGGCGGGCGGCGCAACCGATCTGGCGGTCGCCCTTTCGCTGAAACACCGGACGGCTTTCTCCGGCATGGCGCACGCCCAGGAGCACATGGCGTTTCGCGGCTGCACAGGGCTCTCCACCGATCAGATCGCCGCCATCTACGCCCAGTTGGGCGGCAGCAATAACGCGGACACGCTGCAGAATGTCACGCAGTATTTCACCACCGTGCCCCGCGAGGATCTCGATCTGGTCTTGCGCATGGACGCCGCCTGCATGGCCGGTATCGGCGATCTCGCCGTGCAGGGCAAAGCGCTCGAAACCCAGTTCGGCGTGGCGGAAGAGTATCGCCACGCCAGCGTGGCATTCGCGGCGGCCGCGCTCGCGCCCCAGGCCGATGGCGGCGCGGCTATCGCCTCCATGCGCCAAATCCTGGCGGATTAGGTCCGAGGCCGTGGCTGTGGAGGGCAAACAATCGCCGGACGCGGATGTGGACGCCATTCGCCAGGTCGCACTGGCCGATGTCAATCGCGTGGCGAAGCAGTATTTGCTGGATGCCAATAGCGTCGCCGCCACGCTGAACCCGGCGTCTTCCGGCAAGCCCGTGCCCTCCTCCGGTTTTGGCGGCGCCGAGCAGGTGACCGCGGCCCTCACCAAGCCTGTCGTACTGCCGGCCTGGGCGCAGGGATCGCTATCCGTTTTGACCGTCCCGCATGCGGCCATCCATCCGCAAGAGACGAAACTGTCCAGTGGCATGCGGCTGATCGTCCAAACCAAGACCGTCACTCCCACCATCACCATAGCGGGCCAGATCCGCCAAAACGCCGATCTTGAAACGCCTCCGGGCCAACAAGGAGTCAGCGATGTTCTGGACGGCCTTCTTCTCTTACGGCACCACGAGCCTGGACCGCCTGGCCTTCCGCCGGCTGTAACCTTGCGCCAAGGCCATCCTCTTGCGCTTTCGCCAAGTGGATCAGCCCGAACGGCTTTGTGCAGGCAGTCCAAGGGCCGCCGCCTCGCTAGGCGGGGCCTTTGACTTTGAGCTTGTGGGGCAGTACGTCATCCGTGCTGCCCCACAACAGATGCTCCAGGTTCTCACTACCACCGGAACCCGAAAGTGACCGGGATATAGTCCGCGCGCGAGTGAGCCAGGTAAATGTGGTTGTAGCGAGCTTCGGCGAAAAACTTACCGTGCCCGAAAGCCGATCCGAAGGCCACACCGGCTCCGATATTGGCGCCCGGCCGGTTTACCGAATAGGAACTGAGAATCTGGGTGGCCGGGAACGCCGCGTTGTAGAAACCGAAGAACGGATTAAATACGCCAACGATAGCGGTGGTTGGCGCGGTGAATTGCTGGTACCAACGATACAAGCCGCCGCCGCCGGTCAGGTAAAAGTCGACGTGGCTGTGTGGCGTCAAGTGCACGATAGGATCCAACGTGGCGGAAAACACGTGGACCGATCCTCCAGGCACGCCGAGATTGGCGAGCGTCGAGCTGCTGATCCCCAGATCGTTAAAACCTAAGTCGATATTGGCTCCCAGATGGGAAGTGAAATTCATTCCGGCGCCACCCTGAATATTCCAGCCCGTATCTAATTGCGAGCCGGTCGAACCTACTGGAGTGGTGAAACCGGCGCCAAAGTTAAACGTAAACCGCGGAAATTCCTGAGCGCTCAGGAAACCGGCGGCTAACAAACCGATACCCGATATGATTAAGAGTTTCTTCATGTCTTCTGTTTCCCCTAAAGAGTTTTTTGAGTGCGCCGAAGCGCTGCCTCGGAGACTGCAACCTTCTGCCCATACGGACGTAGTATCCGCTCGGAAGGTCACTGCCTCGAAATAGTCAGAAACCAGCGGGGCTGATACACAAAGATCTTACCGCCCGAAGAAAACATAAAGGACGAAGGGAAAGATTACTTGATGACTCGAAACCGGACCTTCTTCACGCGATCTGTTGTCAGATCCAGGGCAGCACGGTGACATGGATGGCGCCGGGAGCGCCTTCGCCGCCGGCGGATCGAATCGCCAGATCGGTCTGCGCCAGCTTGAAACGGTGAGTCGACATCAGGTAGAGCGGTGCGCGGCCGGAGACGATGTGCTCGAGCGCGGTTTCCACCGCCGCATAGCTGTGGCCGCGGCAGGGCCGCAGCGTGAGCCGGCGCGCCTGCAAGTCGCGCAACGAAAAATCCGGAGGCAGGAATTCGGGCGCGGCCGCGAACAACACGGCGCCATTGCGCCGCGTCAGCCGCAATGCGTTCCGGATGGTGATCTCGGACCCCGCCGCATCGATCGATAAATCCACCCCTCGCCCGCCGGTTGCGGATTGAACGCGTTCCTCCAGGCTTTCCTGTTCCGCATCGATGGTGAGATCGGCCCCCAAGGCTTTCGCCACTTTGAGCCGTTTCTCGTCGCTGCCGAGGCCGCTGATGAGAATCAGCGACGCGCCCGCTGCCTTCGCCGCCGCCACGCAGGCCAGTCCTTGCTGCCCCGGACCCTGGATCAGCACGCTCTTCCCCGGACCGATGCCTCCCTCAATCCAGGTCCACTGAAACCCGTTGCCGAGCGGAATGGCCATCGCGGCAAGCTCCGCCGGCACGCCATCCGGCAAGCGATGAAACACCGAGTTCGGATGCAGATATTGAAACTGGCTGTAGCCGCCCCACAGGCCGGGCGCTTCGGAAACCGGGGTTGCGCCGTAGCGCAATGCTCCTGGCAGCCGCGATTCCGTTTGTTCGCATAGCCGGTACTCGCCGGACCGGCAGAAGCCGCAGTGCCCGCAGGGAAGGTACTCTTCGAGCAGCACGCGATCCTGCTCTTTCAAGCCCCAGCGCCGTTCCGCCAGCGGCCCGGCGCGGAAAACGCGGCCCACGTTTTCGTGCCCCATAATGCGTTCCGGACCTTCGGCGCGATAGCTGCGCCAGTCGGACCCGCACACTCCCGCCGCCTCGATTCGCAGCAGACCGGCATCCGGCGGAATCTCCGGAAACGGATACTCGCGGATTTCCGTTTGCATGGGAGCGATAGTGGTGGCGGCGCGGACCAGCACGCCTTAAATCTTATCCGAGAGGGCCGCTCCAACCAGGCGATGTACAATATACATCGTGAGGCGGACGCAGCTTTATCTGGACGACGACCTGTGGAAGACGCTGCATGAGCGGGCGCGCGCGCAAGGCACCACAATTTCGGCACTGGTTCGCGATGCAGTCCGTAAACAGTACGCGCCGAACCTGGAAGAGCGCCGGAAAGCCATGGAGGCCTTTGTTGGACTCCGAAGGCGGCGCTTCGCGAATGTGGACGCCGTCGAGTATGTGCGGAAATTGCGCGAGGACGATCGCCTGGAGAGACTTCATAAGCAATGGCGTAGCGAAGAGTGAGCGTTCTTATCGATTCGGACATACTTATCGAGGTGTCACGCGGTCGAGACCTGCCGATTGTGTCGCGATGGCTGACTCTAGCGCGATCGAAGGAGAAAATCCTATACTCGCCTGTCAGCGCGGCCGAGATCTGGAGTGGAGCGCTGCCGGGCGAATTCGAGACCACGGACTACCTGTTCGGATCGATGACCTGCCTGCCAATCGATGGCCAGACCGGCCGGCAGGCCGGCGCATATCTCCACGCATATCGAAAAAGCCACGGGTTGCGGATGGCCGATGCCCTCATCGCCGCCGGCGCCGTTCTCAGTGGCGCCGCGCTCTGGACTCGAAATCGCAAACATTTCCCGATGAAAGAAATTGAATTCTACTAACCAAGAGGCCGGCTGCGCCGGGGACACGGCGTGGGCAGGGGAACCCCCTGCGCCACTCCTCAGAAAAAGTACTTCACGGCGAACTGCATGATCCGCGGGCTGACGTCCGACAGGATCTTGCCGAAGTTGCTGCTGTTCAGCGCCGAGCCGGAAGCATTGCCCACCAGTCCCGGGTTCGACGGGTTCAGGAAGTTCACGCGGTTTTCGATGTTGAAGGCTTCGGCGCGAATTTCGACGGACTGCTTTTCCTTCACCTGGAATCGCCTGGTGAGCGCCAGGTCCACATCGAAGTACCCCGGACCGACGAGGTTGTTCGGGCTCATATTCCCCAAAGTACCCACCAGGTTTGCCAAACTGCCCGACCCCGGAGTGCCGAAAGCGGCCGGGTTCAGCCAGCAGGTGTAACTGCGATTGGCGCAGTACGGGTTCGGCAGCAGTTGTTGCGGCCGCTGGCCGGAGATCGAGTTCAAGGCGTTATCGACGCCCGTGGTAATCGAGAAATAGCTGCCGGAATGTACGCCCACAATCGGGGAGAGCTGCCAGTCGCCCGCCACCCATTGCAGAGGACGCGAGGAAAACCGCGGCGCCTGGAGCACGGCCGAAAGATTGAAATTCTGCCGGACGTCCACGGAACTGCAGTTGCCGCGGTCGAAGCGGCGATTGCTCGGATTGGTGTAGATGGGGCCGGAGAGTTCGGTAGTTTGCGGATCGCCGATGCAATGCGCATAGGTATAATTCGCCAGCGCCGAAAAACGATTCGTCAGCCGATGTTCGGCTGAAACCATCAGGGCGTTGTAGCTGGCCGTGCCGCCATCATCCAGATATTCGAGTTGAGCGTAATAGGGACCTTGCGAGGGGTTCAACTGCGTCAGCAGGCGGCGCGCCTGCGTGTTCGCCAGGCTGGAACATGGCCCTGCCTTGGCGAGGCCGTATTGCCCCGCGGCGCAATTGCCGGGAATGTAAATGGCCGGATTTAATTCCTGGTCGGTCCAGAGGTGGATTGTGTTGTTGCCCAGGTAACTGGCTTTCAGCAACCAACTGGGGGAGACCTGCTTTTGCAAACTCAGATTCCACTGCTCCACGTACGTGTTCTGCACGTGGAGAGGAACGGTCTCGTAATAACCGGCCGTGGGATAAGGCGTATTCGCATTCTGCGATGTGGGGAAGGGGTTTCCGCCCGGATACCCCAGCCACGGATTGGCAAAGCCGCCGGGCGGCGCCGTCAGCGTGATCGATTCGCCCCACAAGGGTTCGGCCGAGTAGTTGTAGTAGAACAGCGTATGCGGCATGTCGTAAAACAGGCCCCACGAGGCGCGGATGAGCGTCTTGCCATCGCCCTTGGGGTCCCATGCCACGCTCACTCGCGGCGCAAAGTTCAACCATGCCGTCTGGTTGGGCCGGCCGCCGGTATTGAAGCCGGGGTCGCCCGGGAACAGCGTGCCCGCCGGCGCATTCGGGTAAATGGTGGAATGCACGTTGGCGAGGAAATCCGCCATGTTGAAATGCGTCACGTGGCCGTTCAGCAAACGCCCGTTCAAATAAGGCTCCCAACGGATGCCGTAGTTCACCGTCAGGCGAGAACTCACCTTCCAACTATCCTGCGCGTAAAGCCCGATGTAATTCCACTTTTCGTTGTCGTGCGAGATGTTCAACTGCGTGAACGAATCGAGCGACCCGGAAATGAAATCGGCCATGGCATTGCCCGTAAGATTGCCGTTAAAGGTAAACAGGCCGTCGCAGTAGACACAGAACGTGGTGGCTTGCATGGGGCGGATGTAATCGGCGCCGAATTGCATCTGGTGGGACCCCTTGATGAGGCTGAAATCGTCGCTGAACTGGTAAGTAGTGGTATTCACCAGCCCCGGCGTGGCGAATCCGCCCGCGCTCTGAAAGTCTCCGGAGATGTTGATGTTCGAGTAATTCGGCAGCGCCTCATAGATGTTCTGGACACCGATAGCCTGCGGAGTCAGAATCGGCACCTGGAATTTCGTGATTCCCACGCGATCGAGCGTGGCATGGAACGTGTTGAGCGCGCCCGGACTCACGATGTAGGTGTCACCGAGCACGAGCGAGTTTACCGTGTCGTCGGTGCCGGCGTTCTGCACGGAGAGTTCCGTGCCGGTGTAACTCGACGGAGTCAGGCTATGAGTGGCGTAGTAACGGCCAAAGAAGGATTGTTTGGCGCTGATCTGGTAATCGATCTTCGCCAGGCCCATGTATTCGTTTTGATTGGCGATCTGCGTGTAGGTGACGTTCCCGCATGGCTCCGGGCCCGTGGGAAAGAATTTCGCCATAGCCAGCGCTTGCGGGCTGATCGCCGCGGCCGGCAGCATGTTATTTATGAAGGGCGCCTTCAGAGTTTGCGGCGAACCGAAACAGTCGGCCTCGTAAGCCTGAAAATTTCCCGCCAGCATGGAAGCCGTGGGCACAACCGCGGGCGTGGCCGCCGGCGCGGAACGGATCAACGTTCCCTGAAACCCTACGAAGTAGAACAGCTTGTCCTTTCGGATCGGGCCGCCGACGGTGCCCCCAAACTGGTTCCGCTTGAGGTTGTCGCTCACCGGGGCAAAATAATCGCGCGCGTTGAAATCGCCGTTACGCACGAACTCGAACGCGTCGCCGTGTATTTCGTTGGTGCCCGATTTGCTCACGACGTTCACCGCGCCCGCCGAATGTTGTCCATATTCGGCCGGCAGCGCACTCGTCTCCACTTTGAATTCCTGCACGGCATCGGGAAACGGCAGGGGCAGATTGAGATTGTTGAACACGTCGTTATGCGTGCCGCCGTCGAGCAGGTATGTGGTTCCGTTGAGCATGCCGCCGGCGATGCTCACCAGCGCCTCATTGGGATAGTTTTTGCTGGAAATCAGGTTGCCCACGCTGGGCGCCTGTCCGAAGCCGGCTTGCACCGTGTTCGATCCGCCGGCGAGCGTGATGAGTTGCGTTACCTGACGTCCGTTCAACGGCAACTCCAGCACCTGCTGCTGGTTGACGACCTGGCCCACGCCGGTGGATTGGGTTTCGACCATCGCGGCCGAGGCTTCCACCTGCACCGATTCGTTCACCGCGCCTACATTGAGCACGGGATCGATGGTGGGAGCGGTCGCCACCTGCAGGACAATGCCGGCCTGCACGTAGGTGGTGAACCCCTCTTTCTTGACCTCGATGCGGTACGGGCCCACCGGCAGGCTGGGCAATGTATAAAATCCGCTGGCATCCGTTTGCGCTGTGCGGGCCAGGCCGGTATCGGTCTGGATGGCCGTGACCGAGGCCCCGGGAATCGCCGCGCCTGTCGCATCGCGAACCGTGCCGGAAATCTGGGATTGGGATACGGCTTGCGCATGCAGAGCCAATCCCAGTCCAAGGAACAAACCAATCTGTATGAAACGCGTTGTTAGCCGATACATAACCCCCCTGAGCCACTCCGGGAATTCCAAATTATTCGGATCCAACCCCCGCCACACCCGTGCGACGCACGAATGCCAGCATTCTTAAAAGGTTTATACGGCCTGCCCCCGGCTGTCAAGAGGAGACCCGCAGTGGGCAAAGGCTGAGGGCACCGGCGGGCGGGGGCGCGGAGGGGGGACACTTTGGGTTTTGGTTTGGCATTGGGTTGGGATTTTGAGGCCTTTTTTTTTGCTATGCGGCCTGGTTTTGGGGGTCGTGGCGGTGGCGATAGCGGTGGCTGGCCGGGTGGAAGCCTTCCTTGGCGGCTTTGGCGGCCTCTTCGAGGAGCTCGCGGCGGGCGAT
>DATGKM010000004.1:0-12051 GCA_035294665.1 Bryobacteraceae bacterium | reverse complement strand
CGATAAAGCCTACGGCGCTTCCCCGCGTCTTCCCTACACCGAGGATCACCCGCTCGAGGGGCGCCATCCATACGATGTTTCCAAATCCTGCGCCGATCTGATCGCGCAGATGTATGCGGCTACGTACGATCTTCCGGTCGCGATTGTGCGCTGCGCGAACCTGTTCGGCGGAGGAGACCTGAATTTCAGCCGCGCGATTCCCGGAGTCGTGAAGGCGACTCTCGAAGGAGAGCCGTTCGTGATTCGCAGCGACGGCCGGTTCGTCCGCGATTTCCTCTACGTGAAAGACGCGGCCCAGGCCTATCTCACCGTAGCCCAGGCGCTGGCCGCGAATCGCGCCCTGCGGGGAGAGGCCTTCAACTTCGGCCTGGGCGTTCGCATCACCGTGCTCGAAATCGTGTCGTTGGCGCTGCGCTTAATGGAGCGTAGCGATTTGGCTCCGGTCATTTTGAACCAGGCCAGTTCCGAAGTCCGGGAGCAGTATCTATCGTCCGAAAAGGCGCGGGCGCGACTGGGATGGCAACCTCGCTACTCGCTTGAAGAAGGCTTACGGGAAACCATCCAATGGTATCGCGCCCACTTCGCGGCGGAAGCGGAATCGCGGCGGAGTTTCTCCACGAAGCCCGCGGCGCCGGCGGCCGCATTGGTATGAAGCGGCACTGGGGGAGGTCTCGATGAAACCGGCGGTATACCTGGCCGATCTGCGATACGACTATTCCGGGGTCTTGGCGAACGACTGCATGCCGCTGGGAATCGCCTACATGAAGGCCGTAATGGACCGCGACCTGCCGCAAGTGCGTTCCCGCCTCTTCGTCTATCCCGACAAGCTCTGGGACGCGATCAAGTTCCAGCCGCCGGACGTCCTCATGCTCAGCAATTACATGTGGTGCGAGGCGCTCAGTTTCCATTTCGCCAAACTGGTGAAACAGCGCCGGCCGGAGACGCTGGTCGTCATGGGCGGGCCTAACATTCCGATCGAAGCAGAGCGGCAGATCGCTTATGTCCGCCAGCACCCCGAGATCGACTTATACGTGCTCGGTGAAGGCGACTTTTTGGCCACCGAAGTGGTAAAGGAGTTCCTCAATGCCGGCATGAAAAAGTCCAGGATGCTGAGCGGCCTCGTCCCGTCCTCCATCTACTGGCGGCCGGATGGCAGCGTGCATCTCGAAAAAGCCTGGGAGCGGCATAAAGAGGTCGATGAGATTCCTTCGCCCTGGTTGACAGGCATCCAGGACGAATTCTTCGACGGCAGGCTGGCGCCGCTCATCGAGACTAACCGCGGATGCCCGTTTACCTGCACCTTCTGTGTGCAAGGCACCCGCTGGTACACCAAGGTTCACAATTTCAGCCTGGAGCGCATGCGCGAGGAAGTGCGCTACATCGCGCGGCGCATCCACTCGGTGTGCCCCAACATGGGCACGCTGCGGATTGCCGATTCCAATTACGGGATGTTCGAGCGCGATATCGAGATCTCGGGTTATTTGGGAGAAACCCAGAAAGAGTTTGGCTGGCCCACGTACATCGACGCGACCACGGGCAAGAATCGCGCGGACCGCATCATCAAGTCGGTGGAAAAAGTCAGCGGCGCGCTGGTTCTCTACCAGGCCGTGCAGTCGCTCGACGAGAATGTGCTGCGAAACGTCAAGCGGCAGACTATCAAGCTGGAGGCCTACCAGCAACTGCAGGTGCACCTGCGCGGGCGCGGGCTACGATCGAACTCGGACCTCATTCTCGGGCTGCCCGGCGAGACTTTGGAATCGCACATGCGCGGCATTCGCGATCTGCTCGATGCCGGCGTCAGCCAGGTGACCAACTTCCAACTGATGCTGCTCAAAGGATCGGAACTGGAAATGCTGGAATCGCGCAATATGTTCCAGTTCCGCAGCATGTACCGGGTGCTGCCGAAGAACTTCGGCATTTACGGCGGGCAAAAGGTATTGGATGTGGAAGAGATCGTGGTTTCGACCGATACTCTTACCTTCGAAGATTACGTGCGCGCCCGCAAGCACGCGCTGGCCAGCGTGGCTTTCTGGCACGACAACAACTTCATCGAGGCGGTGCGGTTCGCTTCCAAGCGCGGCGTCTCGCGAGCGGACTGGCTGTTCGCGCTGGTTCCGGCCATGGAAGCGGACACGGGTAAAGTAAACAACTATTTGCAGTCGTTTGAGCGGGAGACCCGCGGGGAACTGTTCCCCACGCGGGAAGCGTGCATCGAGTTCTACCTGCAAGACGAGAACTGGGACCGGCTGATGCGCAGCGAGATCGGCGATAACCTGCTGCATAAGTACCAGGCGATCGCCAGCTTCCACATCTGGCCGGAGATCTGCGCTCTGGCGATGAGCGTCACCATGCGGCTGATTATGGAACGCGGCACGCACGCCTCGATTCCCAATTTCGAGGAGTTCTGGGAGAACTTCAGCCGGTATCAGATGCTGCAGCACGCCCACGGGCACTCTGTGGAAGAGATCCTGGCGCCCGCGCGCGGCGCGTTCCGCTACGATATCGACCGGTGGATCGCCGACGATATGCCGCTCGATCCATCGCCTTACCGGCTCGCCGAACCGCGAGAGTTCGAGTTCCGGCTTTCGAGTGAACGGCACCGGGAACTTTCAGCGGCTCTAGCCACGTGGTCGGCGGAGCTGAAGGGATTGACCAAGATGATGAAGCGGATCCGCGTGGTGTGGCTGGTGCGCGATTGCGCGCCGGCGCATGCGGACCTTTCCCGAGCCTACGCCCACGCCTCGCTTGGAGCGGGCGCACGTGGTTTAGACTGAGCGAATATCGCGGTTGACGTTTGTGAACCGCTTGGGGGCTCTAATGCTCATTTTTCGGACGGAGTATGTGAGCAGGCGGCTGACTGCTTTCCTGCTGGCGAGCCTGGCCGGGTTACCGGCGGCATCTGGCCAATCGCTGCCTCCTTCACGGCCATTCCAAATGGCTTCCACGGCTATTCAGGTAGTACCCGGAGTACATACCAGCGAGCAGAACTTCTCTCCTTCGTTTCCGCCGGCCAACGTGGCGCTAGACGTGGATCTCCTATCTGTTTTTCCCGAGTACCTGGGCATCCCATTTATGGCGTTCGAGCAAAGCGCGACTCCTACGGCGTCGCCGTGGACTCTCGAAATGCAATCGCTCGCTCAATCCGCCCAGGCAAGCGGAAAGCCGCTATTTCTGCAGCTTGGTTTTGTGCGCGCGAACATGGTGCCGCTCGCGGTGATTCTGGGCAACACCTCCCAAGCCGTGTCGGGTTGGGCGCTGCCTTGTCCGAATTTCACTACTTCCACATACGCGCCTCTGCTTGGCGCGTATGTCAATTACGTCACCTGGATGACCAACCTGTTTCAGCCGCGGTACCTGGTCACGGCAACGGAAATCAATCTCTATTACTTCGTATGCGGCGGCAACACCGCGTCCTGGCGGGCGTTGGTGAACGCCCTGCAGGCAGCCTACGCCGCCGCCAAGGCAGTGAATCCTTCCATTGTGGCGTTTCCCAGCCTCAACCTGGAAGCGCTGTACGACAACACCGCGACGGGTTTCGACCAGAAGCAGTACGCGGCGATGGGAGCGCTGAGCCATGACCGCCTGGGCCTGGCGGCCTATCCGGCTTATCTGGGAAACCCGTATATGGTGCCTTCGGACTTTTTGACGCGCATCAGCAATTACAACCCGAACGAAGCCCCGGTGGTGATCACGGAAACCGGCTGGAATTCCACTCCCGTGGCGCTTACGGTGAACAACCAGTGCGCGCAGCCTTTCGGCTTTTATAGCGAGCCGAGCTTCGAAACGGCCTATCTCAATTTTCTGCTCAACACCGCGTTCAATAGTAACTTCGACGCGGTGACCTGGTGGTCGGACCGCGACCTGATTCTTTCGCAGGTAATGACGACGTGCTATCCGCAGGCCAGCCCGCCAAGCTATTCCCAATGCTACGGCGATGAGTGGTGCATCACCGACAATGCGTTCCGCCAGAGCGGCGGGGCAGGAGGCGAGTTCGCGTTGAAGGCGTTTGGCTCGATGGGATTGCGGAATTACGACGGCACACCGAAGAGCCAGCTTTCAATCTGGGACAGCTTTTTGAGCCTGCCGTACACGCCGCCGGCTAACCTGGTAGAAAGGCGCGCGACCGCCCCCTAACGGCCGCGGCTCCGAAACCTATTCACAGGCCTCGGTGATGCAGATGGATTCGAGCGTCCGGCCCACGGGGGGGACGGGGAGGCCTTGCTCCTTCATCAGCTTTCGCAACAGGAGGCCGGCTTCGGGGTGCGGGATGGCCGATTGCACGCCCACGCGGACGAGGCCATCGGCGTAATCGACCGGCTCCCAGGTGTGGACGGCGAGCTTGCCGCCGCGGTTATCGGTATTGCCGTAATCGCGCACATTGAGTTTTGCGCCGTGATCGTACAGGAGCTGGATGACATCCGTGCGGCCCTTGTGCGCGGCGCCGTGCATGGCGGTGCGGCCGGTATCGGCTTGGGCGTTGACATCCAGGCCGAGATCGATCAGCATTTTCACGGCTTCATAGGTGGCCTGCGGGGACCACTCGTAGGTAATGCCCTCGACCCAGCCGATGCCGGCCGCGACCTGGAGGGCGGTGACATGCAGGACCGTATCGATTTTGGGATCGGCGCCATGGTCGAGCAGCAGCTTCATTAAGACCAGGTCGCCCGATTGGGAGGCGCGCAGGAACGCGGTGGCGCCGTTTTCATCGAGCCACTGATTGGTGAAGACGGTGCGGGTTTCGGTGCTGTCCTTGATGCGGGCGTTCACGTTGGCGCCATGCGCGAGCAGGAGCTTGATGTACTCCAGGTGGTCCATATCGGGTTGGCGCACGGGGTAATCGCCGTTTTCGATATTGCGGTTGTCGGTGGCGAGGTAGAGGGGCGTCCAGCCGCCTTTGTTGGCAAGATTGACATCGGCGCCGTGATCCATAAGATAAGCGCCGAGCTTGTAGTAGCGGTTCTGGGTGGCATCGAGCAGGGGGCTCCAGCCGTAGCCCGTGGTCTGATTGATATCGGCGCCGGCGGCCAGCAGGGCTTTCACGGAATCGAGCGAATTGGCGCGGACGGCGTAGACGAGCGGGGTGATTTGACCGCCATCCTTGGGGGCGGGCCGGCGGCGAAAGCCGAAGGCGGCGACGGCGGCATCATCGTTGGGATCGACGCCACTCTGATCGTTGTTGGCGGGGGGCCGGTTTCCGGCTTGCCCGCGGCCTACTGGCTGGGCGCGGTTTCCGGTCTGGCCCCTGGTTCCCGCCTGGCCGCCTATGCCGTTGTTATCGCCGCGCAGCGCGGCCAGATCGCCCAAATCGAGCGCCTGTCCTTTGGCGAGCGCGGCTGCCTGGGCGGCGACCTGCTTGCGCGGATCGTTGGCCTTGCCTAAGGCAGGGCCTCTACCGCGTTCGGCCGGATCGGAGCGCTCGGCTACGTTGGCGCCGTGCTTGACCAGAAGCTCGATGGCGGCGGCCTGGCCTTCATCGGCGGCCCACATCAAAGCCGTGGTTCCGCGGAGCTGCTCACGGGCGTTGACGTTGGCGCCGTGATCGAGCAGCACCTGGATAGCATCGACCTTGCCGGTGCGGGCTGCCGCCATAAGGGGAGTTCGCCCCAGAGGAAGCCGCTCATTGGGATCGGCGCCGGCTTTGAGCAGTGAGGCTATGATGCCGGCATCTCCATTGATGCAGGCCAGCCATAGCGGCGTGGAGCCTTCGCGATTGGCGGCTTTGGGATTGGCCCCGGCGGCGAGCAGGGTATCCACCATTGCCTGGTCGGAATGGAAAACCGCCCAGTGCAGCGCGGTGGCGCCATCGGCCTGGGGCGCGTTGACGTCCGCATGCCGGGCGATGAGCTGCTGGAGGGAGGCGGTATCGCCGTTCATGGCGGCATCGGCAACCTCGGAGGTTCCCGCGCCAAATCCGCAGACCGCCACCAGCAGGGATGCGAGAGCACTTACCGCAATGCGTTTCATGGCGCCTCTTTACAGATTCACCAGCCGGCCGGTGCTATCGCCGAACTTGTCATCGTGGATGTCGTACATGTCGAGCAGGCTCAACAGCAGGTTGCCCGTCGGCACGGTTTTCTGCGGGTAGGCGATATGGCGCCCGCCCTTGAGTTTGCCGTTGATTCCGCCCACCAGCACGTGCGGCACATCGTAATGGACATGCTGATTCGAATTGCCCATGTTGGAGCCATAGAGCACCAGGGAATGATCGAGCAGGGTGCCATCGCCATCCTGAGTCTTTGCCAGGTTAGAGATGAGGTGCGCCAGGCATTTGACGTGATACTGGTTGATCTTGGAGAGCGTATCGATCTTTTTGGGATCTTCGCCGTGGTGCGAGATGCCGTGGAAGCCGACGGTGGGCGCTTCGCTGGCGGGGTAGGTGCGGCCGGTGAGATCGCGGGCAAACAGCAGGGTGCCGACGCGCGTAATATCGGCCTGGAAGGCCAGGGTCAGCAGATCGAATTGCAGCTTGATGTGCTCATCGAAAGTTTGCGGCACGCCCACGGGCACTTCCATTTCGGGCGGCGCGACGGCGGAAGCCTTCATGGCAATCTGCAGGCGGCGCTCGATTTCGCGGACGTTATCGGTGTAGTTATCGAGGCGGGCGCGATCGGCGGGTCCGGCTTCGCTGCGCAGGCGGGAGAGGCTGCCGGTAAGCGAATCGAGAATGCTGCTATCGCGCTTGCGGCGGCGGGCGCGCAGCTCGGCCGTGCTGCCATCGCCGAACATGCGCTCAAAGACCACCTGCGGATTTAATTCCATGGGAAGGGGGTCGGTGGGAGTAGCCCAAGAAATGGTGTTGGTATAGGCGCAGCTATAGCCTTCGCCGCAGTTGCTGGAGTTGGCGCCGGGATCTTCGACGGCAAGCTGCATGGAGGGCATGAGGTTCTCGCGGCCGATTTTCTGGGCGATGATCTGGTCGATGGTAGTGCCGCAGTAAACGTCGGCGCCGGCGGTCTTCTTGGGCTTCACCGCGCAGAGGAAGGCGGCGGCAACCCAGTGATCGGCGCCGGTTGCGCCCGGGGGCGGTTCGGCGGAGCGGGAATGGAGGCCGCTGAGGATGACGGTGTAGTCGCGGAAGGGCTCGAGCGGTTTCCAGTTGTAGGGAAGAGTCGCTTCGAGCGGGCCTTCTTTGGCGGGGACCCAATAAGCGCCGGGCGCCATGCCGTGGGGCACGAAGCAACCGACGAAGCGAGGCTTGGGATTCGCCGCTGTATCGGCGAGGGCGACCCCGGCAGGGATCATGGCATCGAGCAGAGGGAGCGCCAGCGCGGCGCCGGCACCGCGCAGGATCTTGCGGCGTGAGATGTGCTTTTTGGTTAGGAACATGACGGCTCTTACCTCCTGGCTAAAGGACCGCTCCCTGACGGTGGCGGTTCGGAATTGGCAGTCTCCGCGGTTTGCGGTTTGGTGTTCATCTGGAAGGCGGGGCTGTTCACCACGCCCAATAAAATCGAGGTGAAGCGATAATCCTTGGCGGCGGCCTGGTGGACGATGGAGCGCACCAGGGGCATATCCTGGTATTCGACGCCGCGGCCGAGCGCGTAGGTGAGCAGCTTTTCGGTGACCACGCGGACGAACTGATCGGAGCGGCTCATCAGCCAATCGCGCAGGCCGGAAACGCCATCGACCTTAGTGCCATCGACCAGCACGCCGGAGGCGTCGATGGGGCTCTCGCCATCGTGGGTGCGCCAGGCGCCGACGGCATCGAAATTCTCGAGCGCGAGGCCCATGGGCTCAAACAGGCTGTGGCAGGAGGCGCAAACGGGGTTGGTGTGGTGCAGTTCCATGGTCTCCCGCATGGTGGGAACCTTGGCGTTGCCGGTCACATCGGCCGGCCGCTCCTTGATGGCGGGAACGTTTGGCGGCGGGTCGGGCGGGCTGACTCCCATGAAGGTTTGCAGGAACCATTTGCCGCGAGTGACGGGAGAAGTGCGGGCGGCATTGGAAGTGACCGTCATGAGCGCGCCCTTGCCCAGCAGACCGCGGCGCATATCGAGATCCGCCGGCAGGATGACGCGGCGGAATTGCGGCCCATAAACGTTGGGAATGCCGTAGTGCTTGGCCAGGCGCTCATTGACGAAGGTATAGTCTGCATTCAGCAGATCGAGAACACTGCGATCTTCGTGGGCGATGCTGCCGAAGAACAACTGGACTTCGCGCTCGAAGGCCTCGCGGAGGTTGTCGTCAAAATCGGGGAAGAGATTGACGACGGGTTCGCTGGTTTTCAGCGAGCGGACGCTCAGCCACTGGCCGGTGAAATTGGCAATGAGCGCCTCGGATTTGGGGTCGGCGAGCATGCGCCGCACCTGTTTTTCGAGGACGGCCGGCTCGTGGAGTTTGCCCTGCGCGGCGACCTCGAGCAGTTCGTCGTCGGGGACGCTGCTCCAGAGGAAGAAGGAGAGCCGGGAAGCGAGCGCGAGATCGGAGATGCGGTAGCTTTGGCCCGCGGGCAGGCCGGGAGGCTCGGGTTCGAGGCGATAGACGAATTCGGGATCGGCGAGGACGCGCTCGATTACGGCTTCGATACCGTCGTCGAAGGTTCCGTTATCGGCGCGGCCCTCGGAGTAGAAGTGCATGAGAGCGTCGATATCGGCGGGAGTGGCGGGGCGGCGGAAAGCGTGTTTTACCAGAGAGGCGGCGATGGAGCGGGCGCAGGGCTGCTCTTCGGCGGCGGTTTGGGGACGGCACACGAAGACTTTGCGGCGGCTGGCGGTATCGGCGGCTCCTTTGGCGTTGTACGGCCCTTCAATCCAGACCTGGCCGACGTGCGGGTAGAACAAATAGCCCGGAATCGCCCCGGGCGTATTCATGGTCCGGACGAACGGACGGTTCAGCTCCGTGCCGGGGATATCGTCGGTTTGCAGGAATGTGACACCCACGGTGTGGAGGCCGGCCTTGACCGCAATGCGCGGGGTGGACTTGCCGTTGCCGGTGGTATTTGAGATGTCCTTGTCCCAATCGAAGAGGTGGACACGCGCGCCATCCACCAAGACTTCCAGCTTCTCTCCCTTGATGCCGCCGAGGACCGCCTGGAAGTAGCCGGTGACGCCTTTCACTTTGAACGAGTACTCGCCATCGGCGGGGAATTGATAGTGGATGAGGATGCCGCCGCGGGTGCCGAAGGGGAGGCCTTCGATGTGATAGTTCTGGGCGGTATCGGCGGGGACTTCGAAGACCGCCTGCGCGGGGGACGAGACATCGCCGACGGCGAGGCGGCTGATTTTGCCGGCGGCCGAGAGATAGGCTTCCATCAACGCGGGAGAAAGGGTGAGGGCGCCGGCAATGTTATCGAAGCCATGGGTGGAATCGTCGGGCGGGAGGAATTTGGTGGCGTCCACCTGCAGAGCCAGCACGTCGCGAATGGCGTTGGTGTACTCGGTGCGATTGAGGCGGTGAATTCCGGGCGGCGGCAGATAAGTGGCCGCGGCGCGGTCCAGCTCGTTTTCCATGAACTGAACGAGCGAATCGAGCACGGGGCGCGGCGGGCGCGGCATTTTGGCGGGAGGCATCATGCCGGCGCGCAGCTTGCGGATAACCTTCTCGGCGATCTCGGCCTGCTGGTTGAGGTGGGTGAGATCGAGCTTGTCGAGTTCGAGGTTGGCGGTTTTCAGCTTGGAGTTATGGCAGGTTACGCAATATTTATCCAGCGTGGCGCGGTGGGCCGCCGCATCCGGGGGCTGGGCTTGGATAAAGGGGGCCAGACACAATAGCACCACGGAGACACGGAGACACGGAGAAGAACCAAAATCAGAGATGGCAGAGGGCACAGAGGAAGTCTTCAGTCTTGGTTGTTTTGTTTTCACCGGTTCCTCACTCGTTGTAGATGCCGTCGAGAACGGCCTGGCAAACGTACTCCTGCAGTTCCCAGTTGGGGGCGAGCGTAAAGGTGCGCGTAAAGTTATAGGGCCTGGTGAAGGCTTTGGGATCTTCGATGGTGATATCGACTTTGAGATGGCCGAGATCGGGGCGGTGGTAGCGCTCGGTGAGGTGCATGTCTTCGCTGTGCGGCCTACCGGTGGAATCGAGCCAGGTTTTGTCGTTGAAACCGATGGTATCGACCACGAGGGTATCGCCATCCCACTTGCCGATGGATTGGCCGGTGTAGCTTTCCGGCTCGATGTCTAAGTTGTGTTGACGGCCATCGAGGAAGAAGCGGCGGTAACTATGGGTGTTGGCTTCCCAGAGGAGAGCGATCTGATCGGGGCGCTGGACGATTTTATAGGGCTGGGGGGTGAGGCGCACGGCGCCATCGGGCAGGCAGAGGCGCTCGGGATCGTCTTTCTTGAGATTGGCCTTGTGCTCTTCGTAGATCTTCTTGTAGGCGGGCGTGTAGTCGGGGTCGCTGGGCAGTTTGGTGGTGGTGGGCACCCAGACACCGGAGAGATCGACTTTGCCGTAGTCCGTATGGGGCGTGGCGCCGGAAGGAGGAGCGGGCGCTTTACGGGCGGGCGGCGGATCGACGCCGGCGGCGAGGCGCCTGGCTACGGTAGGATCGTCGAGCTTATAAGCGGCGTTGAGGTGATCGGGATCCTGGTTGTTTTCGTTGCAGACGTACTCGGTCATCTCGAAATTGGGTTCGAGAGTGGTGGCGCGGTGGAAGTTGAAAGGCTGGGTAAAGACGCCGGGATCGTCGATGGTATCGTCCATTTCCATGTTGCCGTAATCGATGCGATGGAAGCGCTCGATTAAGTGCATGGCTTTGGTGTGGGGGGTGCCGGGGAAATCGAACCAGGATTTCTCGAAGAAGCTGACGGTATCGACGACGAGGGTATCGCCTTCCCAGTGGGCGCGGGAATCGCCGTAGAAGGTGGGTTTGAGGTCTTTGGGGTGGGTGCTGCCATCCACGAAGAACTGGCGGTACATATGGGTGTTGCCTTCGAAGAGCATGAGCACGAGTTTGGGGGTAGCGAACAGGGCGGTGTGATAGGGAGCGGCGCGGGGCGGGCCGCCGGGCAGACAGCGGGCTTCGTAATCCTCGGCGCCGTTTTTGGCGCGGCGCTCGTCGACAACTTTCTGGGCCCAGGGGAGCAGATGGGGGCTGGCCTGGCCGCTACCGCCGAAACCGTTCCAGATACCGGTGAGATCGGGGTGGCCATCGGACATGCGGGGCAAGGGGCCCGGAGGCCCTTTTTTGGGCATGCCACGGCCGCGGCCGGTGCGGGTGGCTTCCACCGGGGACGCGGCGTCAGGCCCCCGCTGGGCGAGAGCGGTGGACGCAGCTATGGCGGCGGCGAGGAGCCAGGGTGCGGTTCGCTGAAGGATCACTGTTTTGGCTCGGGGGCGGAACCATCGGCCGCGGATCCACCGAAAACGCGGCGGCCATCGGGCAAGTAGACTTTCTGGGCGCTGGCCAGATTGGTTCCATCCTTGGCGGCGACGCCCTCGACGGTGACCATGTCGCCCTCTTTGAGCGAGGACTTCCGCCAGCCTTGTTTCAGCAGCACCGGGATGGCGCCGAGTTCGAAATTCCAGTTGGTGACTTTGCCATCGGCATCCTTGACAGCCACATAGAAACGGGCGTGTGGATTCATCCATTCCATTTTGGTGACCACGCCGGTTACTTTGATGGGCTTGCTGGTATCGTATTCGGCGGCGAACGAGTGATGCGCCAGCAAGGGCACCGAGCCGGCCGCGGCCGCAAGAACCGCTCCGAAGAGCGCAACATGAACTTTCATGAAATTCCTCCCGAACTGCCAAAACGGGGCGGCGCTGAAGCGCACAAACCCTCCACCAACTTATGTTGGGGAATCCTATCATGTGGTGTGGCGAGCGTCAACCGGGGGGGCTTGAGGGCTCTATCACCGCAGAGACGCGGAGACGCGGAGAAAAGCAAAACAAAGTCAAAACCTGAGGGCGCGGAGGGGGGACACTTTGGGTTTTGGTTTGGCATTGGGTTCGGATTTTGAGGCCTTTTTTTGCTATGCGGCCTGGTTTTGGGGGTCGTGGCGGTGGCGATAGCGGTGGCTGGCCGGGTGGAAGCCTTCCTTGGCGGCTTTGGCGGCCTCTTCGAGGAGCTCGCGGCGGGCGATTTGGCGGGCGATTTCGGAGGCT
>DATGKM010000003.1:0-10778 GCA_035294665.1 Bryobacteraceae bacterium | reverse complement strand
CCGAAACCCCCAATCCCAGCCGCCGGACGGCTTCTTCCTTAAACTCCTTCGTGAATTTTCGTCGCGTTCCCATGACACAATTCTCCATTCGCTGAAAATTGTGTCTTAACCGTTTGTCTCAGTTTCGGGGACAAGTCCATTTCGTGCCGCGAACCTCTCAGGATGAAACCAGCGAGGCCCAGGCCGATCAATCCGGCCACCGCCTCACGGCTTACCAGCAATACGCGTGCAATAAATTCGGCTCCGCATGCCGCGTGGCGCTGGCGATCCAACGCGCCGAAAATCCCCGCGGCGATTGCGAGGTTTACCATTACACGAAACTTCTAATTCGGGCCCACCGATTTTTCACGCACCCTATACTGAAATTATGGGCTTCCATCTGGCTGTGAATTACCGCCCGCGTGGGGACCAGGAGAACGCTATTCGGGAACTGGTGCGGGGGGTGCGCGAGGGCGAGCAGCACCAGGTTCTGCTGGGCGTTACGGGGTCGGGAAAAACGTTCACGATGGCGAAGGTCATCGAAGCCGTGGGGCGGCCGGCGCTGGTGCTGGCGCACAACAAGACCCTGGCCGCGCAGCTTTATCACGAGTTTAAGTCGTTCTTTCCGGAAAACGCGGTGGAGTATTTCGTCAGCTACTACGATTACTACCAGCCAGAAGCGTACATACCTTCGAGCGACGTTTACATCGAAAAAGAAGCCACCATCAACGACGAATTGGACAAGCTGCGGCTTTCGGCCACGAAGTCGCTATTTGAGCGCCGGGATTGCGTAATCGTGGCAAGCGTGAGCTGCATCTACGGTCTGGGATCGCCGGAAGCGTACTACGGCATGCTGCTCATGCTGGAGAAGGGACAGAAGATCTCGCGCAACCAGATTCTCGCGAAGCTGGTGGAGATCCTGTACGAACGCAACGACGGCGATTTCCGCCGCGGCACGTTCCGGGTACGCGGCGACACCATCGAAGTGTTTCCCACTTACGACGATTACGCTTATCGCATCGAGTTATGGGGCGACGAGGTGGAGAGCCTGGCGCAGATCGATCCCCTGCTCGGGCAGGTGAAGCAAACATACCTGCGGCTGCCGATCTATCCCAAGACGCACTACGTTATGTCCGCGGAGACGAAACTGGAAGCGATGGAGAGCATCCGCCGCGAGCTCGCGGAATGGCATCTGGAACTGGAAAAGAAGGGCAAGCTGATTGAGGCACAGCGGCTCTACCAGCGCACCATGTTCGATCTGGAAATGATCAAGGAGATCGGCTACTGCCACGGAATCGAAAATTACTCGCGGCATTTTTCGGGACGGCTGCCGGGCGAAGCGCCGCCCACGCTGCTCGACTACCTGCCGCACGATGCGGTGATTTTCCTGGATGAGAGCCATCAGACGGTGCCGCAACTGCACGGCATGTACGCGGGCGACCGCTCGCGGAAAGAGGTCCTGGTGGCGCATGGCTTCCGCTTGCCGAGCGCGCTCGATAACCGCCCGCTCACCTTCGAGGAATTCGAGCATCGCGTGAATCAGGTGATTTATGTTTCGGCCACGCCGGGGCCGTACGAGCTGACCAAATCGGGAGGAGTGGTGGTGGAGCAGATCATCCGGCCCACGGGGCTGCTCGATCCCAGCGTGGAGATCCGGCCGGTGCGCGGGCAGGTGGACGACTTGCTTGGGCAGATTCGCGACCGCGTGAATAAGGGCCAGCGGGTGCTGGTGACCACGCTGACCAAGCGCATGGCGGAGGACCTTGCGGAGTATTATTCCGAAGTGGGCGTGCGGTGCAACTACCTGCATTCGGAGGTGAGCACGCTCGACCGCATCAAAATTTTGCGCGATTTGCGGCGGGGCGAGTTCGACGTGCTGATCGGGATCAATTTGCTGCGCGAGGGCTTGGACTTGCCGGAGGTTTCGCTGGTGGCGATTCTGGACGCGGATAAAGAAGGCTTTCTGCGTTCTTCGGGGTCGCTGATCCAGACGATCGGGCGGGCGGCGCGGCACGTGGAAGGGCACGCGATTCTGTATGCGGATGTGATGACGGACAGCATGAAGCGGGCGCTGGAGGAGACCAAGCGGCGGCGGCGCATCCAGGAGGAGTACAACGAACAGAACCACATTGTGCCGCAATCGATCGTGAAGCCGATCGATATGAGCCTGGTGGCGATCGCGGAGGGCGACTACGTCACGGTGGAATTGGAAGCGGACGAGGACGTAGAGGCGCTGACACCGGAGCAGAAGACGAAATTCCTGGCGGACCTGGAAGAACAGATGCGCGAGGCGGCGCGCAAATTCGAGTTCGAGAAAGCGGCGCAGCTCCGGGACCGGCTGAAAGCGCTGAAAACGGTGGCCGCGGGCTAACCGGTCACTTGAGGAAACGCCACTCTAAGGCGACCGGCCATAGCTCCGGCTGGTCCCCGGAACGTTCCCATGCCGTGACCCCGGCCGTTCCGCCTTCCTGGAGGATGGGCGACGAGAAGCGCGGTTGCGCGCCATTCCAGTCCAGGACCACTTTGCGGGCTTCGTGCGCAGCGGGCAACGAGGGATGCGCCAGCGGGAATTCGGCCGCTTCGCGCGCACCGCAGCAGAGGTAAAGCGAGACCAGATCGCAGAAGCCGATAGCGGCGGTCCAGCGGTCCAGATCTTCGAAGGGCACGTTCAGGTCGCGTTCGATTTCCTTGCGCCGCGGATTTTCTTCTTCGGCAAAGGGGCGGTGCGCCGGGTCTTGAGACGCGAGCGCACAAAAGTGGCGGCTGACGATCACTCCCTTTACAGGAGAAGAGACGCGCGCGCGGCGAACCGATTCGCGCCAGCAGGGATGGGTTTCCGCGGGCGCCATTTGCGGAAACGGGCGGGGCGGCTGGGCCGCGATGTGCGCGAATTGGCTGCGATCGCTGCGCTCCCAGCCGAAATCGTGCTCGCGGATGGCATCGAGCACCTCCGGTGGAAGCTCGCCGAAGATCTCGGGGCGCAGGCTTTGCGCGATCTCTCCTGCCAGACGGGAATGGTCGGGCTGGAGAATGAAAACGCGCGGCGGTTCCGGCAGATTCTGGAGTTCGAGAAAGACGGGAAAGGCCGGGCGGATGCCATTCGGCCGAAGCAGAATTGACTGTTCGTCGATGGACCTGCGGAAAATCACGCCGCCCGTATTATTGCACGGAGGTGTACAGGGTCGGCGCGGCGGCGAACTGGCCCTGCGCGAAGGTGATCGGCACAGCGTCATCGGCGGGAATGTTGGGCACCACCACGTTGATCTGGTAGAGGCCCACGTATCCTGGAGCGAAGCCGGCGTAAGTGACCTGAGCTTGCACCGGGCCAAAAAAGACCAGCGGCAACGGGTTGATCGTATCTTGCTGCTGCACGATCTGGCCTTGGGGTGGCAGCGGCGTGGTCGCACCAAAGCCAGTTCCGAACAAACTGATGGTCTCGCCCGGGTGCGCGGGGCGGTAACTGATGCCGCCGATAGCGGCGTTGGCGGGCAATACGTAAGTCGAAGTGCCACTGATCACGGCCGCCGCGTACTGATTTCCGTTTACCGTGTAGGAGAAGCATAAGCCGGGCGCCACGTCATTCACCGTAAGATTGACGGCCGGGCTGACCCCATTGGGGGCTTTCACGGAAACGGGCTGCGGGCCTGGAGCAATGTCTACGGGCACCTGCGCATTGATCTGCGTGGGGCTGATGTAGTTCAGCACCGCGGCTTCTCCGCCGATGGTAACGGTGGAGCCGTCCAGGGAAGTCGGCGCATTCACGCCATTGAAGTCACTGGAGGCCCACTGGCGCGTGTCCGCCGCGAGAGACGTTCCGTGGATTTCTACCCAGCCTCCCGGGGCCGCAACGCCGGCATAAGCGCCACAAAAGGAAGCGCTGTTCATGCTGGTGATGATGGGTGGCGGGCCTTGGCCAGTGACATTGCCGGGAGTCAGTTGGCGAATGACATTGTTCTGCTGGTCAGAAATGTAAATAATGCCGCCTGGCCCTACGGCAACTCCATCCGGAAAATTCAGGAGGGCGTTGGTGGCGAGGCCACCATCGCCGGCGTAACCGGAGCGGGCCTTCCCGGCAATGGTGTAGATGATTCCGCCGGGTGTGACCATGCGGATGCGGAAATTATAGGTATCGGCAATGTACACGTTGCCGGCGGGGTCTACCGCCACATCTTTGGGATAGTAGAGTTGTGCTTTGGTAGCGGGGCCGCCATCGCCCGAGAACCCGCCGGTGACGCCGCAAATCCCGGCGAAGGTGGAAACGACATTGCCGGATACCTTGCGAATACAGTGATTCGCCGTGTCGGCGACGTATAGATTGCCTGCCGCGTCGGCAGCCACGCCGTTGGGGCTGTTTATGGAAGATTGCCAGGCCAACTTGCCATCGCCGGCGTATTGGGCCACGCCATTGCCAACCCAGGTTACGATATTGCCGCCGCCATCGGAATCGATTTTGCGAATGCGATTGTTAGCGGTATCTGCTATATAGAGGTTGTTTGCACTGTCGAAGGCGAGGCCGGTGGGACCGTTCACCTGAGCGTTGGTTGCCGCGGCGCCATCGCCGGAATAGCCGGCCCCCAGGGTGGTGCCCGCGATGGTGGTGATCTTGCCGCTGGTGTCGACTTTGCGGATGGCCGAGTCGGTTCCGCCGGTCTGCGAGAAAAAGAGATTGCCGGATTGATCGAGCGCGACGCCGCAGGGCAAGTTGATATTGGCAGATGTGGCCGGGCCCGTATCGCCGCTATAGCCGGCGGTTCCGTTGCCGGCGATCGTTGTAATGGTTCCCCCTGACACCTTGCGGACGCGCTGATTGTTCTGGTCGGCGATGTAGAGACTGCCGGAGCTATCGAGGGCAATCTTGCAAGGCTGGTTGAGTTCGGCCTGGCTGGCAGGACCGCCATCGCCAGCGTAACCGGCGGTGCCGTTGCCTACTATCGTAGAGATGGTGAATTGCGGAGCCTGAGCGCGGCCGGCCCAAGGCGCCAGCGCAATGGCAATCGGCAAGCAAACGAATCGATACGAGTTCATGTTCCGAAATGAAGTTTAGACGCGGTGAAGCGGCCCGGGTTTCCCGGCGGCGATCTACTTGCTAACTGATTGCCAAAAACCCCGCGAAACCAGATTATACTTCCACTGCTTTTGCGGCAGGGCGGGGCCGTTCGGAAGCAAGATCAAGCGTAGATCGGTTATATTCAAGGATCAATCGATTATGCGGTTTGGGAAAAGAAGCTATCTGGCACTGGTTTTGTGTGCCTGGGGAATGTTGGAAGCGCCGGCGATTTGGGGGCAACCGCCGGGCGGATTTGGCGCAGTGGGCGGAGAAATCACAGATCCGACCGGCGACGGGCTGCCCGATGCGCGGATTGTTTTATCGAATGCCTCGCTGGGGATTCAGCGTCCGATGGATGGGACTGACGATGGGGTGTTCTATCTGCCCGCTGTAACGCCGGCGGAAGGTTACAAATTGAAAGTAACGCGCCGGAATTTTACGAGCTGGGAATCGGGTGAGTTTTCGGTTGGCACGGGCCAGGAAGTGAATTTCGCAATTATCTTGTACTCCACGGACAACGGCGCCAAGAACCAGCCGCTGGGCATCGAAACCACTGTCAACAACACGATCAACAGCATCGGCGGCGCGGTTTCGCAGCGGGCGACCAGCGACACGCCCAGCAGCCAACGGCTGCTCGATCCGCTGGCGACGTTGGCGCCGGCCGCAACCGAAGCCGTGACCAAGCCGGGCGTCATCGTTTTTCACGGAGTGCCGTTTTCGAATCAATTTCTGACGGACGGCATTCTTTCCACGGACATGTATCCGCTCTACCGGGCGGGGATCGCGAACCAGTTGTCGCAGGATGCCGTGCAGGATATGTATACCGCGTCCGGAAATTTTCTGAGCGAATATGGGACGACCTCGGGCGGCATAGTGGATGCGGGAACGCGCAGCGGCACTACGGATTATCACGGCGAAGCCTGGGGATACTTCCGGGACAGCGGGTGGCAAGCCAACGACCGTTTCGCGGCGGGGCACAACACGCACCAGCAGCAGGAGCAGGCGGGCGCAAACGTGGGCGGCCCCATCCGCAACAACGTTTTCTTTTTTCTGAATTTCGATTGGTTGAACCGCAGCGGCCAGGGACTCAACCGGATCACCAATCCCCTGATCGCCGATCCCACCGGCACACAAGTTCTGGCCTCCAATTGCCAGGCGACGGCGGCGCAGTGCGCGATTGCCTCGCGATTCCTCCAATCTCAGATGAACGTGCTGGAGCCGCTTGATAACCACTCCTACCGCGGCCTCGCAAAAATCGATTGGCGGAAGAGCAACCGGAACAACATCAGTTTCGAGGGTAACGCCCTGCAGTGGAAAGCGCCGGCGCTGGCGGAGACGGAAACGGTGGCGCCGAACGGGGGGATGATCGGCGACCCCAACTTGAAAGAGCAGACCCGTTTTGCCCGGGTAGCGTGGACCGCTACCGGCAGCCCTCAAGTGACGAACGATTTGCGGCTGGGCTTTTATCAGGACCGGCTTACGGAGAGCCCGGTAGCGACAGGGCTTTCCACAGGGACACTGGGGATCAACATCGCTGGCACGACGGTAGGCGCCACGCAGGCCTATCCGGCCGTGCTTCCCAGCGAGCGCCGCTTTCAAGCGACAGATAACGGCCACTGGACTCTGGGATCTCACACCATAGAAGCGGGCGCGAACGAGACCTGGACGCGCGATTACATCAACTACTTGCCCGACCAGGGCGGACTCTATAATTACCCTTCCCTGACCGCATTCGCCCTGGATTTCTCGCGCACGGCTCTGCGGACCTACACCTCGTTCCAGCAGACGCTGGGAACGGGCGCGCGGAGTCTCTCGCCGAGAGACCTGGGAGTCTACGCGCAGGATACGTGGAGAGGCATTCCCCGGCTGACGATCAGTTACGGATTGCGCTACGAGCGCCCGCATTTTACGCAGCCCGTGGATGTCAACACGAATTATTACCTGACCGGCAGCATTGCCACGCCGGATTTCAACCTGGCTCCGCGGTTCGGCGCCGCTTTCCAGGTGGATCCCAAGACGGTGGTGCGGGCTGGATACGGGTGGTACTACCAACCGGTCTCCGGCCAACTGATGGACGCACTATATCTCGGCAACGGCATTTACCAAAGCAATATTCTGGTAACACCGAGTCTCACGGGCGCCCCGGTGTTTCCGAATGTCATTCCGAATACCGGATCGATTCCCAACGGATCGCTAAACCTGACGTACGCGCTAACGAATTTCAAGCAACCGTACGTACAGGAGATGTACGTCGCGGCGGAGCGGGAAATCATGCGGGATACGACGCTCACGGTGAACTTTATCCACAACCGCGGATACCGGCTATGGACAACCCAGGATTTTAACCAGGCGAACCCTACCTCCGCGCAGGCCACGACCGAAACCTATAACATTGAAAACACCGCCGGACAGGTGACCGGTACCTATACCACCCAGTTCTGGTTTACCAAGAACAACGGCAATTTTGCGCACGTGTTTCAAATAGAAAACGGGGGCTCATCGTGGTATAACGCGGGAAACGTGCAGCTTCGCAAGCGCATGTCGCATGGAGTGAGCGTGATTGCGACTTATACCTGGTCGCATGCGACGGACGATATCGGCCAACTGGCGCCCTTCGGCACAGCGTTTTCGAGCACGTTTGACGCAACCTATACGGCGGACAGAGGCAGATCGGCATTCGACCAGAGGAACCGCGGCACAGTTCAGTGGTTGTGGCAGCCTACGGCGCGCAACGCAGCTTCGCCGGCGATGCGCTACCTGCTGAACGGATGGCAGGTTTCCGGCCTCGCGACTTTGGCGTCGTCGATGTACGAAACGCCGATCGTGGTGGTGCAAGGCCAGCAATTTACCGGCGTTTCCATGACTTACACGAGCACGCTGAATGGCTCGGGCGGCTGGGACCGGGTGCCGTTCCTGCCGATTCAAAGCCTGCCCACCGGCCCGATTTACAACGTGGATGCCCGGCTTGCGAAGACGTTCCCGATTGGCGAGCGAATCCGGGCGACGCTGCTATTTGAGGGATTCAACGTCTTCAATATGCAGTACACGACGCAGGTGAATACCATCGCGTATACCAGTGTGGCGATGTTGCCATCGGGCCTGCTCAACGGACCGCGCACGGGGACGCTGCTGCCGGTGCCGGGACTAGGCGCGCCCATAGCCGCGCAAGGCTTCCCTGACGGGACGAACGCACGGCGGTTGCAGGTGGGATTGCGGATTGTATTCTGACGCCACGGGCCAGCAGCTCCGCCGCGCCGCCCTTTCGTCCCCTGAGACTATTCTCTCGGGAAGGCCGGACAGGTCCATCTGGAAACGGGGCGAATGGCACGTATATGTGCAGGCCCGACGGGAAGGTATTCGGCATGGGGACTTTCATTGCGGGTCTCACCGGTGCGATCGCACCGGATAGCTCATTGCTTTCCCTTTTATTTTCAGTAAAAGCGCCGCCGCCACCGGTGAAGTTCGTTCGGCGCGGCCGGCCAGCGTGGAGCCTACACGCCAGGAGCCAGACCAGACCAGAACGATATCAACCCGGTGTAAGGCGAGCCCGCTCAGGTGCCACCACACGGTGTCGCGGCCTGCCCAAAAGGCCATTCAGGTAAAGCGAGACATACGCGGCAGGACGCACGAACGGATCGCCGCCGCCGTGAATGAAGGCGTACTACGGATTGCCTCCGTGGGCCAGTTGCACCGGCTCCAAGAAAGGTGATTCGCTCACACGTGCACGGAGCGGCCGCGGCTGCGCCCCGCTTCACTCGTTGACGGGATCGATATCCGTGGGGATGTCTTTCATACGGTCCAGCGCCTTTTGCATGGGCGGCCGCACGACCGCGAGCGAATCCAGCAGCTTTTTCGCGCCCTGGTAATCGCCTTGCGCTTCGATGGTGAGCAGGTCGTGGTCTAAATCCCGCACCGCGCTTTTGATTTTCGCGAAGTCCACGCGGAAGGTTCCATCGGCATTGGCCACGAATCCACCCTTATCGGTGAAGTAGTTGAACTGGAGCGCCGTGCCGCGGGCGTGAGCCTCAGTCAGCCCGAAACGGACCGAGCGGAAGGTGGAAGCCAGGTAAGTAGTATAGAGCTGGCGCTCGCTTGCCGCCGCGTGTGGAATCAGGCCGTGGTCGTAGAGGTACTGCAACATGAACAGACCGGTGACATCGGCCTTGGCTTCTTCGATGGTGGCGTACAGGTCTTTCAATTCCTGCCGGGCGGAAGTGACGCGGCCCGCGACGTGGATCTGCTGCGGGCCTATGCCATGGCTCAACTCGTGCGCCAGAATGTGGAGGAAGAACGAATCGAAACTAAGGCTGGGGCGCTCGCCGACGGCCAAGACGCGTTCACCGATGGGCGCCAGAATGGTACGGAACTTAGCTTCCTGAATATTCTTGAGCATGACTCGCTTGGCGCCCTTTTGCTGCACCACACGCTCATCGTTGGGGAGATTGAACGCGGCGGTGCGAACACCATGCGCGCCATCGCCTGCAGCCAAAACTTCGTTGACCACGCGAATCGGGGCAAGAGATGCCAGTTTGGGATTGCGGTAACCCGCCTCTATCGGGAGACTATTCTCGATCTCCTGCAAGTGGTTAGTGAGCGCCTGCAGGCGCGCCGATTCTTTATCGTCGCGCAGCGTAATGTAAGCCTCGAAGGCCGCCTTGTAGCCGAATAATTCGTCGTTATAGGTTTCGTACGGGCCTATGGTGATATCAAGCGGGGCGTCCAGTTCCATCCAGGCGATGTCGCTCGCATAGTAGTCGTTCGAGAGGAAGGCGTCCGCCCGCAGGGTGAGATATTTTTTTAGCGAAGCGTTGTCCGTTACGGCCGCGGCCTGGCGCAGCAGCGCGGATACCCGTGCCAGGTCGGAATGGTACGCCTGGCTGTACGGGATCGCCGTCAGCCGCCCGTTCCCATCGCGGCGGATCACGGTGAAAAAGCTTTCCGCTTCGCGGCGCCGGTCCGCGGAAAGCGTCTTCACCCACTGCTCAAACTCTTCGCGGCTCATATCTTCCGGATAAAAATTCGCGCCCAAGGGTTTCCGCGCGGGCGCGCCCGGGACAAACGCGGTGTATCCGTCCAAGGAAGACCATGGCCCTTTGTTCAACCAGAAATAGGCTAGCCGCGCCTTTCCCAGCGCAGTGGTGTCCTTCTCCAGCTTCTCGTACATGGCGCGATTGCCGCTCCAAAGCTGATCGAGGAAGGTGAAGTTCAAAATGCGCGCCGCCTCCATCAATTTGCCGAGTGCTTGGCGATCGCCGGCGGAAAGAGCAGAGGTGTCGACGTTGAGTTTGACCGGCGCGAAGCGGGCGCTCATGCGTTCGAGTTGGGCAAAATCGGGCATAGCAACGGTGGCAGCCAAAAGGACCACCAAGGGTTTCATAAAACGATGATAGCGTTTCGGTCCGAGCGAGCGTCAGCGCGCCCGCACACCGACTTCATCGAGGTGGGCCAACAGACCGGCGGGATCCTCGTAGACCCGGTATGCCCCGGCGCTCTGCAGCTCGTCGGCGCCGTAGCCGCCGGAAAGAAGCCCAATACCCAGATGTTCGGCGACAATTAAAATTCCCGGCTGACGACAATTAAAATTCCCGCTCGGCGACAACTAATGTGACCACGCGTTGACTCGCCAAAAATGTTACCCAGCGCGACTCGTTGCCTCATGAAACATGTTACCGGTCCCAATGAAAGGGACGGGTGGCAGATTGAGGAGGCAACTGAGTGTGGCAACCAGACGTGAACTGACTGAGGCGGTGGC
>DATGKM010000002.1:0-24264 GCA_035294665.1 Bryobacteraceae bacterium | reverse complement strand
AATTTGGACAGCACCTGACGGCCACAATAGCCCGGTGCCTCCACCAACCTGATCCGCCATGCGGTTCAGTTGTTCCCGTTATGTGGTTTGGATTCTGTAAGGCAGTTTATGGTCGGCAGCTAATTTGGACAGCAGTGGTTTTTTGCCAGGGGTCCAGCCCTTAAAATACCTCTCTTTCAAACCCGGTTCGACCAAGTTATCCATTCCGCAAGTATTCCGTAGAGATGCACCCCAGTGCCAGCGGCCGAACACAATGCCGCAGCCGAGAAAGAAACGTCATCATCGCAGGTATGGATCACTTGATACTGCGTGGAAGCGAGGCGGGCGCCGTGCGCGATGTGGCGAGCATCTTGCGACGCACAGCCGCGGCGTTGATCTGCCCTTTACCGGCCGGTTGAAGGTTACCGCACGATCGTTAGAACAGCGGCTCCATCAGGCTGGCGAGCAGATCGAAACCCACTACGCCGGTGTGGGCCGTGCGCCAGTCGTAGTAGCGCCAGCAGGCTTCCTGGGATTCCACGCAGTAAAACAGCATCATGTAGCGGATTTCGAGGCGGTCCAGCATCTTTTGGTTGTAGGTGCGAATTTCGCCTTCGAGCACGTACGGGATGAGGAACTTCTGCGTGGAAAGCGGCTCGCTTCCGGCTTGAAATGTGATTTGCAGTTGCCGTCCCTGCGAGCCGATCTGCAGCACGTTCGCGCCGGATTCTCGAAACAGCTCGGGACGATATGCGGGCGGCGCAAGTTCCAGCCTAGCTTCCGAAAGACGTGAATTGACCGAGGAAACAAACTCCGCGCAGATGCGGTGCAGTTCCGCGGCGCCCTGCCGCCGCAACTCCGCTACGGCGGCCGCGCTGACCGCCAGCCGTTCCGCGCGGGTGGTGGTATCGATTTGGCGGGCAAGGCGGGCAATGGCATCGTCGGGCATGGTTGGGGGAATGGACTATTGTAAACCGCCGCCGCATCAAAGCGAACGCTGCATCAGAATCGTATCGATCCAGCGGCCGAATTTGTAGCCGGCCGCCTCCAGCGCTCCCACGTGGCGGAAGCCGAATTTCGCGTGCAACCGGATGGACGCGCTGTTCTCCTGGCCGCCAATGATGGCCACCATTTGCCTTGCGCCGGCCTGTTCGCAGCTTTCTATCAGCCTGGGAAGCAGCGCGCTGCCGATTCCCCGGCCGAGGCAGGCGGCATCGACGTAGATGGAATCTTCCACCGTAAAGCGATACGCCTCGCGCGCCCGGTAGGGGCTTGCGTAGGCAAAAGCGGCGACGATTCCGCTCTCGAGTTCCGCCACCAGCCACGGCAATCCTCGCGCCACAACGTCCGCGCGACGCTGGAGGAACGCGGCGGCGTCCGGAGGATCGTTCTCGAAAGTGGCGGTGGAGTTCCGGACGTAGTGCCCGTAAATTCCCGCGAAGGCCTGTATGTCGGTGTCTTGAGCGGGACGGATGCGCATGGCTACTCGAGCGCCCATGGATTCGCCACAGTGGAAAGATCGCCCAGCGGTTCGTGGAGATATTTCTGGCGGATGAGCCGGCGCACGATTTTGCCGCTCTGCGTCTTGGGCAGTTCGGCGACGACGATCACTTCGCGCGGGCGGAAGGCCGAACCCATCACGCTGGAAACGGTGGCGCAAACTTCGGCTGCGTCGACGGAAACGCCCGGTTTGGCAACCGCGTAGCCGACAATGGCTTCGCCTTTCACCTCGTCGGGGACGCCGATCACGGCGGCTTCGGCTACGCCGGGATGCTGCAGCATGGCCTCTTCGATTTCGGCCGGTCCCATTTTGTGGCCGGCCACGTTCATAGATTCGTCCGCGCGGCCGTGCAGAAACCAGTGGCCGTCCTCATCCACGCTGGCCCAATCGCCGTGATACCACATGCCGGGAAAGCGCGACCAGTACGTTTCGATATAGCGCTGGGGATCATTCCAGATGCCGCGGGTCATGGAAGGTGCCGGTTGGCGGCAAATCAGGAAGCCTTTGCGGCCGCGCACCGGCCGGCCGTTGTCATCCACCACGTCCACCGCCATGCCGGGCGCGGGGCCGCCAAGCGAGCAGGGTTTTAAGGCCTGAATCGGCAGCGGAAACAGGAAGCAGCCGATGATTTCCGTGCCTCCGGAGATATTGATGATGGGCAGACGGCGGCGGCCTACGCGCTCGAAAAACCACATCCAGGAAAGCTCGTCCCAGGGTTCGCCGCTCGAACCCAGCAGGCGCAGCGAATCCATGGGAGGCAGATCGCCGGCCTGCTTGCTCAGCATGCGGATGGCAGTGGGCGAAATGCCGAAGACGGTGAGGCGATGGCGCTCGATCAGTTCCCAGAGGCGCATGGGGGTTGGGAAATCGGGCGCGCCATCGTAGAGGAAGATCGTGCCGCCGAACAGGTGGTTGCCGAGAATTGTCCATGGCCCCATCATCCAGCCGATATCAGTTAGCCAGAAGAAGCGGTCGCCGGGCTGGTGATCGAATGCCAGCCAGACCTCTTTGCCTGTCTGCGCCAGCGTACCGGCGTGTGTGTGGACGGTGCCTTTGGGGCGGCCGGTGGTGCCCGAAGTATAAAGGAGCAGCGCGCGGTGTTCGGAATCAAGCGGGGCGGTAGCGAATTCCGCCGATTGGCCGCGCAGGAAGTGCTCCCAGGAGAGCATGTGGCCGCGCGTTCGAAGTCCGCTGCCGCGATAAGGCAGGACGACGGTCCGCTCGACTATGGGAGGAATCTTCTCTAACAACGGGAGCAGCTTGCCGCGGCGTTCGAGACCGTTGGCCGTGAACAGGACGCGCGCGCCGGAGTCCTCGAGGCGCGCGGAGATAGCGCCGGCTCCGAACCCGGCGAAGATCGGCACCACGGTAACACCCGCCTTGAAACAACCGTAGAGGATGGAAAGAATCTCGGGCACGATGGGCATGCACAAGGCGACGCGGTCGCCGGATTGGATTCCCATGGCGCGCAGCCCGTTGGCCACGCGGTTGGCTTCGGCCGCAAGGTCCGCGAAGGTGATGGTCCGGGTATCGCCGTTTTCGGCTTCCCAAATGCAGGCCACACGATGGGTGCCGGCCCAGCGGTCCACGCAGTTGTGGGCAATGTTGATGCGGCCACCCGAGAACCAGCGGGTCCATTCCGGACCGCCGGAGGCGTCCATCACCTCGCGGTACGGCTCGAACCACTCCACACGCAGTTCGCGCATGGTTTCGTCCCAGAAACGCTCGGGGTTTTCGGTCGAGAAGCGCAGGAAGTCTTCGCGATTGTCGAATCCCAGCCGGGTGAGAAAGCGCCAGACGTTGGTGGCTTCAATCGACTGGCGGGAGGGTTCCCAAATCATAATTTCGGAACTCCTGGATTCCGCGTCCTGGATTCTATTATGCTGGTTGCATCCGTCTCGCAATGCTTGGGCCCTGGAAACCGGTTTTGGTGTTTGGCGTTTTAGCCGCGTTCCCGGCGACCTGTGCCGATGGGCCGCTGGTTCCCATGACCGTGTGCGAGGTGCTCGGCGACCTGCCGGCCTTTGACGGAAAGCCGGTGGCCGCGCTGGGCCGCTACTCGTTCCGGGAAACGGGGCGCTGGCTGGCGGAGCAATCCTGCGGGAATAACATCGCCATAGCGACCCCCACGCTCTGGCTGGTGGAAGATTCCCAAAACGGGCCTCGGCCGCCGGAGAACTTCGAAATGGATGGCATTGCCCTGACCCGCAAACTGGCGGACATCCGTAAGCGAACCACGCTCGGTAAGTTCCGCTTCGGCAGCACCGACTATGACCGCTGGGCGGTGGTCTACGGGCGCGTGGAGGTGCGCAAAGGCGACGCCGCCAAAACCGCGCCCGCCGACCTGGACTTCCGGGGCGATGGAGTGGTGGTTTTTCTGAATCCGTAATGCTAATCTTGGCATGGCCCCGCTGGTTATGCCTCAGATTTCCTTTAAGCTCAACGGAGAGCCGGTAACCGCAAGCTACGAAGAAGGCATGCACTTTCTCGAGGTGCTGCGGGAGGAGTGCGGCATCCTTTCCGCCAAGAACGGCTGCGCTCCGGAAGGAGCGTGCGGCTGCTGCGCGGTCTTGATCGATGGCCAGCCGGTGCTGGCCTGTCTGCGAAAACCGCAACACATGGAAGGCCACGAGGTGGTCACGGTGGAAGGCCTGCCCGAGCGCATGCGCCACATTCTGGGCGAAGCGTTCGTGCTCGAAGGCGGCGTGCAATGCGGCTTCTGTATCCCCGGCATTGCGGTGCGCGCTTCGCACCTGATCTGTAAAGGACAGACCGAAGAGCGGGACGCGGTGGCAAAGGCGCTGGGCGCGCATTTGTGCCGCTGCACCGGCTACGCCCGCATAATCGACGCCATCCAGACGGCGGGTGAGGCGTGGTGGGGCGGCAATGGGCTGACGCGCACCGAGCCGCGCCGGCACTACTATTTCGGCGAGCAATATGGCCTCGAGCGCAAGCTGCCGCCGGGGAGCGATCCTAATGGCATTGGGCAATCGCTGGCGCGGTATCGCGGCTGGGAGCAGACGCTGGGCGAAGTGCCGTTTGTGGACGATCTGCGCGTGCCCGGCATGCTGCATGCGGCGCCGGTGCTGAGTGGTCATCCGCGCGCGCGGGTGCTCGGCATCGAGACTGACAAAGCCGCGGCCATGCCAGGAGTAGTGCGGATCCTTACGGCGGCGGACGTGCCGGGCGAGCGCGGCACGGGCCTGGCGATTCCGGATCTTCCGGTATTCGTGGCCATCGGCGAAACCACCTGCTGCGTGGGCGACATGCTGGCGCTGGTGGTGGCCGATACCATGTTCCACGCGCGCCAGGCGGCGGAGCGGGTGCGGGTGAGCTATGAAGTGCTGCCGCCGGTGACCGATCCGTTTCAGGCCCTTGAGCCCGGCGCGCCCCAGGTGCATGCGCCGGGCAATCTGCACGTTCACCCGAACCTGCTGGACACCACGGCCTTTTCGCGCGGGGATGTGGACCGGGCGCTGGCCGAGTCCGCCCACATCATCGAGCAGACGTTCGCCACCCAGGCGATCGATCCGGCGTTTCTGGAGCCGGAAGCGTGCCTGGCTTTGCCGCAAGGGAACGGGGTGAAGGTTTTCTCGCAAAGCCAGGGCTCGACGTTCGACCAAAACCAGATTGCCAGGGTGCTCAAGCTGCCGCTGGAGGATGTGGAGATTGGCCTGGCGGCGAGCGGCGGCGCGTTCGGCGCCAAGGAAGAGCTTTCCATTCAGGCGCAGACGGCGCTGGCAGCTTACCTTCTGGGCAAGCCGGTAAAGACGGTGCTGACGCGGAAGGAATCGACGCAGCTTCATCCGAAGCGGCACCCGATGACGCTGCAGTATAAGGTTGGCGCGGATGCGGAAGGGCGCCTGCTGGCCGTCCGCGCCCGCATCGTGGGCGATACCGGGGCGTACGCCGGCACGGGCGCGAAGTGCCTGCTGCGGGCGGCGTGCCACGCCTGCGGGCCGTATCGCGTGCCCAACGTGGATATCGAATCGAAGGCCGTGTTCACTAACAATCCCACCAGCGGCGCCATGCGCGGCTTCGGCACCAACCAGGCGCAGTTCGCCATGGAAGGCATCATGGATCTGCTGGCCGAGAAGGTGGGGGTGGATGGCTACGACATTCGCGAGCGCAATGTGCTGCTGCCGGGCGACGCGTTTGCCACCGGGCAGATCATGCGCCCGAGCTGCGGTATCCGGCAGACACTCGAAGCGGTGAAGCCGATTTACAAGAGCGCGAAATACGTGGGGATCGGCTGCGGCATCAAGAGCACGGGCATTGGCAATGGCACGACGGATAGCGGCCACGTGAAGATCCGGGTGCTCGAAGGCGGCCGAATCGAGGTGCTCACGGGTTATACGGAGATGGGGCAGGGCGTGTTCTCGAGCGTGCGCCAGGCGGTGTGCGAGGAGACCGGGCTGCCGCTCGAAGCGATGACGGTGCGCTGGGATAAAGAACTGGGCGCGAAGTGCGGGGAAACGTGGGCCTCGCGCGCCACCACGCTGAGTTGCGCGGCGGCGCAGCGGGCGGCGCGCCAACTGGCGGAGGACCTGAAGACCGCGGCGCTGGCGGAGTTGGCCGGCCGTGAATATAACGGCGATTACGTTTGCAACTTCACCACGAAGCCGGGGACTCCGGAGGCGATCGAGAACCCGACCACGCACCTGACGTTCAGCTACGCCACTCAGGTAGTCATTCTAGGGGAAGACGGACGCATTGAGCGCGTGGTCGCCGCGCACGACGTGGGGCGGGCTATCAATCCGAAAGCCTGCGCCGGACAGATCGAAGGCGGCGTGCACATGGGCCTGGGATACGCGCTTTCGGAAGATTTCCCGTGCACGGATGCGCGGCCCGATTCGCTGCTGCTGCGCGACATGGGCGTTTTGCGGGCAAAGGACACGCCGCCGGTGGACGTGATTCTGATCGAAGTGCCGGACGAAGTGGGCGGCTACGGGGCCAAAGGCGCGGGCGAGATCGGTCTGGTGCCGACGGCCGGAGCCGTGGCCGGGGCGCTCTACGCATACGACGGCAAACGGCGTTTCCGGCTGCCAATGCAAGACGCGCCCGCAGCGGCCGCGATGGTGCCGAAGTCGCGGCGGGCGTAATTAACCGCCGACAGGCCCGCAGTTGCCGTTGCTAATTGATCGCAACGACGGTCGCGCTGGCACCTGCAACGGGCCGCCTTCGAAGATCTCTCCCAGTTCCTGGCGCAACTGGAGTAATTCGAAGTACGTAGCGTTGGTTTCCTGGTATGAAAGACCCAGCGGGGGAGCGGATGGCGTCGTGGCCGACGAGCCATTGAACTTTATCGAGGCACACACCCCCAGCACGGCGGCCGCCCCTTCAAACGCTTGTTTTGCATGAGAGCCGTGGGGGTCGTCCTCCTGCTCCTGCGTCTCGCCCGAAGCATACACGTTCAGCGATCGGTACAAGGGCAGTGTTCCACCGGAGTTCCACTGGCGTTCGGAGCCCGGGTCGATTAAGAATGGGGCGGTTTTGCCATCCCATTCGTAAACCAGGATGGCCGCCAGACACGTGTGCTTGAGCTCTTGTGGCAGCGGTCCTGTGGTTCCGTTCTGTGTAATCGTGATCTCGAGATTACTGGCATCCTGTAGAGCCCCGGGCAGAATGGTTATGGGGAAAGGTACGGTAATATCGATCCGGGAGAGTTTCAGGTTTGGGTTGGCGTTGGGAAGAGTAATCAGGAAGTCCTGAAAATCGGAGGGCTTGGCGCAACCTCCATAGGCTCCGCGGAGCTGCAACCTGGTTTTCGGAAGCTGGATCTCGGCGAGCCACGGGCCGGCGACATAGGCATGTTCCGGTAAATCGGGCGCGAGTAGTCTCAGGCCGTTTTTGTCCTTAAAGATCACGATTTCACCCTTGAGGACGAGATAGAACAAAGGTGTAGGCGAATGTTTCGCATGTGGCATGTGCTTCTCCTATGAGGTTGAGTTAACAAACTTTCAGGCTCTACCGAAGACTTCGAATGCAGCCCAGTAGAACGGGTGTTTCCATTCCGGAACCTTAGAGACATCAAGGGCGCTGCGCGCCAGAGATTCCGGCGCTGGTAAGCCATGCTCCAGCCGGTTGTAGAAGCCGGTCATCAATGCGCGAGTGGCTTCCGAATCCACGCTCCAGCGGGCGGCCACTACACGCTGCGCGCCCGCGCTTAATAGCGCCTCCACCAGGCTCAGATTGTTCACGGCTCCACGTTCGGCGCCGGTGGCAGTAAGGCAGGCAGAAAGCACGGCGAGGCGGCAGCGGGACCAATCGTGAGCGGCCAAATCGTTAGAAGTCAGGAAATCGGAACGGCCCTCCGGTCCGGCTCCGATGAGGAGCGCTCCGCCGCCGCTGTTCGCCCAGCCGTGGCCGACAAAGTGAAAGACATCGGCACGGGAGATCTGCGGCCACAGCGTATCGACAGCGGCCGGTTTCAGCAGAACGGCTTGCCGGAAATGGCCGGCAACTGCCGCGGCCTCACGGTCTGCCGCCGGAAGAAACGGGAGCTCGGAATGATCCGGCGCGGTGGCCACGGGCGCTGCCAGAATCAGTGCATTCTCGTCGTGTGCCATGACAGGCTTCTCTGGCTCTGGCGGGCGAGGGGGCCCGTAAGTTCCTACGAACCACCAGTTGCGGAGCGCGTAATTGCCGCTGTGATCCGTTAAAGCGCCGAATGGGAGGGCTGCCAGCCAGGAATCCGCGTTGATGCGAATTACGCCTGGCGGCGCATCCTGCGTCTCCGGCCCTATTAGCCAGTCGAAGAGCTGCGCGCCAATGTGGCGGATCTCTTCTTCATTGGAATCAGGCGAAGCAGTGAGCCGCTCGAACCGCTCGCACGCACGACGCACCGCATCCACCGGAGCCCCGGCCCAACGAACGGTGGTCCGACCGCCCTCCGATTTCCAGATCGCGATTCCGCGGGGCAAAAGGGCCAGCGTAAGGGTGACGCCTTTATTGGGATCGGAATCCGGACGGTAGCTTCGCCAGGTGTTCAGGGCGGTGGCCGGATCGCGATCGTCATCCAGTTCGATTTGGGTCAGCATCCGATACGATGAAGCAGTAGCATCGAGGATCGGCATGCGGCGCAGCCAGGAAGAAACCTGGAGGGCGCGTTTCTGGTTGAGGGCTACCGCCGCACGCAGATCTCGCTTGGCCTGCTGTAGCTTCGACAGCCCGGCGAACGCTAGCCCACGCGCTTGCAGAAGCCGCGTTTGATCGGCGAGGGCAAGAGGAGCGGCGAGCGAATTCAGACTGGCCACGTCGCGCAATGCCCTTTGAAAGTCTTTGGCCGCCACCCAGGCTTCGGCGTCGCGCAGAAGCGCGTCGGACCGGAGTTGTTCCACCACCGCGTTTTGCGGTCTTTGGGCGCGCTCGATCGCGTCCAGCAGCGAATCGGCCAGGTTCAGCTCGCGCACCTGTCCTGGCGTATCCCCTGTTTCGCGAAGCAATCCTGCTAAATCGAAACGGTCGTATATTTCCATTTCGACATTTCCGGCGGTATGCGCCGAGCGGATGGCCGCGCGGTAGAACACGATGGCTGTTTCGCGCCAACCAGCGAGCGTCGCGGCTGTCTCGAGATCAAACTGGAAGTTTTGCGCGCGCAAGGAGGATGCATAACTGGTCCAATACTGCTGGAGACCTTTGGCGGCGTTATCCCAGACGGCGGCGTAGTTGCCGGTATAGCCGTCGAAGCCGGTCAGAAACCCGGCGGCGCGCAGCGCAACCGGCCAGATGTGAGCGTGCGAGAGATCCTTATAGGTTTCCTCAATCTCCGCGCGCGCTTGCCCCGAACGGCCCAGTGCGGTTGCGCAGGAAGAGTGCTCCAGATGAGCGTTTCCCAAAAGCCACCGCTGGCTGACCGGCGTTTCCCGGATCACACGGCTGGTAAGGGCTAAGCACTCCGGGTAGTTCACAGCCCAGCGGAGAGCATAGGCCAGTTCGATACGGGCGCGCGCCGCGGCATCGCGGAGACCGGTGGATTCCAGCGCGATCTCCGCATCACGAGCCGTTGTCGTCGCGTCCGCGGCATGTCCTTCGCGGTTCTGTGAGATGGCCCTAGCCAGGAGGTTCAGCGCCTGCGCCGCGCCGCGACGTTTGCAGGCGGCCAAAGTGTCGGCGAGCGAGGAATCTCCGAACCGTTGCTGCATTTGACTGGCTACCAATCCGGCGGCTTGATAGGATGCCGGCGAGGAGGCCGACTGCGGCAACCATTCCGCCCAGAAGACCTCATAATATTCCAAGGAATCGAAGTCGTTTTTCGCGTGGCGCGCCGCCAGAAACGCCGCCGGTTGATGGATCACGCGGTCCTGCGCCTTTTTCTTCTCCTGCTGGATCTTCTCGATTTCCTGAATATGGGCGGCGGCTTCCTGACGCCATCCGGCCGGCGGATTGCGCGCCACCAGTTCGTGCCAGGTGGCGAGCGCTTCGTCGTACATGGAAAGGCGCTGATAGACGAGGGCGAGATTGAACAAGACCCGCGGATCGCGGGGCGTGGTCTTTTGCAATTCGAGGTATAGTTCGAGCGCGTGGCCGTAATCCATGGTGTGGCCTTCCGCATCGCCGCGAACGGCGTAGGCAGTCGCGAGCTTCAGGAGAATGCCGCTGTCCTGGGGAAGCGCATCGTGCGCACGGCTGAGAGAGTCGATGGCGGCCGGATACTTGCCATCCAATAGGAGCGCCGTGCCATTCCATTCCAGGGCTTTCGGGTCGTCGGGATTGCGGTTGAGCTTGTCCTTGATCTGAATTTCCGCGGATAACAGGGGAGCGGCTGGGATGGCGGCCGCCGATCCGCGAGTCTGCTTTACGGGATTGTAGCCATCGTCGGGCAGCCAGTACTCGAAAGGGCGCATGGCGGTGAAGGCTTGCGCCAGGAGGTTGCCTGTATCGGGGGGCCGGTGAGCGAGCACAAACACCGCGACGCCGGCGATCAGAATGACAGCCGCCGCGGTGGCGGCCCAGAGAGGGACGGGCCAGCGCCGGGCGGGCTCGATTTTGGTGCGGGCACCGAGTGAGGCGGCGGTGCGACGTTGCCAATCGGACCGCGAACTTTCCAGCGTGGCCAGCATAGCGTCTTCATCGGGATCAGGCTCGGCGGACAGAATCGCCAGCGCGCTCCGCAAACAAGCGGCGCAGCGCTGGCAGCCCGCGGCGTGCTCCAACAGCCGTCCGCTCTCGGCGGGAGAGGCACTGCCGCCGGCAACGCTTACCCATTCGGATTCGCCTGGGCAAGGAATGGGAGCTCCTTTCGCTTTCCCGGTCTCCATACATTAAGACGGCGCGGCGGCCGAATCTCCTTCCAGAAAACCGCAAGAGGGCCGATTGAGTTTGCTACGCAAGGCGATAGTGAGCTGATGGATGACGCTTTCCACACCTTTGGCGGTTAGCCCGAACGCCGGCACCGCGGCGATTTCCCGGGCGCTAAAGCCATCGCGGTAGTAAAGCCAAAAGATGGCCCGGTCGCGGCCTTCGGCCTCTAAATGCGCGTCGATCTGCCGGATCAGCACGGCTCGCTCTATTCCGGGCTGGACATTTACTAGAATCTCTAGCCGATTGGTTCCAGAACCGGCCTCGACGGTTTTGCGCGGGTCACGTCTTTTGGCGTACATGGCATGAAAATAATCGCGGGCGCAGTTGGCAGCCATTACTTTTAAATAGGACTCCGCACTTGGTTCGCCGGGGGGGAGTTTGCGGAGTAAGTTGCCACCATTGGCCCCGAGCTTCAGTAACATTTCCTGCACGACATCATCGAGATCGCTAGAGCGGGGCTGGCCCCATTCGCGGGCAACGCGGTAAGCAATACGGGCGAACACCGGCTGGACCCGGGCAATGAGGGCCGCCCAGGCATCGGCGCCGCCGCTCTCCAGACAACGGCGAGCGAGCGCCGTCACGGAGGCGTCGTCCGAATCCATGTGTTTCTCTACTTTACCAATCTAAGGATTCCGAAGAAAGTTAGTTCCGGACAAGCAAAAGGAAACCGGACGGCGCTTCCGTCTTATCAAGTGACCGCAAACGAGATCACTCTTTGCGTGGATCGGAAGACAAACACAATGACAATGGAAACGCCAATACGGCACACCGCCTCGGAAATTCTGAATAACAAAGTCTATGGGCGTTTGCAAAACCGCGCTCAGGCCATTTTGCGGCACGAATCTTCGGATCATCGACTTGAGGCCGGAGATCTGGTGCACGAAGCGATTTTGCGAATTCAGGGAAGCCCGGTACAGACGTGTTTCCACGATGAGTCCCACTTTGTCGCTACAGTTACTCTCGTGATGCATCATGTTCTTATCGATTTCGCCCGCGGGGCGAGTTCGCCTCGCCGATATAAATGGGTGTCTCTCGATTGCGGCGCGCACCTTTCGACAACCTCCGCGAGCCAGGTGGTGTACTTCCGAAATGTGCTCCGGCGCCTGGCCGAATTCAATGCCAGGATCTATCTGGTCGTGGTGATGCGTTTTTTTTGGGGGCTGGATAGCGGGGAAATCGCACGGGCGCTTTCCATCTCTACGCGTACTATCAAGCGGGACTGGACAGTGGCGCGGTCATGGCTGCGAAACGAGCTGGCGGCGCCGCTTCCGGAGTGACACCTGGTTGTCGAATTTTGGGCTGCGACAAGTCTTGCCCGGCCAGTTTGATAATGGCGCGGCCGATCACCCGGCGCTAACACTTTGATAGGTTAGCCTGTAATTATGCCGGATGTGCGAGGGCCAGAAGTGCATGGGCCGGAGGTGCGCGGGAAAGCATTGCCGAAATGGCGGCGGTTTTTCGGCGTGACCGAACTCGTTTTTCTTGCGCTGGCGGCGATCTACATTGTCTTATATGCTACGGGCGCGGCGCCGGATGTGGCGGGGCTGGTGGCGCTGGGGGCGTTTGTGGTCGGGATGGTGGCGCTCGTCCGGGTGGTGCGCCGGTCTATCCGGCAGGCAATCTGGCGGTTGCGCAACCGCCTGATCGCGGCTTACCTGCTGATCGCGGTCGTTCCCATCGTTTTGATCCTGACTCTGGTAGGGATCGCGGGCTGGGCGGTGATCGGACAGATGGCGGTCTACATGGTGGATAGCGAAATGAAGCGGCGTCTGGCGTTTCTGAACGCGGCGGTGGCGGGCCTGCGCGTGCAGAGTGTGGATCCCCAACAGTTCATTTCGCGGATGGCTCCACTGATTCGGACGCGGTTTCCTCAATTCGAGCTGCTGGTCGAGGGGAAAACGGAGACGCGGTATCCGCCGGACTCGGATTTGGAGCCGCCGCCGGCCGCCTGGCGGGAGGCCAACGGGCTGGTGGTGAGAAGTAAGCAGGTGTATGCGTGGGTGCATCAACGCTCCCCGGAAGGGGAAGTTACGCTGATGGCGCCGCTCAGCCACGAACTGCTCACCAGCCTCGTCCCAGGCCTGGGCGACGTGGATTTGGCGCCATTCACTTTGCGCGGCAGCCAATCTCCGCCGCCGAAACAGAACGCGCTCGATTTGGAAACCCCGTTTGTCTATCCGGAGCAACTCGATTCCTGGGGTTCTCCCCATACAAACTTCACGGCGGCTCTGTTGGTGGACACGCGCCCGTCCGCCGTCCTGGGCACCATCTTCGGCCAAAAGTCCGAGTGGGCCGATGTGGCCACGTTTGGGTTCGTGGTTGTGGGAGTGTTGTTTCTGATTGGCGAAATCGCCTCGCTGTACTTCGGTGTGCGGCTGAGCCGCACCATTACCGGGGCGGTGCACGAGCTCTACGCGGGCACGCAGCACGTCAAAGAAGGGGATTTTTCCTACCGCATCCCCATCAAGGGCAACGACCAACTGGCGGAGCTGGGCGCCTCCTTCAACACCATGACCGACAACCTGGGACGGTTGATCGCGGTGGCGAAGGAAAACGAGCGGTTGCAATCGGAGCTGGCGATTGCGCGCGAAGTGCAGGCGCAACTATTTCCCAAAGCCGCGCCGGCGGTGCGCGGGCTCGAACTGGCGGGGGTTTGCCGGCCGGCGCGCTCGGTTTCGGGCGATTACTACGATTTCCTCCCGATTTCGGAGCGGGCGGTGGCATTCGCCATTGGCGACGTTGCGGGGAAAGGGATTTCGGCGGCGCTGCTGATGGCGGCGATTCAATCGAACATGCGCACGCAACTGGCTACGTTTATCGGGGCTTCGTTGAACAGCGCCGCGATCGGCGCGGCCGCGATTCCCGGGGCCGCCCCAAACGGCAGCCGCGCCGACGGCCTTTCGACGGCTTCGCTGGTTTCAGCCCTGAACCGGCAGCTCTATGCCAACACAGCGCCCGAAAAATACGCGACTTTCTATTTCGCGCTGTATGACGACCGGGAGCACGTGCTGACTTACACCAACGCCGGCCATTTGCCGCCGCTGCTCGTGCGGCACGAATGCATCCAGCAGTTGGACTCGACGGGCACGGTAGTGGGCGCTTTCCCTTCGGCCGAATACGGAGAAGAGAAGATCGCGCTCGAACCCGGCGATATACTGGTCGCGTATACGGACGGCATGGTGGAACCGGAAAATGTCTACGGCGAAATGTTCGGCGAAGAGCGGCTGCGGGAGCTGTTGCTGCGCCATGCGGGGGAGGATTCGAATGAGATCATCGCCCGCGCCATGGAAGCCGTGATGCAATGGACGGGATCGTCGGAGCTGCAGGACGATATGACAATGCTGGTGGCCCGCCGGTCATGAAGGCGCTCACCGCCGCGCAGATGCGGGAAGTGGACCGGCGCACCATCGAGAACGGCATTCCCGGCATTGTGCTGATGGAGAACGCCGGCCACCGGGTGGTGGAATATCTGGAAAAACGGTTTGCTCCACTAGGGGCGCAGCGCATCGTAGTGCTGTGCGGCAAGGGGAACAACGGCGGCGATGGCATGGTGGTGGCACGGCAGTTGTTCACGCGCATCCATCCGGCCGCGCTGGATGTGGTGTTGTGCGACGCGCCGGAGGCTCTGAAGGGCGACGCGGCCACGAATTACCGCATGCTGCGCGCGTGCGGGTGCCCTGTGGAGAGCGAAATTCCGGCGCGGGCGCGCGCGGCCACGCTGGTAATCGACGGATTGCTGGGCACCGGGATCAGCGGGCCGGCGAGCGGTCGCTCGCTCGAAGCGATCCGCGAGATCAACCACGGATTCCCGCTGGCCAAAGTGGCGGCGATCGATATCCCTTCCGGCATGCCGAGCGATTCCGGAGAACCGGTGGGCGAGTTCGCCCGCGCGGATTGCACCGTAACGTTCACGGCGCCGAAACTGGGGCAGCTGCTGCCGCCGAATTGCGACCATGTGGGCGAACTGATAGTGGCGCCGATCGGCAGCGCGGCGGAATTGTTTGAAACGGACGATTCCATTTTCGTCTCGGTGATCGAGCCTTCGATGTTTCGGCCGCTGCTTGCGCCGCGGCCGCGCTGGGGGCACAAGGGGACCTTCGGGCACGTGCTGGTGATTGGGGGATCGCGCGGCAAGACCGGGGCGCCGGCGATGAGCGGGATCGCCGGCTTGCGCGCCGGCGCGGGCCTGGTGACGGTGGCTTCGGCCGCGAGCGCGATTCCCGTGATTGCCGGCCACGCGCCGGAAATGATGACCGAGCCGCTCGAAGAAAACGGCGACGGAACGATTGCGCGCGATGTGGCTTTGGACAAACTGGCGCGCGGAATGACAGTGATTGCGATTGGGCCGGGCATCGGACGGCATCCCGATATCGAAGCGCTGGTGAGGCGCGCGGTTGCGGAACTGGAGCAGCCGATGGTGATCGACGCGGATGCGCTCGCCCCCGGGATTCGCGGCCAGGGGCGGGTGCGGGTGCTGACGCCGCATCCGGGCGAAATGGCGCGGCTCACGGGCAAGAGCATTGGGGAAGTGCAGAAGGACCGGGTAGGGGCCGCGCGCGCGTTCGCGATGGAAAACGAAGTGGTGCTGGTGTTGAAAGGCCAGCGGACGGTGATCGGCTTCCCGGATGGCGCGGTGTGGATCAACCCGACCGGCACGCCCGCGCTGGGCACGGGCGGCACGGGCGATGTGCTGACAGGTATGATTGCCGGCTTGCTGGCACAGTTTCCTAAGCAGCCGAGAGAGGCGGTGGCGGCTGCGGTGTACCTGGGCGGACTGGCGGCCGAGATCGGCGCCCGCGAATTGGGCGAGAAGCCGTTTATCGCGCTGGATATCCTGCGGTATTTGCCGCGGGCGCTGGAGGTCTGTGCCGGGCTTGCCTGACGGGCGTTGCTACCGGACGGCCTCTGAAGAAGAGACCATCGCGTTAGGCGAGCGGCTGGCACACGAACTTCCGCGGAGGGGCGTGGTGCTGCTGATCGGCGATTTAGGCGCGGGCAAGACTACGCTGGCAAAGGGAATCGTAAAGGGTTTGGGCGCCGCCGCGCCCGAAGAAGTTTCGAGCCCGACTTTTACGTTGATTCACGAGTACGGCAGCGGGGGGCGCGTGTATCACGTGGACCTCTACCGGCTGGACGATGTGCGCGCGGTGGAAACGCTGGGATTGGAAGAGCTGTTCGAACGCGAGGCGCTAGTGCTGATCGAGTGGGGTGAGCGGTTCCCGGAGATTTTACCGGCGGAGCGGATGGAGATCCGGCTGCGGGCTATGGAGGATGGGGAGCGCGTGATTGAGGTGAGGTGGGGTAGGGGGGGCGGGTTTGCCGATTTTGGGTCAACTTGATCCCAACAATGACCCGGAAGTTGTTGATTATCCGTTGATCGCGTGAGTCAAGTTGACTCATTTTGCGCCACGCCAATAACCAGAGCCACATCTACGGTTTGGGGGAGGAACTGCGGCGATTGTCGAGGACTTCGCGGACTTTGCGGGCGAGGGCATCGGGTAGGAACGGCTTCTGCAGAAAGGCGGCACCGGAACGCAAGATGCCGTGGTGCACGATGGCTTCATCGGTGTAGCCGGAAATGTAGAGCACACGCATGTCGGGTTTTAAGGGCTTGAGCTGGCGGACCAGGTCCGGGCCGCTCATTTCCGGCATGACTACGTCGATTACGGAAAGATCGATCTCGCGTTTATACTGGCGGCACAGGCGCAGAGCTTCTTCTCCGCGGGTGGCTTCGAGCACGGCGTAACCGCGGGCTTTGAGCACATCGAGGATCAGTTTGCGGACGCGGGCTTCGTCTTCTACCAGGAGAATGGTTTCGGCGCCGTTGAGTTGCTCGCCGGGAGCCTCGCGCTGGGCGCAATCGGGCACGGCCCGGTGGGCGAGCGGCAAATAAATCCGCATGGTGGTGCCCATGCCGGGTTGGCTGATAACGCCGATAGCGCCGCCGCTCTGGCGGACGATGCCGTATGCGCTTGCCAGGCCCAGGCCGGTGCCGTGCCCCGGGCCTTTGGTGGTGAAGAACGGCTCAAAGATATGGCTCTGGGTATCTTCGTCCATGCCGACACCGGTATCGATTACGGAGATGGTGGCATAGACGCCCGGCGGCACACCCAGGTGACTGGCGGTGTATTCGTCACCGAGGTGGACGGTGCCGGTTTCGATGGTGAGCTTACCGCCGTTGGGCATGGCGTCGCGCGCATTGACGGCAAGGTTCATGATGACCTGTTCCATGCGGCCCTGGTCGGCTTCCACCAGGTCTTCGGATGCAGCGGGGATGGTGACCATCTCGATATCCTCGCCTACGAGGCGGTGCAGCATCTTTTCGATCTGCAGAACCAACTCGTTGAGATGCAGGGCGCGGTTTTCGAGCGGCTGGCGGCGGCTGAAAGATAGGAGTTGGTTGGTGAGGGCGCCGCCGCGTTCGGCGGAGCGGCGGATTTCTTCAAGCGCGGTACGCTGGGTTTCCTGCAGTTGATCGCGGCGGGCGAGCAGGAGATCGCTATAGCCGGTGATGACGGTGAGCAGATTGTTGAAATCGTGGGCGACGCCGCCAGCCAGGCGGCCCACGGCTTCCATTTTTTGCGCCTGGCGGAACTGCTCTTCCAGGCGGTTGCGTTCGCGCCGCAGGCGGGCGGCACGGACCTCGCGCTCGACCGCTGCGTTGAGCCGCATCAGTTTGCGCCTTGTGATATGGTCGGCGGCGCCGGCTTTGAGCACGGCCACGGCATCGGCATCTTTGATCCTGCCGGTGACGGCGATCAGCGGAAGGTCGACGCGCTTTTCCTGAATGAGCGATAGAGCCTTGAGCGCGCCCGCCTCGCCGGAAACGGAGAGGGCAATCGCCACATCCCAATTGGCTCCAAGAGCGTTACGCAATTCCTCCGGACTGTTGGCGGTTTCCCATTCCGGCTGGTAGCCGCCCGACGATAATTCGGCTATGACGGCTTCGGCGCCAGTCTGTCCGACGAAGAGAACCCGGAGTGGCGTGCTCATGCTAAGGGGCAACAACAGCGAAATAGAAGTATTGAATATTACGTACTTACGGTCAAGCTACGGATGCAGCTAGTGTGAGCAAAAAAACGTTTACCGCGGCAACTCGCGGCTCAAGGCCGGAAACATGGCCTCCACGAAGCTTACACCCAGTTTGGTGGCAGCTTCGGTATTTTCGTTCACAACCGGCACGACTATTTTGACCAGGGCGGTGTCGCTGCGGTGATAGCGGATCGAATCCGCAATCAGCCAGAGTTTGGCTGAGTACTCACTGGCAATGATTCGGTTATGGCTTTGATACCAATAGATCACGACGGCCTTGTCATCGCCGTGACTGGCGACATAGCGGTTGGCGACGATGGGCTGGGGGCGTCCCGGAGCGGGAATGGAAACCAGGCCGGTTTCGACCGGCTGCCAGCCATTGCCGGGAAGGCAGTTCTTGGGTGAGTGCGGCGATTGGCCTTCGCGCTGCGTTTTGAAGAACGCGATGAACAGATTGACATCGATTTTGCCGGAGGGAGCGGCGTACAGGCGGTTCAGCGTGTCATCGGCTTTTAACAGGTCGAGCACTTCCTGCTCGATAGGCACGTCTTCCACGGAACGCCAGCCGGCGATGATGCTGGGGAAGGACGCGAGGGGGTGGATTACGGGCGTTAACTCGGGACGCGAAATGGCCGTATGCAACACGATGGCCTGCACAGCCAACAGGATGGTGAGCACGCGCGCGAATTTGCTTTCGAGGAAGCTCATGGCCGGCTGCGCGGTTTGGCGGCCGGTTCGTTCCGGCTGGCGCCTTGCGGAAAGCGCGTCAGCAACTGATGGAGCGCGATCAGCATAAATAGCGAAACCATGAAAATCACCCAGCCCTGGGCGGTGTGAAAGAAGCCTTCCGCCAGTTCGGGTTTCCACTCGCTGATGATGCCGGTGAGCGTGACCCGGCTGGCGTTGGCAACGATGGCGATGGGCACGGTGGCCACGAACAGGGCCAGCTTGACCCAGGTTTTCTTCTCGAAGAACTGACCGTACACGACCGAGAGAAATGTGAGAGTGAGCAGCGAGCGGATGCCGCTACAGGCCTCGACCACCGAAAGCTTCTGCTGGGGAAGCTCCAGGATATTGCCTTCGCGCAACACGGGCAGGCCGAGCCAGGAGAGGGCATCGGCGGCGACGGTGCTGGCGAGCAGTTGCAAGGGGAAGGTGACGCGGTTATAGAGCACAGCGGGAATGGGCACCATGAAAAACAGCAGGAACAACGGGAAGGCGAGCTTGCGCAGAACGGGCGTGCCGCCGAGAGTCAGCACCACGCCGAAGACGGTAATCACAAAGGCGGTGCGCGCCAGAAACAGCTCCGCTCCGAGGACGGCCACATAGAGTTGCGCGGTGCCGTAGAGAACCAGCGCAAAGCCCCAGCCGTTGGCACGCGGCTTGGTGGCGAGAATTTCCGCGCGGCGCTGCCAGATGATGAAAGCGGAAATGAGCGGGACGAAGAATCCGTGGCTCATGTCCGGATCGTGATCCCACTGCCGCACCAGATGGACGAACACGCCGGCGTAGGAAGCGGTGAGAAGCGCGCCGAACCAGGCGATTTTTATCCACGGCAACCTGGTCGCAACGGGACTCTCCACCGCGGAAATCATAGCGAAGACCATCGTTATGATAACAGCGTTCGAGGGCTTACAACCAGGAAATGCCCCGGAAGGGAGCGGATTACACTGTAGGAAGTGGAAGAAGAAATACTTGGCAAGGCATACGACTCGCGGCTCATGGGGCGGCTGCTCACCTACATGCGCCCGTATTGGACGCTGGTGGTTTTCTCGCTGCTGTTCCTGCTGCTGCAGTCGGGCCTGCAAGTATTGGGGCCGCTGATCACGAAAGTCGCGATCGATAAGTACCTCGATCCGAACGCCCACGCGGTTACGACTTTGCTCGATCCGCTGCTGCCGGCCGATCCGTGGACCGGGCTCACCAAACTCGGCCTTTTGTATCTGGGCGTGATCGGCGGAACGTTCGTGAGCGAATTCGTACAGATGTACCTGATGCAGTACACCGGCCAACTGGCGATGTTCGATCTGCGGCGGCAATTGATGGAACATCTGCAGCGGCTCGACCTGGCTTTCTACGACCGCAATCCGGTGGGGCGGCTGGTGACGCGGGTAACAACGGATGTGGACGTCCTGAACGATCTTTTCTCTTCCGGGCTGGTGACGATTCTGGGCGACGTGTTGGTGCTGTCGTTCATCGTGACGGTGATGTTCCACATGAGCGCGCGGCTGACGTGGATCATGCTGGCTGCGATGCCGTTCGTGATTCTGGCGACAGTAATTTTCCGGCGCAGCGTGACGCAAAGCTACCGGCGGATCCGCGTGGCGATTGCGCGCATCAACGCGTATCTGCAGGAGCACATCAGCGGGATGACGGTGCTGCAGTTGTTCAACCGGGAGCGGCGCAGCGCGCAGGAGTTCGACGAAGTGAACCGCATCCACATGGAAGCGTATAAGGACGCTATCACGTCCTATGGCTGGTTCTATCCGGTGGTGGAGTTTCTCTCCATGCTGGCGCTGGCCGCGATTCTGACTTATGGCGGGTTCCGGGTGAAGGCGGGGTATTTGAGCCTGGGTGTGATTGCGTCGTTTCTGCAGTATGGACTGCGGTTCTTCCGGCCGATTCAGGATCTGAGCGAGAAGTACAACATTCTGCAGGCGGCGATGGCTTCGGCCGAACGGATTTTCAAGCTGCTCGATACGAAAGCGACGGTGCTGGCGCCGGCCGCGCCGTTCCCGGTAAGCCCCGCGGCCGCGCCCATCGAATTCGATCGCGTGTGGTTCGCTTATCAGGACGAGGATTGGGTTTTGCAGGATGTGAGTTTCCGCATCGAGCCGGGCGAGACGATTGCGGTAGTGGGACACACCGGGGCGGGGAAGACCACGCTGATCAGTTTGCTGCTGCGGTTCTACGATGTGCAGAAAGGCGCGGTGCGGGTGGGCGGACGCGATGTGCGCGATTTCAATCCAGTGGAATTGCGGCGGTTGTTCGGCGTAGTGCTCCAGGATCCTTACTTGTTCACCGGCACGCTGGAAGAGAATATCCGGCTGGGGACGGAATCGATTGCGCGCACGGAAGTGGAGAGCGCGGCCGGGCAGGTGAACCTGCTGGAATTCATTGATTCGCTGCCCGACGGCTTCGAGCATCCCATTCAGGAGCGCGGCAGCGGCCTTTCGACCGGGCAAAAGCAACTGATCAGCTTCGCGCGGGCGCTAGCGCACAACCCACGCTACCTGATCCTGGACGAAGCGACTTCGAGCGTGGATACGGAGACGGAGTTCCGGGTGCGCGAGGCGCTGAACCGGATGGTAGAAGGGCGCACGTCGATCGTCATCGCGCACCGCCTTTCGACAATCCAGCGCGCGGACCGCATCCTGGTGATGCACAAAGGCCGCCTGCGGGAATCCGGCACGCATCAGCAGTTACTGGCGCGACGGGGGATTTACTGGAAGCTGTATCAGTTGCAATATAAGGACCAGGAATTGCGCGTGCCGGAGGCGCAGTTGGGTGATTAGGGAGCGGCGAAGCTTCTCACCACTTTGGGGGTGTAGGCGCCGCGCGGCTGGCTGGCGGCTGGGAATTCGAGAGTGAAGCCGGCGCTCTGGCCGGGCGCAATAGTCAGGCCATCGAGAGACGGCGGAATTCTAACGTACAGGGTTCCTGGGAGAAAGGTTCGCGTGATGCCGCTGCGGCGCACTTGACCAAGGCGGAGGCGAAGCGTGCCAGAGCGAGGCAGCGGCTCCGCAAGACGGGAGACATCGGAGCCGCCGTTATTTTCCGACCAGGTGCGGGCCGCTTCGATCGTTTTCGTTGCAGATGAACTCGATCAGTTGCGTATCGGGCATAATCTTCTGGCGCACTTTAACGGTGAAGGGCCTGGTATAGACCTTCGGATCGTCGATGGTGACTTCGATTTCGAGGTTGCCGTAATTGGGGCGGCGAAAGCGCTCGATCATTCTGCCTGTATTGGTAAGGGGGCTGCCGTTGATATCGAGCCAAACGTCGTCGCGGAAGCCGGAGGTTTCGACCACCAGTGTATCGCCTTCCCAATGGCCGATTGAATAGCCGTACCACCAGGGCTGCACGTCAGTAGGCGGAAGCGTGCGGCCATCGAGATAAATCTGGCGGATGCCGCTTTGGGCTTCATAAAGAATGACGAACTCGCTGGGACTCTGAATGATTTTGCGGGGCTGGGGGTGCATGTGAAGCTGCATCAGGCCGAGGGGGAGGCAGTGAGCGTCGGGATTGTCTTTGCTGTTTTCGCTCATGCGCCGCTTCAGCAGGTCGCGCGCCCAAGGCTGCAGAGGCAAGCCGTCTTTGAAGCCCGAGCCGATATCGCGGAAGGTAGCGAGCGGAGGCCCACTGGTTTCGGGCGGAGGCTGGGGCGCCGGGGCGCCACCTCTACCTCGCCGCGCGGGCGGAACCGTGTCCCAGACCCCGGAGAGATCGGGTTTGCCATCGGGCGTGCGGGGTGTGGGCGCATCGAGTTTCGGCTTGCCATCGGGACCGCGGGGGACGCCCGCGTCCGGGTAATCCGGCCACTGGGCGAAGATCGCCAGAGGCAACGCGGTGGCGAGAAGCAGGTATCGAAGGAGACGTTTCATGGTCATCGCTGATTCGGGCGCGCGGTTGTGGAGGTTCGCATCGGACCCCCAGTGCGTCAGAATATCACTGCCCGGGTGAGGCGTGCTTACGCGGCGGCCGTTGCGGGCTATCATCGGAGGAATGCGCTACTGGCTGATTCACTGGCTGCTGAGCGGCGTGGCCCTGCTGATCGTGGCTTGGATTCTTCCCGGCATCGAGGTGGATGGACTGGGGGCGGCGCTAATTGCGGCGCTGGTGATTGGGGTGGTGAACGCCACGGTCGGGATTGTGCTGAAGATCGTGCTGCTGCCGTTCATCATCGTCAGCCTGGGGATTGTGTACCTGCTGATTAACGGGCTGATGCTGAAGCTGTCTTCGGCGATCGTGCCGGGGTTCCGGGTTGTGGGGTGCCTGCCGGCGGTTCTGGGCTCGATCCTGCTGAGCGTAGTGGATTACCTGCTGATCCGGATTTCCGGAGTTTAGATGCCGGAAAGAGGCATCGAGGAGAAGAGCGCTCGTTTTGGGTGCGCTTCAGCGCCCCATCGCTGCTGGTATTGCAGCCGATTGTTTTCTTCCACCGGGCCCTTATCAACCCACGCGCGCGCACATTCCTTTCGATATCGAAGCCTTCCATCTGCCGCTGATTTATTTTCTGAGGCAGTCCTTCGAGCGCGGGATGGCGCCGCTTTGCTGCGGAGCGTGGTTTCCGCTGATGCTGCTGGCTATATTCGAAATGCGGCGGCGAGCCCCCGCTGGATCGCGGTGGTGGGGCTGGCGGTGGCGATGAGCATCTTGGCCGGTTTCACGGCCGCAACCATGGTGGTTGGCATCGCCGCCGGCCTGGGGATTCTGGCACTTCTTGCCGGCCGCCAAAGCACGTGGCGCATCGTTCCCGCGGCGGCTGCCGGTTTTGTGCTGGGCGCGCTCATCAGCACGGTGGAATTAGTTCCTTTGTGGCACCTGGCGCAGGTCAGCATCGCCTCAGCGCGCGGCACCTGGTATGTGAATGGCCGGTGGGCTGCTGCTCGAAAGCCTGGTCTCGCTCGTGATTCCGGATTACTATCACATCTTCGAGCCGGACACAGGGTACCGGCTGCCCTACAACTACACATTTCTGTATGCCTACTGCGGCGCGGCCACGCCGCTGCTGCTCGCGATCGCGGCGCTTTGGGGGAAGGCGCGCGAACGGCTGTTTCTGGCCGTGGCGATCGTCTGCGTGTTCTGGATGCTGGGCGAACACACTCCGGTTTACCATTCCATCTTCCGGCGCCTGCCGGTGTTCCTGCGTGGCATTCTGTATGCGGAATACGCGCTGATCGCATTCTGTTTTTTCGCGGGACTTACGGCGGCGCAGGCGCTGGACCGGTTCGGGAAGCGCATTCCGGAAGCGGCGCTGTTTGCTTTGTTTACGAGCTACGAACTGATACACACGGGGGACAATCGAGCGATGAACTCCGGGGAGGGCAGTTACAAGCAGGAAAACCCGGGAAATCAGATCGGCTACCGGACGGAGATGCTCGATTATCTTCGGCTAATGGTGAACCAGGCGTTGCCGCCTACACGCGTGGACTACCCGGATGACGGCATGGCGCCGGCGGTTACCGCCTCAGAGATGTTTGGGTTGCCGACCATGGACGGCGACAATCCGTTCCTGCTGCGGCGGGTGCAATTTACTGCGGCGGTTGTTCAGCTCGGGCGAATCGTGGCAACGGAAGCTGCCGGTGAACCGGCTTGGCTCGCCGCAACTCGATATGACCAACGAGGGCTGGCTGATTTCGGGGTCGCCGCTGCCCGAAGCCGAGATGCGCACGGCGGGGCTGGAATTGCGAAAGCGGTTCGCCGGCGACTTTACAGTATACCGCAAC
>DATGKM010000001.1:0-7895 GCA_035294665.1 Bryobacteraceae bacterium | reverse complement strand
AAACTTTTGTATGGTCCATCTGTACGGCTTTGGATCTCGGCAGTAAAGGGCTCGGCAGATCAGAGCCGGTCGCGACTACTAAGGCCTCGTCGCAAGCGCGAATGCTCGATTTTAGTGGGATCGGGAACGTGGCCTACGATTTTTCGATGCCCCGGCCAGCGTGCCCATCTCGGGAAATGATGTGAGTGAAGGGTACGCCCTCCCGGCGGAGTCTGAAGTATAGGGAGCAGCGGGCTCGACTACGGCTCTGGGAATGGCCGGACTATCCGCAATACAAATCCGCTACCGGGAGATCTGTCGGCAGCAACCTCGGACATAGTCGCCAAAGGTTAATGGAGCGGAGGACAAAACAATCCTGCTCTCCGTAAATTAGTCAGGGAAGCGCGGCGAGTGCGAACCCACCGCGCGCTTGTGGGGCTAATCAGGGTTGCGGCTGCGGCGGCGCTTGAAAATCAAGGCTCCTACAGCAATCGCCAAAACGGCACATCCGATGCGAACGACCATTGGATCCATGGATTGGCTGCTCCTTTCTTCTCTTACTTATCGGCGGATTACATGTTTTCGAACATAGGAAACAAATCCCGTACCAAACGTATCAGTACGGGACCTACTGTCACTACGAATAGCGAAGGTAGAACACAGAAGAAGATCGGGAAAACCAGCTTCACCGCCAGCTTGGCCGCAGCCTCCTCGGCGCGCTGGCGGGCCATGGTCCGCATATAGTCGGCGTGACCACGAAGCGTCGCGGCAATGCTCGTTCCGAAGCGATCGGTTTGGATGAGAACGGCTACGAGCTTTTTCAAATCCTCCACTCCGGTACGATCGGCCAGGTTGCGGAGCGCTTCGGCGCGGCGCTTACCGGCCCGCATCTCGAGATTCATGACGGCAAACTCTTCACAGATTTCCGGATAGGCGGCGCGCAAATCCTGTGCCACCTGAAGGGTGGTCTGATCGAGCCCCAGCCCCGATTCGACGCACACCACCATCAGATCGAGAGCGTTGGGTAGGCCGCGTTCGATCGCGTGCTTTCTTCGGGCAATGCGGATCATCAGATAGCGCATCGGCAGCAAATAACCGAGAAATGCTCCGGCGCCACCAATGAGCACGGTATTTCCCGAATCGATCCGCGTGGCCACAAAAACTCCGGCGAGACAAAACATAGCGCCGGAAACGGCCCGCACCCCGTGAAATATGCGGGCTGAATTTGGATCGCGGAAACCCGCCCTAACCAGGCGCCGCTTTAGAAGCGGGAGATCTTTAGGAGAAGCGGGAACGATGGACCCGATCCAGTTCACCAACTGCTGCCAAACGAGGCCAGGCGCAGGCAGGAATGCCGGGGCCTCATTCGCAGAGAGCCGCACCAGCGCCTTGGCCCGCCAGTTGGAGGCCCGAAAGGCTACCAAGTAGGTAACGCCCGCGACGAGCAGGAAGACAACCGCGGTGAGCAGTTCCAGCAAGTCAGACCTCAATCGTCACGATTTTTCGAATGATCAGAAAACCGATTAGCTGAAGGCCCAGAGCTGCACCCAGAAGCTTTTGGCCCATCGGGTCGTCGATGAAGAACTGAGCGTAGGGCCGGTTGATTACGAACATCATGCCTCCAATACACGCCGGGATGGCGGCGATGATGCGCCCGGACATAACTCCCTGCGCGCTGATACTGCGAATGCGGGCGCGCAGCTTAAACCGCTCACGGATAATGTGGGCGAGCTTATCTAGCAGTTCGGACAGATTGCCGCCCGTTCGCTTTTGGAGTAGCACCGCCGAGACGAAGAAACTGACATCGATGGACGGAATCCGCTGGCCCAGCTTCTTTAGCACGATTTCCATGGGCTGGCCGAGATTCTGTTCTTCGAAAGCGCGGCGGAATTCCGCGGCTAACGGATCGCTGAATTCCTTATTCACCAGATCGAGCGAAACCGAGAAAGCATGGCCGGCGCGCATGGACCGTGCAATGAATTCCAGGCAGTCCGGGAACTGCTCCTCGAACTTGTGAATACGCGTCCGAGCTTTGCGGCGGACGTACAGAAATGGCAGAGCCGCCACAAGCGCGCCACCCGCCAGGCCCCACAACGATTCCACCCGCCGCAGGGCGAGCGTGACTGCGAAGAAACCGGCGAGGAAACCCGCAATCATCCGGTGCGTCAGACCGGCGGCTCCCCAGTTGAGATCCGCGGTTTCGAGCAGCCGTTCCGCTTCTTGTTTGAGCTTTAGGCCTTCCAGGAGCCGCGTTGCCAGCACGCCGCGGACTTCGCCTACCATCGTCACCAGCAGTGGCTCGGTGGACTTAAGCTGATCCTTCGGCCCGGCTTCCTTTCCGTGCAGGCGGCGGAGGAGCGCGCTACGCTGCTTGCGTCCTGCGTGGGACGACAGGAGCAAATACGTGGCGAGGCTGGCCGCTAGAGATAGGACAAATACGAAGACGATCATTTCGGGCCTACCGGTACAGTTTCATCGAAAAGATCGGGGGGCAAGCGGATGCCGGCGGCGATCAGCTTTTCGTTGCACTTGGGAAGTATTCCGGTGGCGGCAAACCGGCCCATCACGGTGCCATCGGCGGCGACTCCCCGTTTCTCGAACACGAAGATGTCCTGCAATGTGACCATGTCCACTTCCATACCGGTGACTTCGGTGATGTTGATCACGCGGCGGGAGCCATCGCTCAGACGCGCAGCTTGCACCAGGATGTGCACGGCCGAAGCAATCTGCTGCCGGATGGCAGACAGATGCATGTTTGCGTTCGCCAGGGAAACCATTACTTCCAGGCGGGAAACGGCGTCCCGCGGGCTATTGGCATGGACGGTAGTGAGCGACCCATCGTGGCCGGTGTTCATTGCCTGGAGCATATCGAGAGCCTCTTCACCGCGCACCTCGCCGACGATGATGCGATCGGGCCTCATACGGAGGCTGTTTACGAGCAATTGCCTTTGGCGAACGCTTCCCTGTCCTTCCAGATTTGCAGGCCGGGTTTCCAGCCGCGCCAGGTGCGGTTGTTTGAGCTGCAGTTCGGCTGCGTCTTCAATAGTGACAATCCGCTCCTTGGGAGATATGAAAGCCGACAGAGCGTTAAGCAGAGTGGTTTTACCCGCTCCGGTTCCACCCGAAACGATAATATTTAATCGGGTTTTGACGGCTGCCTCCAAGAATTGCATCATTCCGGGAGTCAACGCCAGTTTGGCTACCAGATCCTTAGGCATCAATTTATCTGTGCCGAAGCGGCGGATCGAAAGCAGCGGGCCATCAACCGCCAGCGGCGGGATAATCGCGTTGACACGCGACCCATCGGTGAGACGGGCGTCAACCATCGGATTCGACTCATCGACCCGGCGCCCGACCTGGGAAACGATTTTGTCGATGATCCGGAGCAAGTGCGAGTCGTCGTGAAAACGAACGTTGGTTAGTTCGAGGACACCACGCCGCTCTACGTAGACTTGCCGCGCGCCATTGACCAGAATGTCGGAAATTGTGGGATCCTGCAGCAGCGGTTCCAGCGGGCCAAGGCCGAACACTTCATGCAGCACTTCCTCGGCGATGGTGTATTTTTCCGACGCCGTCAACGGAGTCGGCTCGGCATCCACGAGGGAGCGGACCGCCTGACGCACCTCGGCTCGAACCCGGTCATTATCGATGGTGGCTAACGCATCAAGGTTAATGGCATCCAGGAGTTTGCGGTGCAGCGTGAACTTCAGCTCCTGATACTCGACCTTCAGGCCGCCGGGAACAGGCCCTGTGCGGAGGCGCTGCGCCCAATCAAAATCCCGTGCGGGCATGGTTTCCATGGTCATGGTGTGGATTTCGGCTCTTCTTTCTGTGGGCCCATAAACGGCTTGGGCCACGCCAAATCCGGCCGCGCTCCGTTTACGGGGCGCGCCGTCGAGGGAGTCACGATGACGATCAACTCTGTTTTCGATTTACTTTCCGACCGGCTCTTGAACAGCGCGCCAAGCACGGGAATGTGGGACAAACCCGGAACCTGCGACAGGTTTTCGGTGACACGGTCGTCAAGCAGGCCAGCAATTACAAAGCTTTGCCCCTCTCCCAACTCGACGTCCGTCTCCATGCGGCGGGTGGTGAGCGCCGGAATGTTGAAACCGGCTGCCGTGACGCCGTCGGCCTGATCGAGAGACGAAACCTCCGGTTTGACGTGGATACGGATCGTGTGTTGGGGCGTAATCCAGGGTGTAAACGAGAGGCGGATACCGTACTCGCGATACGTTACCGAGATGGCTCCGGTGCCGGCGCCGGCTTGCGCAACTGGCACCGGGATTTCGCCGCCGGCAAGGAAACTTGCTTCTTTACCGTTGCTCGCAACCAGGTTCGGCTCCGCCAGCATCTGCACCAGGCCGCGTTGCTGCAAGTCGGCAATCAACACTCCCAGATTCAGGTCCGGCCGAAACATGAAGACGTTGAGCATGTCGGAAAGGCTAAACGAAGCGCCGGCGCCGCCTACCTGGGAAAGAGCAGCGGATGCATACTGCCCGGTCGTAATGTTGCCTATGGTATTGAGCGCACCTGTGGACAACAGATTGACGCCGAACTGAGCGGCGGCAGTTCGATCCAACTCAGCGAAGCGGACACGCAACACCACCTGGTTTTCGGCGGAGGACGCGACCTTGATATTACTGACAGCGCCTTTGACCGAAGCGGAAACGAGTGCCAGAGCACGATCCGCGATGGCCTGGCTGCTGGCTTCACCGATCAAGGCGAGCGATCCCTGGCTCGCTACCACGTCCAGCTTTTCGCCCGGAAAGGTCGTGCGCAGCAGGCGGCGCATCGGTTCCAGGTTCGGCTCAACCGTTACGTTATAGGTGCGGCGCTGATCCGTTTTCGACCAGATGACCATGGTAGCCCGGCCGATGGCGCGGGCATGGAACAAAACCTCTTTGCTGCTGGCCGTCACAGCGTCGGCGATTTCGGGGGAACTGGCGGCGATTCGTGCGATGCCATCCGGACAGTCGATCACCACACCCGTGCCTACGGTTAGCGTTAATTCAGTCGCTTGGGAAGAAACTGTCGGTCCTGCGGCCCGGGCGACCGCAGCCCCGGCGAGAAAGGCGATTGCCAGGGTAAACCAATTGGGCGCTCTCATCTCGGGTCCCCCGCTGCAGCTTCTGTAGGCTCACCCGGACCGGGAGCGGGAGGCTCAGCCGGTTTGGCCGGATTTCCACCCGCCGGCTTGGCTGCGACCTGTCCTAAACCCTGAATGCCTACAGGTTCAATAACCTTTTGGTCGCCTCGAATCACGAGGATACCCTCCGGCGGTTCTGGCGCGCGCGGAGGAGGTATTGGGTTCGAGACCTTCACGGGCACGGGAGCTGTATGCGACGGCCTCGCCGCTGGGATCCCGGCGGTTACCTCATGTCTCGGCTGGCCGTAGAGCTGGCTGGTCAGCCAGCCGGAAGTTTCGGCTCTCTCGTGATCGGCCGAATTGCGTAGCACAAGCTGGATGTGTCCTTCATTGTCGGCAAGCGTGAGCGCTTCGGCCTGGGCGGGCGAGACCAGTAGAGTGACTACGGCGGCTTTGATGGACTGGCTTTTCGAATCGGCCTGCAAAATCTGCCCGGCCGACAACACGGTAATATTCTGCAAAACAGTGGTCGTGAGGCTATCTTCTCGTCCGGGCGGCCGGCCTGTGACCAGAACATCCACCCGCGTTCCGGGCAGTACGAACCCGGCGACGCCGATCACATCGTTGACCCGAACGGAAATAGCCCGCATGCCGGGAGGAATTAGAGGCGCAACGCCGGCGCCGGAGCCGCGTGCGGCCAGCCGGCCCTCGACAACCGGCTCATCCGCTAACACTGGGCTGATCACCGGACGGTCGACTACGTCTTCCACCCGGGAAAAGCCGCCTTTGGGAAAGGACTCTTCCGGCATCTCCACGACCTTGAGGGCTTCCGGCTTGATCACAGCGCCTATGTCCAAGGCCTTCGCCGCCACGACTACGGGCTTTTGCTTGGGTGCGTTTCGCCGGTTGAGGGAATTCCGGGCGAAATGGTAGAAGACGGCCGAGACGAGAAACGCCCAGCCCAGGCTGATGGTGACCACTACAATGAATCTCCTGTCCAGCCGCATCGCTTAACCCCTGCCCAAGAGAGCAAGCCACGCGCCCATCACAATAGCGGGCGCATACGGAATGGCTGGGCGGCGGCTCCAGATCATCGCGCCGGCGGCCAGCAGGGCCCCGATGATAGCCGCCAGCAAAGCCGCGAGCAGGACTGCGTGCGGACCGAGCAATGCCCCGAATGCGGCCATCAACTTGATATCGCCCGCGCCCAGAGCGCCGAGACAATAGAAGACTAGAAAAATTCCGAAGCCGATGAGCGTTCCGAGGAGAGCTAATCCGAGCCCGGATAAGCCACTGTCGATTGCGTGATACAACAGCGCGGCGCCAAATGCGCCCACAGTCACCCAGTTGGGGATATGCCCGCTGCGGATATCCTCAAAAACCGCAATCGAACCCAGCGTTAATACCAATGCCCAGAGCATGTTCACCCGTCGCTTCTACATTCGGCGGAAACCGCGCTTTTCTTTACACCGGGGCGGCGCGCGAACAATACCGCTTGCTTGTCGCGATAGACGATCTGCCAGTTCGGATCGCGTTCGAGAATGCTGCCCAGAGGCCAGTCCGCAGGTAAGAGGGCCCGTTCAAACCCGTAGCGGGTTAGAACTTCCTGCCATTTCCGGCCAGCGCCCTGCAAAATCTTGTAGTCACCCCCAATGCCGGGGCCATAGAAGTCGCTACGGCCATCGAAAAAGACTCTTTGGCGCGGGTACAGCCGGTAAATCAGATAATCGCCCCACTGGTCCGTGGTCAAAATTCGCGGCATGCGACCTAAAGGCGCGAGCACGTCCAAATTGTGAGTAACGGCGGCGACTGGAAAGCTGGCAGAAGGAAAGTCGCGTATTCCTCCCTGGGGAGCCGCGATACACAACGCAAGTACTGCCAGGGGAACTGCCCACAATCCCAGGCGGCGGGAAAGGCCTAACTCCTGGCCCGAGAGCCAAAAGACGCCAGCCAATCCACCCCGCCGGGAATGGGCCGCAGCCGATCTCCACCAGGCAGACAGCTCGGAGGCAATTACCGGCGCGGCTATGACTGCATACAACGGAATGTGGCGGGCCGAGCGGAGAGAAGCCAGCCCCCAAAGAAACACGAGTGTGCCGGCAAACCATTCGCGGCGCGCGAGCGCCCGTCCGGCCAATGCGGCGCCGATGAGCAGAATCGCCGCGAAAACCAGCATATTTTCGGACCGGATGCGTGGCGACTGAAATTCGTTAACGTTATCCAGAATCCAGGACGAGCCAAGATATTCGACGATATGCTGGTGCAGGCGCCACCCATACGGATTCACCAGAGTAGATGCGATGCAGAGGGCCGTGAGCTTGGTATAGCGAATGAACTTGGTCCAGTTCCTTTCGACCACCATTACCAGCGGCAGCAGAGCGAGGCTGGCGAGCCAGCCCACAAACCCGCCGTGCAGATTGGCCCAAAGAGCCGAAAGAGGAACCAAAATCCATACCCAAGGACCTGGCCTGCGCAGGTCTGAGTCCAGAATCCACAGCGATAAAGGGAACAGCAATATCGAGAAAATATGAGGGCGGGCGAGGTAGTGCACTGTGGATGCGCTTACAACGGCCAGAGTCACCGCGAGCGAGACCCATAGCCCGTTATCCCGGCTCAGGAGCCAGGCAAAAACAATGGCTGCGGAACCGCAGAGGACCAGCATGCCCAGCGCGGCGACCGCTTCGAGTCCGCCCCAGGCATGCAAGCGGGCGAATATGACATCAGTTAACCATTCCCACGCGAACCACGGATCGCCAGCACGCGAAAACGAAAACAGGTCCCGTACGGGCACGGAACCGGTGCGCAGGATGAATTCGCCCGTCCGGAT